>CAYLTU010000030.1:12509-29926 GCA_964386465.1 uncultured Rhodospirillaceae bacterium
GACCTGCTCCGTCTACTTGACCATCCAGCCGTTGACCCGCAATCGGTTATGCCGGCGATCCTCAGCGCGCTTCGCCACCACGCCGTTTTCGCCGACATTTTGGCGCGTTCGCCCGATTTAGAGCGCTCCGACGCGGTTCGCCTGTCGGCTATCCCGCTCCTGCTTCGCGCCTTGGCGCTTAGCCCCTTCAGGGATATGCGGGTGGAAGCGATGCTGACCGCTCTGCGAGGTGTACTGCTCGATTCCGCGCTGTCGGCGCCGGGTGACGTTTCCGGATTGGAATTTGCCTGCGCGCTCGCCCGGCATTGCTTTCTCAATGAGTATGTTTTCTCGGTCACCGCCGAGGAGGAAGCCGCGGTCGAACGCCTCCTGAGCGAAATCGAAGAAAACCTTCTGATTGGAAATCCTCCGGCAGCGTGGCTCGCCCTGCTCGGCACTTACCGGCCTCTCGGCGAGATCGAATGGTCGGTACAGCTTACGGCGTACGATTGGCCCGGCATCGTGCAAGACATTATCGCGCTGCAAGACGCCGAGCCCCTTGCGGAACGGCGCTTGAAGGACGCCATGCCGCGACTGACCGCGATCGGGGATGACGTTTCGGCGTCGGTTCGCGCGCAGTACGAGGAAAACCCCTATCCCCGCTGGACAAAGTTCGCCGCATTGCACCAGCCCGCGCCAATCGGCGACGTGCTGCGGGGCGCGCCGCTTCGGTACTCCTTGGACGGATATGTAACACCGGACGAACCGGACATTCTGATCGCCGGCTGCGGGACAGGCCAACAATCCTTGCTCGCCGCCGGCCGCTTTGCGAACGCAAAAATTCTGGCGATTGACCTCAGCCTCTCCAGCCTATCCTACGCGATGCGAAAGACCCGGGAATGCGGGATCGAATCCATCGATTACGCGCAGGCCGATATCATGGCGCTGGCGGGTCTGGAAAGGCAGTTCGACCTGATCGAGTGCGTCGGCGTCTTGCATCACCTCGCGGACCCATTGGCCGGATGGCGCATTCTCACCGATCTTTTGCGGGCCGGCGGCGTCATGAAGATCGGCCTCTACAGCGAACCGGCCCGTCAGGATGTCATCGCAGCCCGCAGCCTGATCTCCGAAAGGGATTTCGCGGCCACAGCGGCCGGTATCCGACGCTGCCGCGAGGCCATCGCGGCCCAAGCCCGTGACGGCAGCGAAACGATGGCGAGCATTACCGAACGCAGCAGTTTCTTCACGACCAGCGAATGCCGCGATCTGATGTTCCACGTCCAGGAACATCGTTTCACCTTGCCGAAGATCGATTCCGCGATGCAATCGCTCGGGTTGGAATTTCTCGGTTTCGAAATGCGGGATCAATCGGCGATCAACGACTTCAAGGCCGCCCATGGCGACGCGGTCACCGATCTCTCTCGCTGGCACGATTTCGAGACCGCGAACCCCGATACTTTCCGCGGCATGTACCAGTTTTGGGCCCGCAAGCGCTAACCCGCTACCCGGACAACAAGTTTTCCGGTCGTCGTACCCTCGAACAGCATGGTGAGACCCTCGGGCGCTTTTTCCAACCCGTCGAGCACATGGAGACGCTGCTTGATCTCGCCAGCCTTTAGTTTCTCCGATAACCAATGGCGCGCCTCGTCGTAGCGGTCCTGAAAATCGGAGACGATGAACCCCTGCATGCGTGCCCGCTTGCCGATCAGCATGCCGACATTCTTGACGCCATAGAGTTCGTCGGCGGCGGTCTGCGAAATGCGGCCGCAGACCACGACGCGGCCGCCATGGCGCAGCGCGCCGAGCGCGGCATCCAGGTTAGGCCCTCCGACATTGTCGAAATAGACGTCTACGCCGTCCGGACACGCAGCCGCAATCGCAGCGTTCAGATCGGGCACCGCCTTGTAGTCGATGGCCGCGTGGTAGCCGAGTTCCTCTTCGATGAACCGGCACTTTTCCGGGCCGCCGGCGATTCCGACGACGCGGCACCCGTCGAGCCTGGCGATCTGTCCGGCAATCTGCCCGACGCCACCCGCCGCACCCGAGACCAGTGCGGTTTCACCGGCTGCGATCCGTCCGATCTCGCGCATGCCAAACCAGGCAGTCAGTGCCGTGGTGCCGAGCGGCCCGATCCAATCCTCAAGCGATCCAAGCTTGGGATCGATTTTGTGCATGCCTTCCGGCCCCAGCGTCGGATGACTTTGCCAGCCGAGCCGCGCCATGACGTGATCGCCGAGCTCGATACCGTCAATCCGGCTCTCGACGACCTTGGCGATCCCGCCCGCGCGCATGACCTCGCCGATTTCGACCGGCGGCACGTAGCCCGGATCCTCCTTGAGCCATACGCGCATGGCCGGGTCGACCGACAGGTAGACCGTCTCCAGAAGCGCCTCATTCGCCTCCGGTGGACGGATCGGCGTGACCGCTTCATCGAAATTATCCGGACCGGCCAGTCCTTCCGGCCGCGATTTCAATCTCAACTGCCTGTTCGCATTGCGCATGCTGGTTCTCCCTTTGCGCCAATTTATTTCGTTGGCGCCATCCCATAAACTCGAAATCATCTTAGCCCGCCGCCTTGAAAGGACATCCGATGACGAACTGCATTCACGACCATGCGCGCTGGGGTGCGGGCGATCAATTGGGGGCAGGGCACTTGCTGACGGCGGAGACCACATTGTCCGCGCTCGGCTCGGTCAGGCAAGGCCGCATCTACGACCTCAGCCACGTCATCGAGATGGGGGCGCCGAAAATCGAGCCGGTGCAATTGCCCTACGTCATCACCTCTTCCGCGACCTCGGCGAACGGCATCAAGCGAAGACGCGCGCTGGGGGCGGAGAACGACGCAGGCTCCAACCTGGAACGCATCGAAATGACGACCCATATCGGCACCCATATCGACGCGCTGGGCCATTTTACCAAGGGCGACGACATGTATGGCGGCCGCAGCGCCCGGGACGAAGTCGGCGATTGGGGGCTGGAAAATTTGGGCATAGAGCACGCGCCCCCGGTCGTCACGCGCGGCGTCTGCGTCGATGTCTCGGGACTGGACGGCAACGACTATCTGGAAGCCGGCCGCGCGGTGACGCGCGACGATTTGGAACGCGCGCTCGACGCCGCCGATGTCGGACTGCGGCCGGGAGACGTACTCTGCGTCAACACAGGTTGGGGCCGCTTCTTCATGACGGACAATGACCGCTACGTCTCCGGCGAGCCCGGCATCGAGATCGGCGCCGCGGAGTGGCTGACCGGCCAGGACGTCGCCGCGATCTGTTGCGACAATATGGCGATCGAAGTGCTGCCCGGCACCGAGCACCCCAAAATTTCCATGCCCGTGCACCAGCACGCGCTGGTCGAGGCCGGCGTCTATCTGGTCGAAAACCTGGTCACGGACGCGCTGGCGCGCGACGCCGTTACGACCTTCTGCTTCATCATGCTGCCAACGAAATACAAGGGCGCGACCGGCTGCCCCGTGCGGCCCGTGGCGGTTATTTAAGCCGCGAATTCCGGCCAGACGTCTTCGCTGGATATCGTCGTACTCTGGATACCGCGCGGCATCGTAGGCCGTCGCGCGATGCACGGCCGCCTGGTTGTCCCAGACGATCACATCGCCGGTGCGCCATTCGTGCCGCAGGCTATTCTCCGGCTGCGTCGACCGCTCGATAAGATCATCCAGCAGGGCCCGAACCGCTCGCTGAACGCGATTTGGCTCTCGTCGTCGAGCGCCTGATCGGGAAAGATAAGGACCGAATAACGGTCGAAAGCCTCGCGGATTTCGCTAAGAATTCCGAATTCAAGCGGCTTCGCGATATCGACTCCGGTCACGCGGGCGCCGAAATCCGCGGTCAACGGGGTAATGGACAAAGCACGTATTTCCTCCTCAATCGTTACGCGGCCCCAATTTCATGCCGATCATATCCTCGTAAAGCGTGATCAATGAACTGCCATCCTGCTTGCCGAGGCCTGCCGCGCGGCCCATCTGATAGACCTGCTGCGACGCCGCGGCCATGAACATCGGCACGCCGAGCGCCTTGGCGAAGGCCGTCTCCAGTTCCTGGTCCTTGTAGGAAATATCGATCGTACCGCCCGGCGAGAAATCGCCGCTCAGATAGCGCGGCGCGGCGGTCTGGAAACTGGCGCTGTTGCCGGTGCTGACGCTTATCACGTCGACCATTTGCCGCGGGTCCAGGCCCGCCTTCGCGCCCAACGCCATCGCTTCCGCTATTACCACTTTGGTAACCTGGGTGATCATGTTGTTGCAGAGCTTCATGGCCAGGCCCTGCCCGACTTCGCCCATATGGAAGATCTTCGCGGACATGGCCTCGAACATCGGCCGGCACTTCTCGACCGCCGCGGCGTCACCGCCGACGATGATCGACAGGTCGCCCGAATTGGCCCGCGGCACGCCGCCGCTGACCGGAGCGTCAAGCAGGGTGATCCCGCGCGCTGCCAGGGTGCCGCACAGTTCCTTGACCATAATCGGGTCTACCGTAGCGCTGCAGACGAAGATGTCACCCTCCTGTGCGCCCTCGAGGATGCCGCCGTCGCCGAGCACCACCTCTTCGACCTGCTTGGTCGTCTCGACGATGCAGACCACCGTCGAAGCGCCCTGCGACACGCCGGCGGGGCCGTTGGCGATCGTGGCGCCAAGCCCGGCGAAGCGCTCGTTCTTGACCGGGTCGATATCGTAGGCCACCAGCGGAAAGCCGGCCTTCAGCAGGTTGGCGGCCATGCCGCCGCCCATCATGCCCATGCCGATGAAACCGACGGTCTTGCTGCGATCGCTCATGAGAGGCCTCCCGAAACGTCTATGGTGAGTCCGGTGACGAAATCCGCGTCGCTGGACAGCAGGAACGCGATGACGCCCGCCTGATCGCGTGCCGTCGCGATGCGTTTCAACGGCACCTTTTCGATCTCCGCCGCCTGGTTTTCGGCGCTGCGTTTCTCCCAATGGGGCATCAAACGCTCGGTCAAGGTCAGACTCGGCGCGATGGCGTTTACATTTACGCCGTTCGGCCCCAGCTCAAGCGATAGCTTGCGCGTGAGAGCGATGATACCGCCCTTCGCCGCCGCATAGGCGCTGCTGCTCCCGGCGCTGAATCCGCGCCCGGCAATCGACGCCAGATTAACGATCTTACCGCTGCCGGTTTTCTTCATGCCGGGCACGATGGCGTTGCAGAACAGGAAAGTGGCGCTGAGGTTGAAGTCGATCAGCTTCTGCCATTCCTCGAAGGTCAGGGATTCGATGGTCGCGCTGGGATTATCGACGATTGTGCTGCCGCCGACCGCGTTGACCAGCAGGTCGATGCCGCCATGCGCCGCCTCGACCTCCGATACCAGGGCGCGGACCTGATCCTCGTCCATTGCGTCGATGCAGCGGCCTTCCACTGACCCGGCAGCGTCGGCCAGTTCCGCCGCCATCCTGTCGAGCCGCGACTGGTCGATCTCTACTGCCACGACCGTCGCCCCCTCGCGCACCAGGATATCGGCCGTCGCCCGACCGATCCCCGCGCCCGCTGCGGTGATAACCGCCGTCTTTCCTTCAAACCGCATGATCTGATCCCCTCTATTAGTGCCTCATCATGTTAGGAGGCGGAGGCACTACCGCCAAATTGCCTTCCCTATCGCGGTTTCGAAGCCCCCATGCGCCAGGCCGGCACGAGAGCCAGGATGAAGATGACGGACAGGATCATGAAGCCGTCCTTGAAGCCCAACGTATTGGCCTGCGCCTCGATGACCTTGCCGAGGAAATGCAACGAGCCGGATTGGTGGAAGGCTTCCGCGACACCGCTCTGTTGCAAAATATCCGCCACCTGGTCGAGCAATTCGCGGCTGGCGCTGTTGTGCGAGGTCTGCGTGGCGGTGAGCGCGATGCTGTGGAACTCGGTGCGCTGCTCCATGAACACCACCAGCGAGTTGACCCCGAACGCGCCGCCCAGCAGCCGCACGAAATTGATCGTCCCTGCACCCTGATCAAGTTGCTCCGGCGGCAGCGCGTTGAGCGCGGACACGTTGATCGCCGGGATCATGATGCTGAAGCCGAGCCGCCCGATGATGCCAAAGAAGGCCAGCGTCCAGAAGGTCGTGTTCACGTCGGTCGTCTTGAACAGGATCATTCCGAAGGCAAAGATGGACAAGCCGGTCATCGCCAGATAGCGGATGGGAAAATTGTCTACCAGGCGCCCCATCACCGGATAAAGGCACATGACGACGATCCCCGCCGGAACTGTCACCATGCCGGCCGCGGTCGGCGTGAAATCCTGTACGGTCTGAACGAAGACCGGAATGATGTAGGTCGAGCCGAAATTTCCCGCCCCGAAGACGAAACCAAGAGTAGCGGCGATGACAAACTGCGGATGCTTGAAAACGGCGAAGTTCAGGATCGGCGCCGACGACCGGTATTGCGAAATGACGAAGGCGGTGGCCAACCCAGCACCGATCACCAACAATCCGACAATCTTGTCGGAGACCCAACCATCTCGTTGCCCGTTTGCGATCGCCGTCATCAGGCAGACGATCGCGAGCCCCACCAAAATATAGCCCTGCCAGTCGAGCGGAGGCCGTTTCACCTTCAAGTCACGGGTCGGCATGAACAGGGCGGACATCAGCGTCGCTACGAAGGCCACCGGCAGCGGAATGAAGAAAACGTGCCGCCAGCTGAGCCAGTCGATGGTGATGCCGCCGACCACCGGTCCCATGATCGGCGCGATCATGATGCCCATGGCATAGAGACTCATGGCGAGACCACGCTGATCCGCCGGATAGACCCGGAAGATCACCACCATGGCCACCGGCTGCACCACGCCGGCGGCGAAGCCCTGCACGACGCGGCCGAAAATCAAGATATCGATGGTCGGGGCGCCGGCGCAGATCAGGGAACCGACGACAAAGATGACGACGGCAGCCAAATATCCGCCACGCGGGCCCATTGCGGCAATCACCCAAGCACCGAGAAGCTGGCTCGCCGTCATCGTGGCGAGGAAGGCCGACGCCATCCATTGCGCCTGATCCTGGCCGACGCCGAAAGTCCCCATGATGCTCGGTACCGCCACATTGGCCATAGTCGACGCCAGGATCATGACCATAGCGCCCATCATGCCGGTCAACGTCACAAGCCAGCGGTAGGCCGGCCCGTACCGCTCGAACAGGCTTTCAATGCTCTCGGTTGCCAAGTTCGTGGACCTTCAAGAGCGGCGGCGCGCCCGTACGCGCCCGCGGTGAGTTTCACGACAAGGCGTCAAGTTTACTTGTGACATGGTTGCTTGAGATTTACCCGGGAATTGGCGATCAAGTAAACGTCCGAGATTGTGTAGGCTCTCGTAACCTTGGCTTATCATATCGCTTATTCTTCGATAAGGAGTTCATATGCCGCACGCAGTCATTCACCGGCTCCGAGACGCTGAACCGCAGGATCGACAGACTATCGTCCTCGCCGTCAACAACGCGGTCGTCGAAGCTCTCAAAGTACCCGAGGACACCCACCCCACACGGCTTTGCACGTACGACCGCGAGGCTTTCCTGATACCCAAGGAAGCCAGCGAGCGCTTTACACTCGTTGAAATTACGGTCTATCCGGGACGAACGTTGGAAACCCGGCGTGCGTTGTATAAAGCCATCGTCAGCCATTTACAAAAATTGGGGATCGATCCCCCGGACATTCGCGTCGTCCTCTACGAAGTGCCGCTGGAAAACTGGGGACTGCGCGGCGGTACACCAGCAAGCGAAATCGACCTCGGGTTCGAAATCGCGATCTGACGCCGGCGCCGTTTACGGACGGTTCAATTGCGGCAGTTCGCGCGAGAAGTTGCGCCGGCCGCGCTTGAAACCATAGAGCGGCAGCGCCGCCGTCGCGACAGCCTCGGCTGGGCTCCCCACATCCCAGACGGCCAGGTCGGCGGGATTGCCGACCGTGATGCCGTAGTCGTCGCGCCGCAAAAGCCGCGCGGAATTGTGCGTTAGCATCTCAAAACACGCCGCCAGTTCTTCGGTCGCGCCGCGCTGCACCGTGTTGGCGTAGAGATTGGCGATCCGCGTCAAAGAGCCGTCTCCAAACGGCGTGAATGGGTTCAGGATATTATTCGACGACAACGAACAATTGACGCCGCAGGCGACCAACGCGTTGGCGTCGGCAAGCCCGCGGATGACGCCGTAGTCCCTTTCCCGCCCCATGACGAAAAGATCCGTCGCGGGCAACACGGTGACCGCGACCCCGGTATCCGCCAATCGCTTGCCCAATTCCTTTAGTTCTGCGGACGGCAGCAGCGAATATTTCGCACCGTGGCCGACGGCGACCCGGCCGCCCCAGCCGAGTCTCTCCGTCAGATCGCAGACTTGAAAAATATCCATCTCCTCCGCCGTCGGGCCGACGTCGAGATGGATGTCGACATCGATATCGAATTCCTGCGCCAATTCGAAAATACGGTCGATCTGCCCGGCAGGATCGGGATCGTATCCCGGTGCGCCGCCGACCACCGTTGCCCCCTGTTTCAGCGCGTCGACAATGTTGACATCGACCGCCGGCACGTTGGTCCAGCCCTCCTGCGCGAAGACGCAGAGCTCGAGATCGACCGCCCAGCGGTAATCCTTCGCCAGTTGCTGCAAGGCCTCGAAACTGCGCAAGCCGACATTCGGGTCCACTTCGACATGGGTGCGGACATGGGTCGTGCCGTGCAGGAGACAGCCCTCGAGGGTTGCTTTGGCCCGCTCGTAAACATCCTCGACCGTGAATTCGGATTTCACCGCGGCGACGCGCGCCATGTGGTCGCGGCCCCGGTTCGGCGACGGCGAGCAGCGGTCGAGGATACGGGATTTGTCGAGATGGATATGGGTCTCGATCAAGCCCGGCGTGACCAGCGCGCCCGCCAAATCGAGCGCCTCGCCTTCCGCGGCCAACGAGGGTTCAATTGCCGCGATACGCCCATCCGCGATCCCGATGTCCCGCGTCCCGTCCGCGAGGCGGGCGCTGCGCAGGATCAAATCAAGCGCCATGGGCTTTCTCCGTTTGGCTCAGAAGACGCCGTCTTCTCGAAGTTCCGCGATCTCGGCGCCGTCGAGCCCGGCTTCCGCCAGCACCTCTTCCGTATGCTGGCCGACCTCGGACGGTGGCCGTTCGATACTGCCACCGCCATGCGCCATCATGAATCCGGAACCGATCAAGGTCACCGGGCCGTCGGGCCCTTCGGTCTGCTGCAGAACCTCACGGTGAGCGAGCTGCGGATGGTTGACCGCGTCCTCGATGGTATAGATGCGCGACGCGGGCGCATCCGCTTCCGCGAGGCGCGCCTCCCAGGTCTTGGCGTCTTCCTTGGCAAGAATCTCTTCGATGATCGCCCGCAAGGGCGCCTCATTCGCGATCCGCGCCGGCCAGTCGACGAAACGCTGGTCTTCCAGCAGATCGGGACGGCCAATCGCCTTCATCAGCCCCTCGAATTGCTTCTCGCTGTTCACCGCCAGCAGGACATAGCCGTCCTTCACCTCGAACAGGTTCGCGGTCGGCTTGCGGCTGACCGCCATATTGCCGAACTGGCCTTGGCGGTGGCCGGCAACCGTATAGTCGGCGACGCCGGGCGACAGGAATGTCAGGGTCGAGTCGAGCATCGACACATCGATCATCTGGCCCTTGCCGGTGTGGCTGCGTTGATGAATAGCACTGGCGACGGCAAAAGCCCCCGTCATGCCGGTCAACGCATCGCACACCGCGAACCCGGCCCGCGTCGGTCCCATTTCCTCATGCCCGGTAACCGACATGATCCCGGAGACCGCTTGAATTTTGCCGTCATAGGCCGGCGTGTTCTTTTCCGGTCCGCTTTGCCCGAAACCCGACAGCGCGCAATAGATCAGCTTCGGGTTTACCGCCGACAAGGCTTCGTAACCGATCCCCAACCGGTCCATGACGCCAGGCCGGAAGTTTTCCATGACCACGTCGGCATCCTGGGCGAGCCGTTTGATGATCTCGATCGCCTTCGGATTCTTGAGATCGAAGGAAACATTCCGCTTGTTGGCGTTGATCGCCATCCAGCAGGGCGACATCGATTTGCCGGCCCACTCGTCGTTCGGCACCGAACGGCGATAGTCCTCGCCGCCCGGCCGCTCGACCTTGATCACGTCCGCCCCTAGCAGCGACAGCTGATAGCTGGCGAAGGGACCCGCGAAGACCTGGGTGAAATCCAGGACACGGATCCCGTCAAAGGGTTTGCCCATCCCCTACTCCGCCGCCGACACTTTCAGGCCGGCTTCCTGACGTTGTTTGGCCGCCACGCGCTTCACCTCGTCAAAGGCGTCGCGGCGCTTTTGCAGCTCTTCTTCGGACATCTGTTCTACATTGCTGAAATCGATCCTCCAGCGTCCGTCCGCGTTCCAGCGCAGCGGCGACTGGACCGTCGTGCGCGGCCCTACCGCCGTTTCCAGCACCCGCAGCGCCAGATCCAACGTGAATTCCTGCGAACCGGGATCGTTCGGCTTGCCGGCCGAATTGCCGAGTGGGAAATCGCTGAACAGGAAACGCGGCACGCCGCAGGTTTCGACGATGTCCTTGGCGCATCCCATCACGACCGTCGGGATACCGTTCTCTTCGAGGCAGCGTGCAATCAGACTCACGGTCTGATGACACACCGGTCAATTCGCGACAATGACCGCGACGTCGGCCTCGTCCTCGCGGACCCTGGCCAGGATATCCTGGCAGTCCTGTTCGATCGTCGTGATCTGGCTGCGGTTCGTCGGTGCGCCGTGGAAGCGCTGTGCGACCGAACCGATGCGGCCCGATTCCGCGGCCTTGTGCAGCTGCCCCAGCGGGAAGTAGGTGTTGATGTCTTCCGCCGTGCTGTATTTGCGGTCATAACCGAGGTGCGAAATCCGCAGATCGTGTTCCTTGTCGGTCTCGCCCGAATAGACCTTGTAGAATTTGGCCGACGCGTTGTAAGCGGCGCCCGGGCCCTGGTCGCCCTTGTCGTCCTGATAGGGCGCGGCGGTCGTGACGAGCGCGACCCGCGATTCCGACAGCGGTTTCTTCAACGGCGTGAAAGGCACATCCGCGTATTGTGCCCAGCGATAGGGGTTGCCGTAGCCAAGCGCCAGATAATACGTCGTGATCCGATGGATATACGGAACCGGCGTATCATGCGGCGCGGCGAACCCCAGCGCGGCATCCTGATCGGTCATAAGCGTTTCCTTTGAAACAATATTTCCAACAAATTCTGTAACCGCCAGACCCTGCCAAATGGGCCCGGCGAACACAACCGGATTATACCAATCTGTCGATTATGCCGCGACTTTCGGATCGATCGGAGCGCTCGAAAGCGCCATTTCCATCTCGAACGCCGCTGCAACGCGCAACAAATCCGCCTCGCCGCGCGGCTTCCCAACGAGCTGCAGCCCGACCGGCAAGCCGGCCTCCGTGAAACCGCAAGGCACCGAAATCGCCGGGCAACCGGTAAGCGTAATTGCGTAGGTCATGGCGAGCCATTCGACGTAATTCGTGAGCGGTTTGCCGTTGATCTCTTCGACATAGCGGACCTCGACCGGAAATGGCGGAACCGCGACGCATGGCGTCGCCAGCACATCGTGATCGGCGAAGAAAGCCGCCATCCCGGCGCACAGCGCAGCCCGCTGCCGCTCGGCGAGACCGATGTCGGCCGCCGTCAAGGCCATGCCCTGCTCGATGTTTCCAACGATTTCCGGTTTCAACGCATCGCGGTGCTCGACCAGCATTTCTTCCATTACGGTCGCGAACGAGGCGGCCCGGAGTGTCTGGAAGGCATCATGCGCGGTCGAAAAATCCGGGCACTCCTCCGTTACCCCGCCGCCCATTTTTTCGAACCGGCGAACCGCCTCGGCACAAATCGCTGCGACTTCCGTGTCGACGGGCGTAATGCCGAGATCGGCGGAAAAGCCGACCCGCGACGGCGCCTTTGGCTCGGAAGCCGCCTTGAAATAAGGCTCCGCGGGGCGATCGTAGGTCAGCGGGTCGCGCCTGTCATAACCGCACATGGCGTCCAGAAAAAGGCCCAGGTCCGCAACGTCGCGCGCCATCGGACCGTCGACCCACATCGGAGTAAACGGCTCCAAAATCGGCCCGTGCGGCACACGACCCGGCGACGGTCGCAGCCCGACGACGTTGCAGAACGCGGCAGGAATTCGCAGAGAACCGCCGAGATCGGAGCCGGTGGCGAGCCACGCCATGCCGGTCGCCAGCGCGACGGCCGAACCGCCCGACGAACCGCCGCAGGTCAGCGCCGTATCGTAGGGATTGACAGTCTTGCCGAACACTTCATTGAACGTGTTCGCGCCAGCGCCGAACTCAGGCGTGTTCGCCTTGCCCATCACGACGGCGCCGTTGCTTTCAAGCTTGTCGATCAGGAAGTCGGACGCATCGGGGATATGGTCGCGGAAAATGGGCGAGCCGTAGGTCGTGCGCACGCCCGCCACATCGACCAGATCCTTTGCCAGGATCGGCAGCCCGCAAAGCAGGGATTGACCGGAAATGGATCCGGTACGTTCCCGGGCCCGCTCGACGCAAAGGGTCGGGACCGCGTTTACCGCGCTGTCGACCTGCTCGATCCGAGACAACGCGGCGTCGATGAGGTCGGTCGGCGTGATCTCTTTCTTTCGCAGCCGTTCGACGATGTCACGGGCTGGAGAGGCGATGAGCTCGTTCATAATTTCCGTCCTTCGCGTCTGCGTCAGGATCGGCACTATATCCCGCAAAGACCCACGCTATAATCGACTAAATCCGTATCTGGGAGAACAAACATGAGTGTCACCGAACTGGACAAGACAAGCGGCGCTACCGTCGCCCTGCTGGAAGCGATCGGCGATGCGTTCAATCGTCACGATGTCGACGCCATCATCGATTTCTTCGCCGACGACGGCGTGTTCGACAATGCCATGGGTCCGGACATTCATGGACAACGCTATGTCGGCAGGGAAACGCTGCGGGCCTTCTTTTCCGACCTGATGACCAGATGCCCCGATATTCAATGGAACAATATCGACAACCGGGTCGACGGCGACAAAGGGTTTTCCGAATGGCGGCGGCAATGCACGCTGCCGAACGGCGAGAAACAGGACTGGCTCGGCCTCGACATCTTCACAATCCGCGACGGCAAAATCGCGAAGAAGGATACATATTTCAAGAACGTTCAATAACGGCAGACTGCGCGCCGCACTACTTCACGGAACCAGTCCCGGCGTCGAGCGCGATCTGAAGCCGCTCGAATAGACCGGCTTCGAAAAAACCCCGCTTGACGCGAAATCCATAGCGCGGTAGGTGTGCTTCTCTCGTGGCGATTTGTCCGACCGGATTGCGGCCACGTTAAATAAACCGCTAAAAGGTCTGAACGGTGTTTACGCCTCGGCCTCGCGGTCGGGGTTTTTTCATGGCCCCGTCGAATGCGAGGAAGGCATCGGAGGGAGCGATGACACAAACGGTATGCTGCGACCCGCGCTGGCGGACGGCGACGAACCTGGTGCGGGGCGGTTTGTCCCGCAGCGGATTTCAAGAGACCAGCGAAGCCCTCTACATGACGTCCGGCTATGTCTACGGTACGGCCGAGGAAGCGGAAGCCGCCTTCTCCGGCGACGCGGATCGCTACATCTATTCGCGTTACGCCAACCCGACCCTGTCGATGCTGGAGGAACGGCTTGCGCTGCTGGAAGGCGCGGAAGCCTGCGCGACGACGTCGAGCGGCATGGCAGCCGTCTTCGCGGCGCTGGCCTGTCAGGTCGAGGCGGGCGACTATGTCGTCGCCTCGCGGGCGTTGTTCGGCTCCTGCCTGTACATCATCACCGACATCCTGCCACGCCTTGGGGTCGAGACCCGGGTCGTCAACGGGACCAACCTGGCCGAGTGGGAGGAAGCGCTCAGCCGCAAGACCAAATGCGTCTTCCTGGAAACGCCGACCAACCCGACCTTGGAGATCATCGATCTCGCCGCCGTCTGCGAACTCGCACGGGGAGCCGGCGCCCGTGTCATCGTCGACAATGTTTTTTCCACACCGATGCTGCAACGACCGCTGCAATTGGGCGCCGATATCGTCGTCTATTCGACGACGAAACATATCGATGGCCAGGGCCGCGCGCTGGGCGGCGCGATCCTTTGCGACAAGGAATTCCGCAAGGAATACGTCACGCCGTTCATGCGGCATACCGGTCCGGCGATGAGCCCGTTCAACGCGTGGATCTGCCTGAAGGGCCTGGAAACGCTCGATCTACGTGTACGGCAGCACTGCCGGAACGCGCTGGAAATTGCCCAGTTCCTGGAGCAACAGCCCAGCCTGGAGCGCGTGATTTACCCCGGCCTCGACTCGCACCCGCAGCACGAACTAGCCGCACGCCAGATGAGCGGCGCCAGCACCATGGTCAGCTTCGAACTAAGCGGCGGCAAGGAGGCGGCGTTCAAGTTCCTGAACGCGCTGGAGATCATCGATTTGTCCAACAATCTCGGCGACTCGAAGAGCCTGATCACGCACCCGCAGACGACGACGCACCAGCGTCTCAGCGACGAAGAGCGCGATCATCTGGGGATCGGCGGCGGGCTGGTACGTCTCTCGGTCGGTCTCGAAGATCCGCTGGATCTGCAGGACGACCTCACCCGCGCCCTGCGCATTGCACAGGCTTAGTCGAGCTCAAGCCGCACCGCGATCGCCGCGCTGGCGATGACCAGCGTGTCGCCGGTATCGGCGTCGGGCAGGTCGAGGCCACCTTTCACCGCGTTGACCGTGACCTGGCCGACGGGAAGCCTTTGCTTGACCGCTTCCGTATCGACCTGATCGGGCTGCTGCGCACCGATCGTGACGTCGACCAGCATCTTGCCCTTGTCCACGCCAAGGGTGCGGATCATGACGAGCGAGCTGTGATGCAGAGCGTCGTCGACGGCGCGCATCGCGGCCTTGGTGTAGTCCTTGCCGTGCAGATCGTTGCCGGCGCCCATTTCGAGAATGACTCGTTTCAAGGTCATGGCGTGTCTCCCCTCAATCCAACTCGAGACGCACGACGGCCGCGGCATGCGCGATCAGCGTGGAATCGGTGCCAGCGTCGTTGGGAATCTGCAAGCCGCCCTCGACCACGTTCACGGTCCCGGTGCCGTGCGGCAGCACGGCCGCGACCTGTGCGGTGTCGACCCTGTCCGGCATCGGCACGCCGATGGTCACCTCGACCTGCATCGAATCCGTATCTTGCCCAAGCGCGACTGCGACGCTGAGCGAATTGTGCCAAAGCGCATCGCGCAACGCGCGGACCGCGGCCTTGGTCGGATCCGCGCCCCGGATATCGGTCCCCATGCCGATTTCGGTCACAACGTGTTTCAGGGCCATTGGTGTAATCCCTTCCTCGTCGGCTTTGTCGATCGCGGCCAACCATGCGTCGCCCTTACGACCGATGCAACCGTACGATGACGCGTTCCCGACAAATTGCGGGAGTGCTGCCTTTTTTTGGGGTACATCTAGACTAAATCGATGGTATTAACGACTTATTCACCTGCCCGTCCATTTATCGAGCCATTGCGCGAGGCTGACTGTTTTCAGGCTGTTAATTTCACGCCGCTTGCTGCGATCAATAAGTGGCTTCTTAGTTTAAGTCGGATTGCTCTGACGAAATTCAGCACAACAGAAAAGTAGGTTCGGATATGCGCCCATTGTGGCAATACAAGGCTTGGCCGTTTTTGATCGGTAAGGATATCGACCAAACGCTGGTTCGTCGGTTCTCCTATGGGCCCGACAAGAAAGTAGTTTTTGTCGCCGGCGCGCAGCGGTCCGGTACGAATATGATCATGAACGTGATCGAACGGCACCCAGACACCTATGTATTCAAGGAGAGCGGCCCGCGCGCGTTCGACGGCTTCATGATGCGCGCGATCTTCCACATCGAAAAACTGGTCGACGGGGCGATCGCCCCAATCGTCGTCGTCAAAGCGCTGCACGAAGCGCATGACCTTTATTGGATGCTGGACCATTTCGCAGGATCTAAACTGGTCTGGATGTTCCGCGACTATGTCGATGTGATCAACTCCAACCAACGCCGGTTCAAAGCCCAACGCAACTATTTAGACGAGATCGTCAAAGACCCGCGTCGCGGATTCTGGCGCGGTCTGGGCATGACCGAGGAAACCCTGTCGATCGTTCGCGAGCATTACAGCGAAGACCTGGACGACAATGCCGCGCAGGCGCTGTTCTGGTATTACCGTAATCAGCTCTTCTTCGATCAGAAGTTCGACAAGGACGACAGGGTCCTATTGATTAAGTACGAACCCTTCGTCACCGAACCATTGAACTTCCTGGACAGGATCGTCAGCTTCATCAAACTCGAAGCCGAACCGGCGCTCGTCAAGTCAGTCCATTCTTCTTCCATCCGCAAGAATGAACCGCCGGAGATTCCAGCCAATATCATCACGCTCTGCGACGGTATGCGCGATCGGCTGGACGGCGTTTTCAAGGCCAAGTTCGATCAGCTGCAATAGGGGCAATCGGCACGCCATATCCGCTCGATTTCGGATTAACCACGCGAATGCCCTAACGGCTACCGTACTGTTGTAACATGCTGAAAATTCTGACCTTTTCGACCCTGTTTCCGAACGCCGTGCAGCCGGCGCATGGCGTATTCGTCGAAAACCGGCTGCGCCACCTGATCGCCGGCGGCAATGTCGAGGCCCATGTCGTCGCCCCAGTCCCTTGGTTTCCGTTCAAGTCCAACTGGTTCGGGCACTATGCCGACTTCGCCAAGGTTCCAAGGATCGAACAGCGGCACGGGCTGACGATCCACCATCCGCGCTATCCGCTGATCCCGAAAGTCGGGACCAATATCGCGCCAACCTGCATGTATTCCTTCGTCAAGCCGTTCGTGGCCAAGCTGATGCGCCAAGGCCTCGAATTCGACCTGATCGACTCGCACTATTTCTATCCCGATGGAGTCGCTGCCGTCCGAATGGCGCGCGCGTTCGACAAACCCGTCACCATTACCGCGCGCGGCACAGATCTCAATTTGTTGCCGCAGTATCCGGTGCCGCGGCGTCAGATCGTCTGGGCCGCGACCCATGCGCAGGGTCTGATTACCGTCTGCCAGGCACTCAAGGACGAGCTTATCGCGCTCGACATTCCGGACGACAAGATCCGCGTACTGCGCAACGGCGTCGATCTGGAGATGTTCCAGCCGGCCGATCGCGATAGCGCGCGCGAAACCCTCGGCCTGACCGGCCGGACGCTTTTGTCCGTTGGGCTGCTGATCGAGCGCAAGGGACACGACCTGATCGTCTCCGCCTTACGACATTTACCCGACACGACGTTGCTGATCGCGGGCGACGGTCCGGAGCGCGCCAGCCTGGAAAAACTTGCGGCGGACGAAGGCGTTGCCGGCCGGGTCCGCTTTCTCGGCCGCGTCGGCCACGCGTCACTGCGCGATGTCTACGGCGCGGTGGACGCGCTGGTTCTGGCGTCGAGCCGCGAGGGCTGGGC
>CAYLTU010000031.1:0-29343 GCA_964386465.1 uncultured Rhodospirillaceae bacterium
CATGTCGCCGGTACAAACTGTTACCTATCTTCCCGGTCGGGCCGGATGGGGGGGATGGCGCATACCTAATGCAGTAGGGAACACAACCATGAACCAGATCTCCGGCGCCGAGGCACTGGTGCGGATGCTGAAGCTGCACGGCGTCGACACCATATTCGGCCTGTGCGGCGACACCACGCTGCCCTTCTACGATGCGCTGTACCGCACCGGCGAGGGCATCCGGCACATCCTGACGCGGGACGAGCGGCACGCGGCCTACATGGCGGACGGCTACGCGCGTGTCAGTGGCAAGATCGGCGTCTGCGAAGGGCCAAGCGGCGGCGGCGCCACCTATATCCTGCCGGGCGTGGTGGAGGCCAACGAGTCCTCGATCCCGGTGCTGGCCATCACGACGGATATCTCGGTCGCCGGGCGCGGCAAGTACACGCTGACGGAGCTCGACCAGAACGCGCTGTACCGGCCGCTGACGAAATGGAACCAGGTCATCGACACCGCCGCCTCGCTGCCGCAGCTGGTGCGCACCGCCTTTGCCGAGATGACGACGGGCAAACCCGGCGCGGCGCATCTGGGGCTGCCCTTCGACGTGCAGCGCCAGCCTGTCGACGAAGACGATATCTGGGCGCAGGAAGATCTCGGCCGTTTCCCGGCGCGCCGCACCGGCCCCGACCTGGAAGCGGTCGAAGCCGCTGCCGAAATGCTGCTGTCGGCGCACCGTCCCGTCTTCATCTGCGGCGGCGGCGTAGTCATCGCCGGGGCGGAGGCGGAACTCACCGCGCTGGCCGAGCTGCTCGACGCGCCGGTCGCCACGACCGTCAGCGGCCAGGGCGTGATCTCCGACCGGCATCCGCTTGGCCTCGGCGTCGTCGGCAGCAATGGCGGCGTGCCGGAAACCCGCGCCATCGTCGACGAGGCCGATCTGGTCCTGTTCGTCACCTGCCGCGCCGGCTCGGTGACGACGGAGCGCTGGCGCCACCCCGAACCCGGCAAAACGAAGATCGTTCAAATCGACGTCGACCCGCGCGTGATCGGCGCGAACTACCAGCCGGATGCGGCCGTTGTAGGCGATGCGCTGCCGGTGCTGGCGGCGCTGGTCGATGCCGTCGCCACGCGGCAAAGCAAACGCGGTGACAGCGACGCTGCGCAACGCGTCGCTGCCGCGCGCAAGGCCAAGTTCGACACTTTCAACGAACTGGCCCGGGCCGACGCGCGGCCCGTCAAGCCGGAACGCATCGTCGCGACCTTGCAGGACGTCCTGCCGGACGATGCGATCGTCGTCTGCGACCCCGGCACGCCGTGCCCCTATTTCTCCGCCTTCTACGACCAGGTCGAAACCGGGCGGCATTTCATCTCCAACCGGGCGCATGGCGCGCTGGGCTATTCGCTGTCGGCCGCGGTCGGCGCGCATTTCGGCCGGCCCGGCGCGGCCGTTGTGGCGGTGATGGGCGATGGCAGCTTCGGCATGAGCGTCGGCGAACTGGAGACGATCGTGCGCCTCGACCTGCCGATCACGCTCGTCGTGGTCTCGAACGGCGTATTCGGCTGGATAAAGGCGGGCCAGAAATCGGCTTACGAGGAACGCTACTATTCCGTCGACTTCACGCAATCCGACCATGCCCGCATCGCGGAGGCCTACGGCGTGAAAAGCTGGCGCGTGGAAGACCCGGCGGAACTGGCCGGCGCCCTTCGCGCGGCGGTCGAGACGCCCGGACCGGCCCTGGTCGACGTAATTTCCCAGCCGCTGCAGGAAGCGCGGGCGCCGGTCAGCGAGTGGGTCGCATGAGCACCTACCGGCAACTGCCGCAGGGCGAGGAAATCTTCCTCGACCATCACGGTCATTTCGTGCCCGACATGGACGCGGCGTCAGAGGCGCTGGAGCGGCTCGGCTTCAAGCTGACGCCCTACGCCGCGCACACAATGCGCACCGCGCCCGACGAGGAACCCAAGCCGAGCGGCACCGGCAACCGCTGCATCATGCTGCGCGAGAGCTATATCGAGGTGCTGTGCGCGGTCGGCGACGCGCCGATGGCGCAGCAACTACGCACCGCGGTCGACCGCTACACCGGCATCCATTTGATGGCCTTCACGACTCCGGATGCCGAGGCGCACCACGCGCGCCTGACCGCAGCCGGTTTCGACATGCAGCCGCTGGTCCACCTGACCCGCCAGGTCGAGGGCGGCACCCTGCGCTTCTCCGTCGTCCGTATGGTGCACGGCCAGATGGCCGAGGGCCGCATCCAGTTCCTCCAACACAACACACCCGACCTGCTGTGGCGCGAGGAGTTGATGAACCATCCCAACAGGGTCGTCTCGATGACCGATGTGGCGATGGCCAGCGCCGACCCGAACGAAGCGGCGGACCGCTTCCAGCGCTATCTCGGCATCGCGCCGGCCGCATGCGACGGCGGTTGGCGGTTCACACTGGGCCGCGGCAGCCTGACGATCCTCAGCGCCGAGGCGCTCAAAGCGGCGCTGCCCGGCATCGCGATCCCCGACCTGCCGTTTATCGGGGCATACAGCCTACGCTCGGAAGACCTCACGGCAACAAGAGCGCTACTGAGCGGCAACGGCATCGAGATACAAGAAATCGGTCCCGACGCGATCCGCGTCGAACCACTGCCGGCGCTCGGCTCGACGATGATCTTCACCCAGGGCAATACCATGGCGCCGTGGATGGTGGATTGAGTTAAGAAGTATTTTTTGACAGCTTCACCAACCAGCATTACCGTTCGGGAAGAGGAGATTGCGCATGAACGTTCCGTTATCGGAAGCGCAAGCGGCGCTCCTGAAACGAATGGTCGAGAGCGGCCGGTACGGCTCGGAAGCCGAAGCCGTCGACGAGGCCTTTCGTCTGTTGGAAGAAGAAAACCGCGCGTTCGAGCAAATTCGCCACAAGGTGCAAGAAGGTATCGCGCAAGCCGATCGCGGCGAGTTGATCGATGCGGACGAGGTCTTCGCGCGGCTGAAACGAAAGCACGAGGAAGCCTTCGGCCCGCAAGACTGGCGTGCATAAACTTCGTTTCACGCGCGCTGCCAGTCGTGACTTAGACGAGATTCAGGAATACATCGCACGGGACAATCCGACGGCGGCGAAACGTTTTACCGAAACGCTGATCATGCGCTGCCGAGCCCTTACGACCACACCGCATATGGGTCCGGCGCGCCCCGATGTAGGATCCGATATCCGCGTCCTCGTCATACCGCGAAACTATGCTATCCTTTACCGCATCGAAGGCGACGAGGTTCAAATTATCCGGGCGGTGCACACGGCAATGGATATACGGCGCGTCCTGAAGTCCGATTGTTAAGAGTTCGCGTATTTGGCCCTTCGAGCATGATTGACGTCAGGATTGCACGCTTCGCCGCAAAGCTCGACCGCCTGCCGCAGCTCGGCCTGACGTGGCTACCCACACCACTTGAACCGCTGAATCGGCTGTCCTCCCATCTCGGCGGACCGAAGATCTGGGTCAAGCGCGAGGACGCCACGCGAACCGGGACAAAAACGCGACCTCAAGCCAAGCGATCGGAAAATCGATGACTCTCGTCAAAGCGCTAAGCAATCTGATATCGAACATATTGCTGATCGTCAGCGCATGCCTTGTGATCTTCGCAATTGGCGAGACCGGCGTACGCACCTACACGACGATGAATACGGAGGGAGGGTCGTTTTTTCGTGAAAATAGGTTCATAAGCCCCTGGTTTACTTCCTACGATGCGCCCCCTCCGCACTTCGACGACAGCGGGAACGCATATTTCCGGCACCGCACGGTGCCGGTTTCGCAAACCAAGTCCGAGGCGCTGGTCCGGATCGTCGCCGTTGGCGGTTCGACGACCGCCAACGAACGGCCGTTCGCGATCGACGGGCGCGACTACGCGAAGGCTCTGGAAGCACGGCTGAACGCCGCGTCCATCGGTCCCCGATATGAAGTGCTGAATGCCGGCGGTGACGCCTTCTCGACGGCGCATTCCCTGGTGAACATCGTTTTCCGACTCTTGGAGTTTTCCCCCGACGCCATAATACTTATGCACAATATTAACGACCTATCGGCGAATTACTTCCAAGATGGCGCCGGACCGGATTACGCAAACAAGTACTTGCGCGAGTACTACCTCAATCCGCAGCTTCAAGGGAGCCTGTCCGTCAGGGGGCTACTCGTTCAGTCCCGCATGCTGGCATTGTTCGGGATGGGCTGGCTGCCGAGAGGCGCGATAAACATTGAAAACGATATCACCGCCGGCCTGGGATACTTTGCGCGTAACTTGACGATGATATCGGCGATCTGCAAGCAATCCGGCGTCGATTTGATATTTCTATCGCAGCCTAATTCATTCTCTTTTCCGAACAACAGTTACAAAAAAGAAGACTTTCTGAAATACAATGAGAAAGTGAAGGAAATCGCGGCCCAAACGAATACGGCATTCATAGATATGCACCGCAAGTTCGGACACTCTCAAGAGTTTTTTCTCGACGCTTTTCATTTTTCGCCGCGCGGCATATCGCGATTTTCGGAGATATTGTTCGACGAATTGAAGAGTATTCTTTGAGCGGCATTAGCGCCGAAAACTTATACCTCGCGAGCGCCACCGTCCGAACCGATCGGCAAAAGTACGGGTCGGGCCCGCGAACTTCGCAGCCCCACCGCCCGCCGTCCCCGCGGCGTCAGTTCGTGAAGATGAAGCTCAGCAGGATGAACCGGCGGCCTTTCAGGACCGGGGCCACTTCGTGCAGCAGTCCGCAGGAAAAAATCAGGGCGCCGCCTTTCGGTGGCGCGTAACGGTCGTGACCGTATTCCAGGAAGCGCACATAGCCGCCCTCGAAACCTCCGTTCAGGCTGATCGACACGGGGAACTTGCGGTGGTCCAGCGCCTCGCAATCGTTGTCCCGATGCGGCCGAAAAAAACCAGCATCCTTGGCGTCGTAACAGCCGACGCGGAATTTCTCGAACATCCATTCTTTATCGAAGTTGAAGGCGCGCTCGATTTCCGGCGCAATCCGCGGCATCAGCGTGACCAGCAGTTCGCGTTCCAGCTCGCCATCGACTATGAAGTCGTCGCGCCGCTTCGAATCGGCGCGCGGTCCAACGGTCGACTGCTCGCCGGAAGCGACATTTACAATATTCGTGGTATGCTCATTCTCGCCCCAGGCCGCGATCAGCCGGTCGCAGAGGGCTTCGTCGAGGACTTCGGGAACGAAAAGGACCGGAGCCTGCATCGCAATATTTCGCGGCGCTTCGCGCGGCGCTATCTTATCGAAGGCGGCGCGCGCGGTTTCGGCGAAACCGGCCGCCGCAGTCCCGCCGGCGCAAGCGACAATCCGCTGGTTCGGGTCGAGCGCGAACATCGCCGGCGCTTCCAACCCGGCTGTGGTGAGATAATCGTCGCCGACGCTGCCATCGGGATCGTTCACCACGAAAAAAGCGCTGTCCCCGCACGCCGCGCTGATGTCCTCGGAGGGCGCCAAGGCGTAAAGATGGGCGCCGAACGCTTCGAACGCCGCCGTATTTTCGTCGAATTGCCGAACGGTATCGTCGCCGTTCCGCGCCAGGACCAGCACGACAATCGGACCGCCGCTCAGGTCGGTATTGTACAGTTCATGGGCGACGCCATGTGTATCGTCCAGATAGAAATTCGGAACCCGGTCGCCGACGGTCATTTTTCGAACGAGTTGGTCCATGATGTTCCTCCTTCGTCAACTTTCCACGCGCGTCGCTTTAAGTGGAAATCCGTCGAATACGGTAAAACCCCGACGACGACCTCTCGGCCAAGCGCTTCCCAAACCAGCGGAACCCGCGTGTTTCATTGAATCCAGCCGCTATACTAACTGAAACAGGCGCACTCCGACATCTGCGATTTTAAGGCGGATTCGACGATCCACATTGAGGCAGATCAATTTTGCCGGGCGCCGCCCCTGGCCGCGAAAGTCAGGGCGTCACCGCCGCCCCGTCCCGCTCCGCCGACTCGTAGATCGCGCGGATGATCGCCACCGCCTTGCGCGCCTCATGCCCGTCTATCGCCGGCCGCTCCCCCGCCTCCAGCGCGCGCAGGAAATCCGCGAACACCGCCCGGTGGCCGCGCGCGTCGACGCCGGCGGACGGGTTAGACGCACCGATGCCGGCGCCGGGGAGCGCCAGCAACGCGTCGCGGATTGTCTGGTCCTCTTCCGTCTCGTCGCGGAATTGCCAGAACAGCAGGCCCTCGTCGGCCAGCACCGCGGTTCCGTCCGTCCCGGCCAGGGTGAGGGTGCGGAAATGGCCGGGCCACATGCTGGTCGTGCAGGCGATGCTGCCGAGCGCGCCGTTCTCGAACTGCAGGGTCGCAGCGCCGGTATCCTCGACTTCGATAGTCGTGTGGGCGAGCGTGGCGATGCGGCCGCTGACGCTGGCGACGGGCGAGCCGACCAGCCATTGCAGCAGGTCGACGGAATGGATGCCCTGGTTCATCAGCGCACCGCCGCCGTCGAGCGCCCAGGTCCCCTTCCACCCGGACGAACTGTAATACTCCGGGTCGCGCCACCAGGGGCCGATGGCATTGACGAACGTCAAAGTGCCGAAGCGGCCGGCCTCGACGGTTCGCTTCAAGAGCTTTGCGCTGTCGGTGTAGCGGTTGTTGAAGATGCCGCCCAGCACCGTACCCGCCGCGTCGTGCGCCGCGATCATCCGGTCGATGCGGTCCAAGGTGATCTCGATCGGTTTCTCAACGATGCAGTGCACGCCCGCCTCGGCCGCCGCGAGTGCGATGTCGAGATGGCTGCCCGACGGTGTGGCGATGGTGATGATGTCGACGTCGTCGCGCGCCAGGAAGGCCTCGATATCGTCCGCGCCCGTGGGGTCCAGGTCCGGCGCGATCGCCCGGCCCTTGCCGCTGCCATGGTCCATGATACCGACGGCGCGCGCGTTGGGCAGGCCCTCGATCGCTTCCAGATGAAACGGCGCGATCATCCCCGCGCCGACGATGCCGATCCCGTAGGTCATGTAACATTCTCGAAGCTGGTTATTTCTCCGTCCCAACCTAACGATACAAACTCAAACCGTCATCCCGGCCAAGGCGCACATCGCCGCAGAGCAGGGGTCCGTTGAATTCCGGACGGTTGATCCACATCAAGGACGGTCCGGCCGGCGGCCATAAACTCGGCTTCAAACGGCAGCGATCGACCGGCCTTCCCGGGCTAGGCCTTGGGCGGCGTCGATGTATTTGCGCAAATCCCACGCGGCAACCGAAGCAGTGGAGGCCCCCATGACCGTCACGGCACAGGAATATCCGACGACCAGCGTCCCGACCGAACCGGTCATAACGCCGGAGGCCTGGTACGGCGCCGACTTGGCGGAAACAGGCGACTGGCTGTACCGAATTTCCGAGGCGGCGCAACGGGAACTCGACTCGGCGCTCCGGCATGTCGAGGCGCTGGGGCTCTCGGCGCCCGACTTCGGCAAGGCGGATTTCCCGCTGCCGGGCTTCGCGGCCGAACTCGACGACATCCGCGGCGAACTCGAGGGCGGACGCGGCCTGGTCGTCATGCGCGGCATCGACAGGGCGCGCTACTCGAAGAAGGAAGCGGCCTTCATCTTCTGGGGCATAGGCTGCCATCTCGGCACCGCCGTGCCGCAGAACGGCGAGGGCCACCGGCTCGGCCATATCCGCGACCTCGGCTTCAGCTTCAGCGACCCGAGCGTGCGCGGCTACCAGACCAGCGCCGAGCTCAGCTACCACACCGATATGTGCGACGTCGTCTTTTTGCTGTGCCTCAACCAGTCGAAGTCGGGCGGGCGCAACCAGTTCGTCAGCGCCGTGTCGATCCATAACGAGATCCTCGATCGCCGGCCCGACCTGCTCGAAGTGCTGTACCAGCCATTCTATTTCGACCGCCGCGGCGAATTGGACGAAGCGGGCGGCAAGCCCTACTACGCCATGCCGATCTTCAGCTATCACGACGGCATGGTGTCGACCCGCTACCTTCGGCATTACATCGATTCGGCGCAGCGCATCGCCGAGGTCCCCCGGCTAACCAGCCAGCAGAACGAGGCGCTCGACCTGCTCGACGAAATCGCCTACCGGCCCGGCATGTTTCTCGGCGTCGAGCAGGAGCCTGGCGACTTCGTGCTGATCAACAACTACCCGCTGTGGCATCTGCGCACCACCTTCGAAGACCACGAAGATCTTCCCCGCAAACGCCACCTGCTGCGGCAATGGCTGTCGATCCCCAACAGCCGCGGCCTGCCGGAAACCTTCCGCGGGAAGTTCAAGAACCTGGAACCCGGCGCCGTGCGCCACGGCATCGCCGTGCGCCCGCACCCGCAACCGAAGCCGCCGCCGGATGCCGCCGATTTGTGGGAAGGGCTGGACGCGGCGCCGCTGTCGGCTTAGCGGCTGCGCGGTTCCGGAGGTGGCGCGCGATAGGTATCGCGCTCACATGTCCAGCCACTAGCCCGGATATCTCACCATAGTTGGGGTCGTCACGGGGCGTATCGCACGACAGGTTAGGAGAAGTGCGCGGCGCGATGCGGTGCCATCGGGCAAGCGGTTCGACGCAGCCTGTCGTACGATACGCCCCGCCCGGAGGGTCGCGGTTTGCGGGCCGCCCGCTTCGTCGAAGGCCTCAACCGTAGGCCCGCTACGCTTTTCGGCTTTCTCCTGGCGGACCGGACCCGCACACCGCGATGACTGCCCCAACTATGGTGAGATATCCGGGCTAGATCGGAACCTCCACCTCCAGCAGGGGCGCGTGCTGTTGCGCGCCGTAGACGTCCGTGTCGCCCAGATCGCCGGCGGAGACGAGGCGCGGCAGGGTCGCCTTGAAGGCGAGGCCGGCGTCGTAGACGGTGAACAGAATGTCCTCCTCCTTGACGCCGTAGAGATCGACGAAGAGTTGCGGGCAGATGACGCCCGTCGCCTTGACCTTCTCGAACATGTCCTTATCGGCGAAGACGGCGTCGATGGTGAGCTCGAAGGGGCCGGCGTTCTTGCTCTTGCAGACGGCGGCGATGTCCTTGAGTTTCGCCATGGTTAGTACCCTCCTTTACGGATAGGTGATGCGTTTGATCGCCTGACGCATTCTCTGAGTAGGAGGTGCCGCGCCGGCGATGCAGGTACATCGGCAAGCGGCACCGACGCCCGCCAGAGGATGCGACAGGCGACCCGCAGGGCGCGTTCCCAGGCCCGTCGGACCGCGTCGCGCGTACCTTGTGATGCCACCGGCATCACGGCGGAACACGCTTCTAACCGATGGGCCTGGGAACGCGTCATCCGTATCACCTATCCGTAAAGGAGGGTACTGCTAGCCCCGTACGTCTTCATATTCGATCGGGAACATCTCCATCGCGTCCTTCGGCTCGACGATGTGGTAGACGCTGAAACGATAGGCCGGGCCGCATTCGATGTCGCTTGGCGAGAACGGGAAGGCCATGTTGCCCTCCTTGCACAGCCGGCCCGGGAAATCGAGATGCAGGGTGCTGACGCGGGCGACCGAGAGGACCGTATTGGCCAACTCCTGGGTCTCGGCGATGACCTCGACCAGGATGCCGAGCTCGTGCGACGGGCTGGCGGCCAGCGGCTCCCGCTCGGCCATGACGCCGTCGCGGCCATAGGCGCGGAACAGCAGTTTGTACGCGTCGCGGCCGATGCCCATCGCCTCCATCTTCACGGCCGTGGCCTCGCGCACCAACCCCAGATAATCCTCCGACTGGCCGATCAGCAGCGGGTCGCGGGTGCCGCAAATGGTGATCGCGCGATAGCCCATCAGTTCGGCGCCCTCGATCTTCACCGTGTACTGGTCGTCCGCCGTCCAGCGCATGCCGGAAACCATGGCGGCGCGGTCGCTCACCGCTTCGAAACGGCAGTCGGTGGTGTCGAGCAGGCCGCCCGGCTCCTGGAAGAAATTCGGGCTCGCGTTCTCGTGCAGGCTCTGGTTGGCGAGCGACATCGGCGTGCAGATCTTGTCCGGGTTGGGCGGCTCGCAGATCACGCCGTTGTCCTTGATGGTGACATGCATGCAATCGTGCCCCTTGGGAATGGCGCCCGCCGCGGCGCATTCCAGCATCTTGCCGGAATACCAGGACGGCGCCGGCTCGATCTGGCCACGCATGGCGCAGGCGGCGAAGGGCGCCGGGTCGGTGCTGCGCCCGGCGAGCACGACCTGCGCGCCGGCGTCGAGCGCCGCCATATAAGGCTCCGGTCCCATGCAGCCGACGATGCGGTCCGCCCGGTCGACGGTCTCCGCATCCAGCGTCCCGGCGTTGCGCATCGGCTTGACCTTGCCGGAAGCGAGCTGGTCCTTGACCCAGCCCTTATCCTGCTCGGCGTGGATCGTCGCCATCTTGAAGCTGAGCCCATCCTCGCGGGCGATCTCGCGCGCCAGATCGGCCATCACCTCAAGATGCGGCTCGCCGCCGGCGCCGCCGCAGCTGCCTATCGTCACAGGCACGCCCTCGGCGACCGCCGCCTGCAGCATCAGCCGCAGATCGCGTTTCATCGCCAGGCGCGAGTTCAGCGTCTTGCCGGAGCCGAGATAATGCGGTCCCGGATCGGTGCTGCCGCCGTCGCAGCCGATCATGTCGACGCCCATCGCCACGCCGCGCTTGATCGAGTCTTCGGGGAAACCGTAGCCCAGTATTCCGCTGGTCGATAGCAATCGATATTCGGCCATTTTCCGCTCCTTCTGTCAGTCTGGTGTCGCCGCATAGGGATTGACCCCGCCGCGCGGCCCGGTGCCCAGACGGTCGGCGACCGCGGGCAGCAAGGGCCGTCCGCCGGGCACGTTCAGCCACTGCCGCAGCAGCAGACGTTTGTACGCGGGATCGTCCTCGTAGGAGGTTCGCGCATGCAAGGTCGTGTAATTGTTCAACAGCTGGATATCGCCGGTCTGAAAGCCCATGTCGAAGCGGATGTCCTCCCGCAACGCCAGCGCCTCGACTTCCAGCACCGCCGCCCGGGCCACATCGTCCAGCAGCTCGCCGGTCTTCTCGGCGCCGCGATCGATCTGCTTGACATTGTAGTAGCAGGTCAATTGGCCCTCGCATTCACTGAACACCGGGATGCGCTGCGGCGAGGTCAGGTCCGGCGCAGGGGTCGGCCCCTTGCCCGCATAGTCGATGCGGAATCCCCGGCACAGCGGTTTCAGGTATTCCGGGTGATTGTCCAGGATCTCGTTATAGATCGTGAGCGCGCTAGCGATGGTGCTGAACCCGCCGGTCCGCGCCGGTCGGATGCAGAACAGCCCGACTATGTCGCACGGGTCGACATGCGGCCGCAGCCGCGCATTGGTCGAATGCCCGCGAACGTTATTGGCGCCGTAATCGTTGCCGAGATCCTCGATCTCGTGCAGCAGCGCGCCCTGCGGGTTCTGCGTCACCGGTTCGCCGATATGCCGGCCGAGGCCCCAGAACAGCACGCGAGCCTCCTCGCGCGAATAGTCCGGCAGGCGGATGCCGCGCAGCAGCACGAAGCCGCGCCCGTGCTCGACCTCCGTTACGGCCGCGGCGAGCTTGGCGGCAACGGTGGGCAGCGGGAAATCGTCGCGGGCCAGGTCGGTGACCGGTTTACCGGCGGCCAACGCGACTTCCAAGGCCGCTTCGATTTCAGCGATATCGGAATCGGTGAAACGATGCAGCCAGGAGCGATCGTTCTCGAAATCGCCTGCATACCAAGCGCCAGGGCCCATCGCCCGACCAGCCGGCTGCCAGCTTATGGGTGCGTTCGCGTTCATCGGCCAAGATGATGGGGTATCGGCGAGATACGGGCAAGCGACCCGAATTTCTTAGCGTAACTTGAGAAATCTCTGAACGATGCGCAGTCCCCCCCATCCTAGCCTTCCCCCACCAGGGGGGAAGGGATAAACGCATGTATTTTCAGGATTATCCCCTCCCCCTCGATGGGGGAGGGTTAGGGTGGGGGTGGACGGCGAGGTAGCCGAATTTCGAATTTCCCAAATGCGACCAACCTCCGAAAGCGCCAGCACCGTCACGTAAGCATTCATCGAGCCTACTCCGCGGCACTACGGCCGGCCGCGCCGGCAAGCTGGTGCGCTACCAACTGCGCGTAGAGTCCGCCCTTGGCGAGCAGTTCGGCGTGCGTTCCGGTCTCGATCACCTGTCCCTCGTTCAGCGCGACGATCAGGTCGGCGCTGCGCACGGTCGAAAGGCGGTGGGCGATGACGATGGTCGTGCGTTCGGCCATCAGTTCCGCCAGGGACTCGCGCACCGCCTTCTCGTTGACCGCGTCGAGATGCGAGGTGGCCTCGTCGAGGATTAGGACCGGCGCGTCCTTCAGGAAGGCGCGGGCGATGGCGACCCTCTGGCGCTGCCCGCCGGACAGGCGCATGCCGCGCTCGCCGACCATGGTGTCGAGCCCGTCCGGCAGACCGTCGACGAAATCGCCGAGCGACGCGCGCCGCAAGGCGTCCATCAGCTTGGCCTCGTCCGCGGCCGGGTCGGCGATCAGGATATTGGCGCGCAGCGTGTCGTTGAACAGGTAGGTGTCCTGGGCGACCAGGGCGATGCGCTGGCGCAGATCGTCGAGCGTGTAGTCCTTGAGGTCGTGACCGCCCAGCCTGATCGCGCCGTCCGCCGGATCCCAGAAGCGCATCAACATGTGGGCGATGGTGGTCTTGCCGGCGCCCGAAGGCCCCACCAATGCAATCGTCTTGCCGGCCGGCGCTTCAAAGCGGGCCCCGTGCAGGGCGCGGCGGTTGCCCGCCTCGTACTGGAAATCAACGCCGTCGAGCATGATCGGCAAGCCGACGGCTTCGTCGACATCGACCACACCCGGCCCGTCGGTGACCGGCACCGGCTCGTTGTCGACGGCGTAGAGCCGCCGTGTCGAGCCCAGCGTGTCGGCCAATTGCCGCCCGACATTGGCAATTTCCGAGATCGGCAGGAAGGCGGACATCGCGAGCAGGGTCAGCAGCGGCAGCAACCCGCTGTCGAGCGCACCGGCACCGACCAGCCTTGCCCCGGCGACGATCACCGCGAGGCCGCCCAGCCCCGTCGCCACTTCGAGCAGCGAGGTCTGCAAAGTCAGATCGCGGAAGAAGGGCAGCCGGACACGGTGATGGTTCTCGGTGCGGTCGATCAGTTCCTGGCGGCGCTCGACGGTGCGCTGGAAGGCGACGATCTCGCCGAGGCCCTGGATCGTATCGACGGCATGGGCGTTCAGTTCGCCCAAGGCTTCGCGCGCCCGCGAGCCCAGCTCGTCGACCCGCTTGCGCATGAAAAACGGGCTTAGCGCCACGATCAGGAGGAAGGGCGCCAACGCCGCGGCCATCTGCCAGCCGAAGAGCAGCAAGGCTGCAATCACCAAGCCCGGCACGAGAACCGCGACGAAGGCGGGTGCAATGGTGTGTGCGAAGAAATACTCCACCAACTCCACGTCGTGCGTCGCCATCGCCACCATGTCGCCGGTACGCCGCCGCACCATGTAGGCGGGGGCCAGCCGGTCGAGCTTGTTGAACAGCGCGATGCGCATCTCGGCCAGCAAACGGAAGGCCATGTCGTGGGCGAGCCAGGATTCGAACCAGTGGAAGATGCCCGCGACCGGCGCCATAACGGCGAGCAGAATGAGCAGCGTCTCGAACGGCTCGCCGCCCTTCACCGCCCTGACCGCCAGCGAACCGACCACACCGATGCCGATGAAGGCGAGTACGCGCGTCACGCCGAAGAAGAAAGTCATGCCGAGTTTGACCCGGTACGGGCCGATATGCTTCATCAGTTCGCGCGCGGCCGCGAACCAACCCAGGCCCTCCGCTTTGACGATCGCGTCGGTCGGCGCGAACTGCGCTTCCTCGCTGTAGGTCGGTTGCGTGCTCTCGCCCGTCGCTAGCGGCCCCCCGCCGCCGACAGGCGCATCGATTCCAGCGGTCTCCGACGCCTGTTCGGCCATCAGCCGGTGATACACGCCGCCTTTGGCCATCAGCTCCGCATGGCGGCCGGCCTCGGCGATACGCCCCTGGTCGAGCACGAGAATACGGTCCGCGTCGATCACGCTGCTGAGCCGGTGCGCGAAGATCAGTGTCGTGCGGCCGACCATCAAGCGGTCCAGGGCGTCCTGGATGATCGCCTCGTTCTCCGCGTCGACCGCCGACAGCGCCTCGTCCAGTACCAGGATCGGCGCGTCGCGCAGAATCGCACGGGCGATGGCGATGCGCTGCCGCTGACCGCCCGACAGGCGGATGCCGCGCTCGCCGATCACCGTGTCGTAGCCCTGCGGCAGCTTGACGATGAATCCATGCGCATTGGCGGCACGGCAGGCTTCTTCGAGTTCCGGCAACGTTGCACCCGGCTTGCCAACGCGCAGATTGTCACCGACCGTGCCATGGAACAGGTAGGTGTCCTGGTTGACGACGGCGATCTGGCTACGGATCTCCGCGAAGCTGAGGTCTCGCAGGTCGCGGCCGCCGATCTTCACCGCGCCGTCGGTCGGGTCGTAGAAGCGCAGCAAGAGCCGGACGATGGAGGACTTGCCAACGCCGCTGGGGCCGACGAAACCGACCCGCTCGCCCGCCGCGACGTCGAAGCTGAGGCTTTCGTGCGCGGTGCGCCGGCTGCTCGGATAGGCGAAGGTCACGTCCTCGAAACTGATCGTCGGCGACATAGTGTCTGTGTTCGCGCCGCGCGGGTTTTCGGTGACGATCGGCTTCGAGTCGAGCAGATGGAATATCGTCTGGGCCGAGGCCTGCGCGACCATGCCGTTATGCATAAGCGAACGCATGTCGCGCAGCGGCCGGAACACTTCGACGCCCATCATCAGGATCATGATCAGGGCGGCCAATGTCATATCGCCGTCGACGACCCGGTACGCGCCGAGCGCCAAGGTCGCCGCCGCACCCATCGCGATGCCCGCATCGGTGATGCCGCGGGCGAGCGAGTTGGTCGCCAAGACCCACATGGTCAAGCGGAAGACGTCGTCCGCCTTTACCTTCAGGATTCGCGCGCGCGCGCCGCTCTGGCCGAAGGATTTCAAGGTCGCCAGCCCTTGCACGGAGTCGAGGAATTCGGCGGCGAACGCCTTGTAGGTCCGCGACCGGTCGAGGCTGTTCTTCTGATCCCAGCCGTGAAAAGCCTGCGGCGCGATCAGGGTGAGCAGCGCCGCGACCAGCATGACGAAGGCGACGGGCCAGTCGAGAAAGGCGACGAAACCGAAGATCAGGAACGGCGTCAAAATGGAGATGATCAGCTGCGGCAGGTACTGGCCGAAATAGATTTCGAGCTGCTCGACCCCGTCGATCATCGCCATGATCGCATCGCCGGTCCGCTCCAGCCCGAAATGCGCCGGACCAAGCTCGGTCACCTTGTCGAAGATGACGGTGCGCAGGTGGACCTGGACCTTTGCCGCCGTATCATGCGCGATCATCGTGCGCAGATATTCCAGCCAGCCGCGCACGAGCATGACGGCGGCGACGCCGGCGAAAGGCCACAGCAGTTCGTCCAGCGGCACGCCCTGGAAGACCCTGGCAATCAGCCAGCCGAGCAATGCCAGCCGCGCGATGCCGAACATCGTGGCCAGGACGCCGATCGCTACGGCGGCGAATATGCGGCCGCGAACGCCCTTCGTAAATCCCCAAAGCCGAAGATCGAAATACATCCCTAACTGCTCCGAAACACTCGTATTCATCTATTGCGACTAATTCGCAATAGTGATTTATGCTAAAAATTTCTGTTGCGCATTACAGAAAATCGCATAGCTTCTATAAAATTATTTATAGGGCGATTCGCCGCATAAGGAAGCCGGGATGGCGCTGAATTGGGACGATATGCGGGTCTTTCTGGCCGTCGCGCGGCATCGCAGCCTGTCCGCCGCGGCGCGACACCTGAAGGTGACACAACCGACCGTGGGCCGACGTTTGTCGCAACTTGAGGACTCGCTGTCGGCCCGCCTGTTCGACCGCCTGCCGGACGGGTTTGTGCGGACGGCGGCCGGCGCGGAACTGCTGCCGATCGCAGAGGAAATGGAACGCGCGGCGGAGACCCTGGAACGCCGCAAGGCGACCCTCGCCGACCAGGTTAGCGGTACGGTCCGGCTTTCCGTGTTCGAGACACCGGCCCAGTTCCTGACCGATCATTTGTCGGCGCTACGGCAGCGCCTGCCGGAAATCGAGATCGAGATTTCCATGGCGCACACCAACGCGAACCTGTCGAAGCGCGAGGCCGATCTGCTGATCCGCGCCTGCCTGCCGGAATCACCGGAACTGATCGCCCGCAAACTCGGGGTCCTGTCCTACGCGGTCTATGGCGCACGCGAATTACGTCGAAGCCAACCCGAGCGCACGCGGACAGCAGCGCTACACGGATTGCACCTGGGTCTCGTTCGACGACGACCACACCCATTTCGCGGGACAGGGCTGGATGCGTGAACATCTCGACGGCCAAAAGGCGGCGTTCCGGGTGAATAACGGGCTGGTGCTGCACGAAGCCGTGCGCAAGGGCGCCGGGCTCGGCGTGCTGCCCTGCTTCGCCGGCGACACGGACCCGGCGCTTGTGCGCCTGACGCCGCCGCTGGAGGGCGTGGAAAGCGACATGCACATCATCGTCCACCCCGACCTGCGGCAACTGCCGAACGTCCGCGCGGTGATGGACGAGGTGATCCGCCTGTTCAAACAGGAAACGCCGCGGCTTGCCGGAAGGCCGCGGCTGGCCGCATAGACAACCAGCAAAAAACTCGGCACGGCGGCCACAGGATGTTCGCTTTCGTGCCGTTTCGGTCCGTAATACGCTCGGGAGTGAGCATTCGAAGCACTGTCGCCGATTGCTCAATGCGACACAACGATGTCAATGTGCAAAAGAATACGTCGGCCCGTTTACCGGACCGACGTTGTCGTGCGCGCTGCCGAATTGGGGAATCAGATTGAGCGTCTGCGTCTTGCTATGCCTATACCAACAAGGCCGAGACCAAGAATAGCCAACACAGCGGGTTCAGGGACCCCTTGTGGCTGGAAATTAAACTCGACACTTCTGATAAAGACAAAATTACCGTTGGCCTCGAATTGAGCGGCCCGAATATCGGACAAATTGGTCGTAAGTGTCCCGGGCTCCACCCCTACTTCGTTACCGATAAAATCGCCTATATCCACCGAAATTGTCTGTGGCGCGTTAAAGAGAGCCAACGAAATTGGAAATGCGCCCTGCGGATCATCGCCGAATACGACCTCTACGAAATTAACGGCTGCGTCGAAATTGACCAGTATATCCGCCTCCGGCGGATTGGTGCGCGCCCGCGCAACATTCACGCCACCCAGATCGACGATAAAAGGGTCGCTTGAAAGGGAAGACCTGCTAAATGTCGCGCCCAACGGAGCTGTGATTGCATTAACTTGGGCCAGCGTATTGCCGAGCGTAAACGTACTGAAATCAATCAGCACTGCCGTTGCCGGCGAGCTGCCCACCATAAGCAATAGGGCCAGAACGGTTGCCACAAAACGTGTATTTCGCATATTGCACCCATCATTATTTCGGCACCCGATGGCGCCGGCGCGCGGATTCATGCAAAAATAGAGCCAGCCATCTATCACCTAAATTTTATGATGAATTTCATTAGCTTACCAATTTCGAAATGTTTGGTGATTCCCTGAATCGTAAAGAATTCCGACAGTTTGGCGGCCTGAATTCAGGCGGCCAAAATCGCATCAACTCGAAAAATTACTATTTATCAACTTGTTACTGAGGTTTTCCGGAAATTTCGGCAAATACACGCTGTTGTAAAAATTTTCGACACCGCGTTCCGCAGCTTGCGTACGGTTTTTCAATGCAATTCCCGATGCCACAAATTAGCGTGCACGGAATGGCGATACGAGGCCATCGTCTAGGCTTCTGCATGTCTCGAATTGGATTTTCGCGTCACTTCCGCAACATGTAAAATTTGTCTCTTAAAGCGCTGCCTTAGGACATTTTACCGAAAGCACCATGGTCGTTTACCTTACCTCAATATCCTGCGGTACGATGGCGTCGATCTAATACACCATAGAATCAAACAGTTGCATGACAACACAAGCAATGAACCGTCGTCCCATATTCTCGGTTGTCCGACCGCGCTGCGATGTGTCAATCATAGGCAGGACCTATTTCGCCGAAGGAGGGCACGACCATGCCAGACACAGGGGCACCCGCTAATTCCGCAAAACCCGACCTGAAGGGCGGCGAGTCGATCATCGATTCCAATCTCGTCGGCGAAGGATGGTCGAACGTCCAGCCGGGCGAAGACCCGGTCCTGTACGGCCATGTCGAGATCACGCCGAAGGGCGCGGTCGAAGTCCGCAGCCTGCAAACCTTCACCCTGACCTATACGGTCGGCCGCTTCGGTCTCGACGATAGCGGTGCGATCCGCGTCGTGTTCCGCGCCATGGGCGACGCCGGAAAGCTGCAAACGAAAGACCCATCGGCGCCGAACTACGTGTCGGCGGAAGCGAGCAACGGCGCGACCCTGTCGATCGAATACAGCAGTCGCGGCGCCAGCGCCCGGCCGCGCTGGAAGGCGCTCAGCATCGGCGTCTCGGGCGGTTATCTCAGCGAGGGCGACACGATCACAATCGTCTTCGGCGACACCCGCTTCGGGTCGCCTGGCATGCAGATGCAGACCTTCGTCGAGTCCGGGTTCGAGTTCAAGGTGCTGGCGGACGTCTGCGCCGTCGGCCATTTCACCGCGATCCCGGAAACGCCGAGCATTTCGATCGTGCCCGGCCAACCGGCAGTCTGGCGAGCGGTCCTGTCGAGCCTGCGCAGGCCCGGCGAGAGCTTCATCTTCGGTCTCAAGGCGGAAGACAAGTGGGGCAACCCGACCGAGCACGCCCAAGGCAGCTTCGTCTTCGAGACTTCCGTGCCGGTGAACAATCTGCCGGAGCGGTTCGACTATCCGCTGGGCGAACGCGCGGTTACCTTCGAGGGGCTGAGCGTCGAACAACCGGGCGAGTTGCGGATCACGGTGCGCGATGCCGACAGCGGCCAGGTGGTCGCGGAATCCCATCCGATGATGATCCGCGAGGGACAGTACAGCGGCTATTGGGGCGATTTGCACGGGCAGAGCGGCGAGTCGATCGGCATCGGCACCTCACGATCCTATTTCGACTTCGCCCGCAACAAGGCGTTCCTCGACACCACCAGCCACCAGGCGAACGATTTCCAGGTCAACAACGCCTTCTGGGCATTTCTCAACGAACTGACGGCCTACCATCATGAACCGGGCCGCTTCGTGACCTTCCCCGGCTACGAATGGTCCGGCAACACCGCGGTCGGCGGCGACCGCAACGTCTATTTCCGCGAGGAAGGCCGGCAGATCCACCGCTCGAGTCACGCGTTGCTGCCGGAACGGCACGATCTGGACACCGACGCGCCGAACGCCAATTTGCTGTTCAAGAAGCTGAAGGACGAAGACTGCCTGATCTACGCCCATGTCGGCGGCCGTTACGCCGACATCAAATACGCGCACGATCCCAAACTCGAAACGGCGATGGAAATCCATTCCGCCTGGGGCACGTTCGAGTGGCTGCTGACCGACGGCTTCCCGCTCGGCCACCGCAGCGGCGTCGTCTGCAACAGCGACGGCCACAAGGGCCGGCCGGGCGCGAGCTATCCGGGCGTTTCGATGTTCGGCGCCTATGGCGGCCTGACTTGCTTCTATGCCGAGGAACTCACGCGCGACGGCCTCTTCGACTGCCTGCGCAAGCGCCATCATTACGGCACCACCGGCACGCGGATGCATCTCGACGTACGCGCGACTTTGCCGACGGAAGGGCAACTGTTCGACCTCGACCCGAACGCATTCGACAACGCGACCTCGCAGAGCGTCGGTGAGGTCATGATGGGCGACATCGTGCAGACGGACGACGCCAGCGTGACGTTGAAGCTGGAAGTCGCCGCGCAGGCGCCGATCGAGCGCGTGGAGATCCGCAACGGGATGGAGGTCCTGAAGACCGTCCGGCCCTACGGCGAACCCGACCTCGGCGAACGCATCCGGGTGATCTGGAGCGGCGCCGAATACCGCGGCCGCGGCCGCGAATCGAGCTGGAAGGGCCGCGCCCGCTTCAACGGCGCGGTCGTCCGGCGCATATCCAAGATCAACGCCTGGAACCACGAACGCCTGCTGGAGACGCGGGGTTCGGACATGGTCGTGTTCGACGCGATCACGACCGGCAATTTCGGCGGCTTTGACGCCTGGATCGACCCGAAGCAGGCGGGCGACCTGGAGGTCACGACAAACCATGGCACCCTGCGCGCCGCCCTGTCGGATATCGGCATCGAGGACATCGTGCTGGAGGCGGGCGGCCTGGAACGCAGGCTGCGCGCCTTCCGCCTGCCGGAAGACAACCCGCACAAGGCGCTGTCCACCGAACTGGAGATCACGCTGAAACCGGAAGGCGACAACCCGCTCTGGGTCTGCGTCACGACGGAAGACGGCTTCCAGGCCTGGAGCAGCCCGATCTACGCGTTTAAATAGGGTTGAGTGACAGAAGGTACCGGAAGCGCCTCACCGCGCCACGCATTTGCGAATGCGGCCCGCTCTTTGAGCGGAGTGAATACGGTCTCGTGCGATGCCCGAATTCGATTGTTTATCGTCCGAAGTTTCCCGGCATCGGGCGTCGCGATCGATGCCTATTGACTGCAAAAGATGACCCATTCGAGAGGTCGTCTGAAGTCCAAAGCAGACCAACAGGGCCGCGGACAATCCGGCGCCACGGTATCTTTCCGGGAGTTGATTCGAGAGCCAGATCTCGATATATCGTTAATCGTCGAATAACGATATAAATGGCCGATGATGAATATTTGTGACGAACGAAGGACGAATGGTCCGGCCTCGTTTCGGCGGGAATTCGATAATCTCGCCCTGCTGGCGAAGGCGCTTGGACACCCCGCCCGACTTGGCATCATCAAAATGCTGTATGAGAGGCAGACCTGCATAGGCTGTGATATCGTGGACCAAATCGGATTGGCGCAATCCACCACCTCCGAACATTTGCGAATTCTGAAAGCTGCGGGAATCATCACCGGTGAAATCGATCCGCCCCGCGTCTGTTATTCGCTTAACGCGAAAGCGTTGGAACCACTGAACGAATTTCTTTTTACGATCGCCAGCGAATCCACGACCGAAAGGAGGAATAGCGTTGCCTGAAGCGATCCAGGCCGACGCAAACGACGACCGGCAGGTCTTTCCGCCGACAATTGATGACGTTCGTGACGCCGAAGCCGGCCTGAAAGGCTTTGCCGTCAAAGATTTGGGTAACGAGGAAGGATAATTTTCGGGATGCAGGAGAACGAACTTTCACGTCGCTTGGCCGCCGAATTTGGGGGCACCGCAATACTCTTGGCGACTGTCGTGGGCTCGGGAATCATGGCCGAACGGCTCGCGGGCGGAAACGTTGCCGTTGCGCTGCTTGGCAACACCATCCCGACCGGAGCCATCCTCGTCGTTCTCATCACCGCGCTGGGCCCGGTCTCGGGCGCGCATTTCAACCCGGCCGTCACCTTGGCGTTTCTGATCCGACGCGAGATCCGGACGTCGGCGGCAATCGCCTATATTCTATTGCAGATCCTGGGCGGGATATCCGGCACGCTTGTCGCCCACATGATGTTCGAGGAAACGTTGCTGCAGCTCTCGGCGAATGTCCGCACGGGACCGGCACAATGGCTTTCCGAAGCCGTCGCGGCATTTGGGCTTGTCGGGACGATTTTCGCGGCGCTTCGGTGGCGACCCGATGCGGTCGCATGGATGGTCGGGCTGTATATCACCGCGGCCTATTGGTTCACGGCATCCACCAGCTTTGCCAACCCGGCCGTCACGATCGCACGCGCCTTAACGGATACCTTCTCCGGCATTCGGCCGATCGATGCCCCGGCCTTCGTTGTCGCGCAATGCGTGGGGGCCGTGCTGGCGACCCTCGCGCTGGGCTGGCTGCTTCATCCGAAAGGCTATCCGCAAGCCGGCGCGGGCCGGCAGAAATCCGCTGCCGCTTCCGAGTAATCGCGGCGGCCTTCGATACGGAACATTGAGGAAATTATTCGAGCTGGTGGGGCCGGAAAACCTCATGGTGGAATCCAACGAACTCAAGCAGATCGGTTGGTTCATGCGCGATTTTGCTAATACGCAAACTCAAAGCCACAACTGCTGAACGTCCGCTTTAGCCTCGGTTGCAGACATCGACCGATCGACGATTTGGTTGTGCTCGGACTCATTTGAAGTCCGCTAGCCAGGCAATTCACTTGTCACTACCGGTATAAACAGGCTGGGCTGCGCCCCGCGCCGAAAACTCTTTGCCTAATGCAGCTGCGGCGATTTCAGCAGGTCCGCCCGGTTGACCGACTGCACGGTCAGGTCGAGCATTTCGCCGTCGCGCGATAGGGTCAACGGGATGCCCACGCCGGCCTCGCCGGTCGACCAGATGCGGCGGAACATGTTGGCAAGTTCGTTGACCGGCTGACCACTAACGCCCAGCACGAAATCGCCGACCCGCACGTCCGCGCGCTCCGCCGGTCCGCCTTCGGTCACGCCCGCGACGACCAGCGCGTCGTCCATTTCGGTCGTCATCATGCCGAGCCACGGACGGGCCGGTTTCTGCGTCTTTCCGTAGGTCAGCAGCTCGTCCAAGATCGGCTTCAGGATATCGATCGGCACGATCATGTTGCCGTCGACGGGGTCGCCGCCCGAGATGACCTGCTGCACGAACAACGAACCGATACCGCGCAAGGTGCCGTCATGGCCGATCAGGCCGGCGCCGCCCCAGGTCGGGTGCGGCGGCGCGGTGAAGATCGCTTCGTCGAGCAAATATTCCCAGTAACCCGCGAACTCGCGCTTGGCCTGGACCCGCGCGGAGATCGCATTCTCGCGGCCGCCGGCTCCGGCCACCACCACCGATTCGCCTTCGGTCACATCGGCCGAACTGCCCATTTCGAGCGCCGGCAGGTCGAGCCGCCCCAGTGCCTGGATCAGGCCGAAACCGGTTTCCTGGTCGTAGGCGACCGTATGGCCGGCCGTAGCACCGCCTTTGCCGTCGACGATCCAGATCGTTTCCGCCTCGGTCACCAGATAGCCGATCGTCACGATCAGGCCGTTCTCCCGGATCAGCACGCCGTGACCGGCGCGCTCCGAGCCGAGCATCCTGGCGGTCATCGCGTCGTCGGGAATCTGCGTGCGCACGGACACGACCGCGGACAAGGCCCGTTTCAAATCGTAGGACAGGTCCTCCTGCCGCGGTTGCGCGCTTTTCGGTATTTCAGACATCGCTTCCGTGTTTCCGTGTTTTCATTATATCCCCAATATGGGAGCCGTCCCAAGAGAGTCCAGACCGAGGCTGTTGGCACCACATCAGCCTAATCCGCGAACGTGTAGCCTTGGTTAACGATTACCGCTCGGTTATTCGGACACCGTTTCGGATTCGGGCGGCCCAACCACACTGAGGCCCGCACGCAACGCCTCGGTTTCCCAGACCTGATCGGGCATGACGTTGGCGATGTTCACATCGGGTCCGAATTCCTCGATATAGAATTTCTTTAGCGCATAGACATCGCAGAGCATGGTGCCGGGGATCCACGGACCGATCAGTTCGAAAATCACTTTCGTCACGTCGAGACCGTCCCGGAGCGCGGAAATCAATGGGCGATTCGGTTCGCCATCCGTCAGGAGTTCCGCGCCCTCCACCAGCACGACATCGGCGCCCGCCTCGAAACACTCATTGGCCTGCGCGATCAAGGTATCGGCACTCGTTTCGTCGCTTTTCGAGCCGACCTCGCCATGCACTTCCAGTCCGCAATCGACCGCCATGCGGATCAATGTCTGGCGCGCGTTGCCGTCGAGCGGCACGCAATTGTCGGAAACCTCGATCGCGTCGAAGCCGAGCCGCCTGGCTTCCTGAAAATACGGCCGCGCACCCTGCAGGCCCTGCGTCGCGTAGACATATTCCAGGAACTGGCCGCCGATGAACGGATGGACATCGTGCGCCTTGTAGGCCGCGATCTTCTCCAGCAGATAGTCTTCGTCGTAGAGCCGCGCGGTGCCGACGACGAACTTCGCCAGATCGACGTAAGGCGCGATGAGTTCGAGCCAGTCGCGCTGCTGTTTCACCGGCAGGCCCCAATCCATCATCATGGTGAAGCCTTTGCGGCGCGGCTTTTCGGTACTGCGCTCCGCCGGGAGCGGCACCATGGCGAACGGCGTCCCGCCCATCGCGTTCCTCTCTGCAATTCTCTGATTTTCGATCAATGCGAAGCGTACAACATCCGCCGCCACGCCGTCTAATTCGCGCGCGGGCGGGGCGCCGGCAGTTCAAGGCGCCTTAAAGTATTCGCGTTTGAGCTGGATCGATAGATATGAAGCTAGGCTGCCCTGCGCCGCCGCCTCATGAAGCCGAGACCCGCGAGGCCGATACCGAACAGGGCGAGCGCGCCGGGTTCGGGCACGGACGCGAGATTGAAGAAGCCGATCGTTCCGATATCGTCGAGTCCTGACGCGTCCATGGACCAACCCCCACCGACAGTAGAGTCGAACTCGAAACCGATGGCGGAGATGATATCCTCAACCAAAGCAGTGCCCTCTATATGCACATCCGCGAACTCATCGCTGGTCCCGAACAACGCGCCGGACGCGACGTCAATACTCAGCAATTCGAAACCGTCGAAAACGCCGGAATCGGAACCGAAGTGGAAATCCACGATATCGGACGCATCGAAGGGGGTGCCAAGCTCATATTCGGCCAACGTCAAGATTGCCCCTGCGCCCTCCTCGCAATCTACCGTACAGCCATCGCCGGTAAAAATGAACGATTGGTCCGGGGGCGTAGAGGAGACAGCGGTAAATATGGCGAAGTTGGCGGTATCGGCAGGTGGGTTATCGGGATCCGTTGAGGTATCGGTGTCTGGCAAGAAGTTAAGTCCTAGTGTTTGGTCGTTTACCTCCAACGCTTGATTATCGGCGACGCCGGCGAAGCCAAGGGAGCCATCGGGGGACAGCGAGACCGGGATAAAACTTAAGCAGCGAAATACACCAACACAACCGAGCGTTTGTTCCGGATCCAAATCGAATGAGCCCAAAGCGGAATTGATGAAGACTTGATCCAATAAGGCTTGGGCCGCCGCCGCGGCGTCCGCGTTGTCGGTGAAGTCAAAATCGTCCGCAGCGTTGTCACAACCGTTGAATAAGGCAATGCACGTCCCGTCCACGAACTCAACGTCGAACGTGCCGACGCCTGAAACAACGACGCCCGAGGCACCGGTCAACTGACCGCCTGAAACGTTTAAGATCGCGGCATGAGCCGAAGAAATCGCCAGACCGACTGCGGCGAAACCGAACATAATGGCGAACGCTAATGAATTGATCTTTCGCATAGCTGTGTCCTGCCTATCCGTGTTCGAAGCAAATCCCCTCAATCTTGGGCACTATTTTACAAAATCACGCAATTGTAATGCCGTATTTCACCTTTGTTTGTTTTCAATTGCTTGCAGACGCTGTTTTGAGAACTGCGGACCAAAACTGTCAAGAATTTCGACACTAAAATGGAAGTTATCACTGCTATGCGGGAATCTTAACTATAAAACATTCCGTATTATCAAAGTCTTGCCGATGAACACCGCTTGAATCCTACGTAAATTCGTAAGTGTAAAGAATCCCGTCACTCCTGCGGATTTGAATCAACGGTTTTGCGCACTCATTTCACTGCGCCGCACACTGTCACAATCAGCGCACGGGATGACAGCGTGCGACGTGGCCGCTAACCTTGCGCAACAATATTCAAAAATCACGGGAGGCGGAGCGATGCCACTGCAACCGACGATTCACGGCACGCGGTACATGGTTTCGGCGGGACATTTTCTCGCCACGCAGGCGGGCTTCGACATTCTGGAAGCGGGCGGCAACGCCGTCGACGCCGGCGTGGCCGGTGGGTTGGCGCTCGGCATCGTGCATAGCGACATGGTGCAGTTCGCCGGCGTCGCGCCGATCATGATCTATCTGAAGGAGCGCGACGAAGTCCTGACCATCAGCGGTCTCGGCTGGTGGCCGAAGGCGACCTCGATCGACCGGTTCGTGCAGGATTTCGGCGGCGCGGTGCCGCTCGGTCTCTTGCGCACCGTCGTGCCCGCCGCGCCGGACGCCTGGATTACGGCGCTGGAACGGTACGGCACCATGTCGTTCGGCGACGTGGCGGCCGCCTCGATCCGTTACGCCCGCGACGGGTTCTCCATGCATTCCGTGATGCGCGATTACATCGTGGCGCACGAGGACACCTACGAGAGGTGGCCGTCCAACGCGGATATCTACCTGCCCGGCAGCAAAATCCCCGATGTCGGCGAGAACTTCGTGCAGGCCGATCTGGCGCGGTCGATCCAATTCATGGTCGACGAGGAAAGGGCCGCCGCCGGCAACGGCCGCGCCGCGGGGCTCAAGGCCGCGCGCGACGCGTTCTACAAGGGCGATCTGGCCAAGACGATGGTCGACTATCACCGCGACAACGAGGGCTGGCTGACCGCCGACGATCTCGCCGGCTACGCGTCCGCTATCGAGGCGCCGGTGCGCATGCGGTTCCGCGGCATGGACGTCTACACTTGCGACGCCTGGTGCCAAGGCCCGGTCATGCAGCAGATGATCTCGCTGCTTAAAGGTTACGATCTGGATTCCTACGCCCACAACAGCGTCGACTACATCCATCTGGTCGCGGAGGCGATGAAACTGTCGATGGCCGACCGGGAGCGCTATTACGGCGACCCGCGCGTCATCGATGTGCCGCTGGAGACCCTGTTGTCGGAGACCTACGCCGAAGAGCGCCGTCTGCAAATCCGCGAGGACGAAGCCTGGCCGGAGATGCCGCCGCCCGGCGCGCTGGGTTCGCAATATGGCGGCGTTTCGACCGCCGCAATGACGTCCAACGGCAGTCCGCCACCGTCTGGCGATACGTCCTATTGCTGCGTCGTCGACCGTGACGGCAACATCTTCTCGGCCACGCCTTCCGACGTGTCCTGGGAATCTCCGATCATCCCCGGCACCGGCTTTTGCCCCTCGTCACGCGGCTCGCAGAGTTGGGCCGTGCCGGGGCACGCATCGTCGGTCGCGCCCGGCAAGCGGCCGCGACTGACGCCGAACCCGGCGATCGCCATCGAGCCCGGCAAATGGGCGATGCCGTTCGGCACGCCCGGCGGCGATACCCAGACCCAGGGCATGCTGCAGGTGCTGCTCAACGTGAAACTCTTCGGTATGGGGCTGCAGGATGCCATCGAAGCGCCGCGCTTCATGACGCACAGCCAGCCCGACTCCTTCGAGCCGCACACCGCCTATCCCGGCAAGCTGACCGTCGAGGGCCGCATCGACGGGAAGACCAGCGACGCGCTTGCCGCCAAGGGCCACGCCGTCGAGCGTCTGCCGGACATGACCTACAAGGTGGCGGGCGTCTGCGCGGTCACCGCCGACCTGGAAACCGGCATCCTGGAAGGCGGCGCCGACCCGCGCCGCATGAGCCGCGCGATGGGGTATTGAGGGTCGCGCAAAGCACACAACCGTCACCCTCGGGCTTGTCCCGAGGGTCCATGGTCAAACGTCGCAAGGCATTCAATTTGGATTCCCGGGTCAAGCCCGAGAATGACAGAATAGTGCGGTACGGCGCGTTTATGGAGGAAGCATGAAACTGAACGAAATCGAACGCGCCATGCGGGCCGGCGAAATGGGCCCCGCGCGGCAATGGGCCATCGAGCAGCAAATCGCGGTCGGGGAATTCTTCGACGCCGACGATCTGGTCGAAATCAACCAGGTGCACATGATGGCGGACACGGAATCGCTCGGCGAGTCCGGTGTGGAATTCCTGGAGGGCTTCGCAGCATTGCCCTGGGAGCAGCGGCGCTGCCTGGTGCCCACGGTCACCGACCCGCGCGGCATTGATCTCGAATCGTACAAATCGCTCAATCAGGAAGAACTCTTCGCCGAACGCGAACGGCGCGCCATCGCGGCGTTCAAGTCGCTCGGCGTGATGATGACCGACACCTGCATCAACTATCAGATCATCATGCCGCCGGTGATGGGCGAACATCTGGCCTTCGGCGATACCGGTTCGGTGATCTACACCAATAGCGCGCTGGGCGCGCGGAGCAACTTCGAGGGCGGCCCCGCCGCGCTCGCCGCCGCCTTGACCGGCCGTGCGCCGCGCTACGGCTTTCACCTCGACGAAAAGCGGCGCGGCACGCGCCTGTTTGAAGTGAGCTTCGCGCCGAAGACGTTGAGCGATTGGGGAGCGCTTGGCGGGGTCGTCGGGCGGCGGCTCGAATCCTATTGGGAGGTGCCGGTCCTGAATGGCGTCGGCGGCATGCCGAACTCCGACGAGCTGAAGCATTTCGGCGCCGCGTTGGCGAGCTATGGCTCGGTCGCGCTGTATCATATCGCGGGCATCACGCCGGAAGCGCCGGACGTGGACACGGTTTTCGACGGGCCGCCGCCCGCCCCGGAAGCGATCGCGGCGGACGACGTGGCGGAATTCTACCGATCTTTCGGCGTGCATGAAGACAAGGTCGATGTCGTCGTCTTCGCCGCGCCACAATTGTCGCTGGTCGAGACCCAACTGCTGGCCCGCACCATCGAAGGCAAGAAAGTGCACCGGGACACCAGCCTGATCGCGACCCTGCCGCCGGCGGTCAAGGCGGACGCCGACCGCATGGGCTACACCGCCATGATCGAGGCGGCGGGCGGCACGGTGTTGCAGGGCGTCTGCTTCTACCAGATGTACGCGCGCGAGACCGGCGAGGCGAATGGCTGGAAACGGCTGCTCACCAACTCCGCCAAGCTGGTTAACATCATCCAGGGCTACGGCTACGAGCCGGTCTTGGCCTCGATGGAGACCTGCATCGATGCCGCGGTGAAGGGGAGGATGGGCTGATGGCCGATATCGTGATCAAAGGCCATCGCGGCATCGGCGCGAAGGTCACCGGCACCGCCCTTGTCGCGCAAGACAATTTCAGCGCGCGCTACGACCTCGACCGCCTCAAGGGCGTCTTCTCGCGCCCGGCGCACAAGCTGTGTGGCCAGAACTATGTCGGCAAGATCCTGATCCTGGACGCGGCCAAGGGCGGAGTCGCGACAAGCTGGATGCTGCGCGAAATGACCGAGCGCGACATGGCCCCGGCCGCCTTGCTGCTTAACGACGCCAACCCGATCATGGCCCAGGGCGCCGCCTTCGCCGGCCTGCCGTTCATGGACCGCTTCGAGGAAGACGTGACGGTCGCCGTGCGCGACGGCGAGGCGGTGACGGTCGATCCGGCGGCGGGTACGTTGACGGTGCATCGGGGGGGGTTAGGAACAGGCGTCCCCACCCCTCAGGGGACCTCTGCGAAATAAACCTAACGACACTGTTTCACCCCCCATCCGGCCCGACCGGGAAGATAGGTAACAGTTTGTACCGGCGACATG
>CAYLTU010000032.1:0-5705 GCA_964386465.1 uncultured Rhodospirillaceae bacterium
GATCTCGTCGGTGATCGTCTTGCCGACCATCGTGGCCCCGGCGTCGACGAGGCGCCGGACATGCGGCGCGGTCGTTGTGGCGGGCTGCTGCGCCGCCTTCCAATCCGGATTACCACCACCCGTGACGTGTCCGGCGATATCAAAGATATCTTTCGCCGCGAAAGCCAGCCCCGCGAGCGGGCCTTCCGCCGCCCCTTCAAGGTAGGCGTCGCTGTCCTTGCAGAACGCGCCGTAAGGGTCGTCGACGGTCAGGCGCGGCGCCATATCGTGCCTTCGGGTTTGTCTTCCAGGACGATCCCCGCTTCGGCAAGTTCGTCGCGAATGCGGTCGCTTTCGGCAAAGTCTTTGGCTTGGCGCGCTTCCGTTCGCCGTGCGACCAGATCATCGATGGCCGCATCGTCGAGACCGCCCTCACCCGCCGGCTGCCAGCGGAACCATGTTTCAGGATCCTGCTGCAACAAACCCAACAATTCGCCAGCCGCCAACACATCCCTTTTCGCCTGCACCCTTGCTTCTTCTCCGGTCGCGGCGTTCAAAGCCGTTATAGCCTCGTGCAGCCCGGCCAAAGCCAGGGGCGTATTCAGTTCATCTTCCAACGCGTCCCGAATCCGAGCCGGCACGTGATCTGCAGGTATCGCGTCCGGCGTGTTGCGCAGCGCGGCGTACATGCGGTCCAAGGTCGCCTTAGCCTGCCGAACGCCGTCCTTCGTAAAATCGAGCGGCGCGCGGTAGTGGGTCTGCAGCAGTACGAGCCGCAGCGCCTCGCCGGGAAACTCCGCCAGCAATTCGCTCACGGTGTAGAAGTTGCCGAGCGACTTCGACATCTTCTCGCCTTCGCTCATCAGATACCCGTTGTGCATCCAGTATTTCGCGAAGTGCGAGCCGGGATTGCCGCAGCGGCTCTGCGCGATCTCGTTCTCGTGGTGCGGAAAAATCAAATCCTGGCCGCCGCCATGGATGTCGAAATCGGTGCCGAGGTGCTTCTGGCTCATGGCCGAGCACTCGATATGCCAGCCGGGGCGCCCCCTGCCCCACGGGCTAGGCCAGCCCGGCGTCTCGGCGTCGCTCGGCTTCCACAGCACGAAGTCGGCCGGGTCCCGCTTGTAGGGCGCCACCTCGACCCGCGCGCCGGCGATCAGCGCGTCCCGGCTGTGCCGCGACAGGCCGCCATAGTCCGGCATCGAGGGCACGTTGAACAGGACGTGGCCTTCCGCCTCATACGCATTGCCGGACGCGATCAGTCGTTCCATCAGCACGATCATCTCGGGGATATGGTCCGTCGCGCGCGGCTCGACGTCCGGCTCCAGTACGCCCAGCGCTGCCGCGTCGGCGTGAAATCGCTCGGCGGTCTGTTCCGTCAGGGTGCGGATGTCGACGCCGAGTTCCTTGGCACGGACGTTGATCTTGTCTTCCACGTCGGTGATGTTGCGCGCGTAGGTGACCTTCGGGTAGAGCCGTTTGAGCAGACGGTACAGCACGTCGAAGACGACCAGCGGCCGCGCGTTGCCGATATGGATATTGTCGTAGACAGTCGGGCCGCAGACATACATGCGGACATGCGCCGGATCGATCGGCGCGAAATCCTGCTTTTCGCGGGCGATGGTATTGTGAACTTTAAGAGTGTGACTCATAATTTGCTGCTGTTTTCATTGACGATAATCGAGTCGGATGGCAGGAGCTACCCGCCCGGCGATGTGGTACATCGTCCAAGGGTTGCGACGCACCAGCTGGCCGAGTAGCGCCAACCCTTCGGGTGGCCTTTGTTTATCCGCTGGAGGGCGTCAGCGCCCGTTTGCGATGCTTCCTGCATCGCGGCACGACCCCTTCCTACCCAGCGAATAAACAAAGGCCATGAAAGCAACAGCAAATTATGAGTCACACTCTTCTGCGACATTTCGGGCTACGGGATCGCGTCCGCCTCTCTCAACAGGTCGATTGCCGCATCGTCATAGCCCGCCGCGCGCAGGACCTCAACCGTATGTTCACCGAGTGTCGGAGCCGGCCCGACCGGCACCTTTTCCGCGCCTTCCATCCACACAGGGCTGTCGATCGTCAGGTCGACGCCCACGCTGGGATCCTCGATCCGGCGCAGCGCGCCGCTTTCAAGCATCTGCCGGTCATTCGGCACGTCCGCGATGCTCTGAACTTCGCCGAAGGTAATTCCCAATTCGTTCAACAGGTCGCGCCATTCCTGCCGGTTGCGGGTCGCAAAAACATCGTCGAGCGCCTCGATCATGGCCTTGGAATTCTCCGCGCGCGATTCGGCGGTCGCGAATCGCGAATCCTGGCTCAGTTCCGGCACGCCTGCCTTCTCGGCAAAGATCGGCCACGCCGCCGGACTGTTCAAGAAGGTGACGATCAGCCAGCAATCGTCGGCGGTCTTGTAAAGATTGATCAACGGGTCCTCTGCATCTTCACGTGCCGGGCGCGGCCGGACCGGATTGCCGCACAACTCGGCCTGCAGCCAGCAACCGTTCGACCAGACACCGTTCGCCATAAGCGATGTCGAGACCATCGAGCCCTTTCCTGTCTGCTCGCGCTTATACAGCCCCAGCATGATCGCACCGAACAGGGTCGCGGCTGTCGGATGGTCGCCCATCCCCGGCAGTGAGCGCGCCGGCGCTGAGTCGGGCGACGGTTTGACCAGATCCATCAGTCCGGAACGCGCCCACAACGCGGTGCTATCGAAGCCGGTACGGTTCGCTTCCGGACCGGTTTCCCCATAGGCCGAGAGCGACGCATAAATCAACCGCTCGTTCAGAGGCTGCAAGTCCTCGTAGCGGATGCGGAGGCGCTCGCGCGGTTTCTGCGGCGCGTTGGTTACGAACACGTCGGCGTCCGCCACCAGCCTGTACAGCACTTCACGGGCTGCCTCGGTTTTCAGGTTGAGGACCAAGCCCTTCTTGTTGCGGTTGTCCAGTATCCAGGAGTGCGCGAGACCGCCGACCGGATAACGGGAGCCGCCGAGCGCGCTTCTGAACGGATCGCCCGTCGGCGGCTCGACCTTGATCACTTCGGCGCCGAAATCGGCCATGATCGTGGTCGCCGCCGGAGCGGCGATAAAACTGGCTGCGTCGATCACTTTGAGGCCGCTAAGAATACCCTCGCTCATGTAACTTCCGCTCCTGGCTGAAAAAAACTGCGGCATGGTAGCCGCCGGCACCCGATCATGCGAGAGCAACGCCGCAATACCGCCGCAACAATTGTTTTAGGGTAGGTTTTCGCGAGGTTCGAAAGAACGTTCTAAAACGAGGACAACGTCATGAATCGTCCGCTGGCCACCGTTTGAACGCCATGACCCAAAGAAGAACCAACGGAACGAACGGTATAATTGAGAAAAGCGATACCCAAGCTGGAATCCCCGCTCTAGGGAGCATTCGCCAAAAGGGAATTATGATAAGAGGCAAAACAATTACGAGCATTTCAGGCATTCCAAAGTTCACATTCTTGCTCCTCTAAGGACGGCGTTCGATTAAAGCGGATAAAGCGATTCATAAATGAGAAGATTTCGAATCAAGAAACAATGCACCCACCTCGGGTCCTGAAGGGAGCCGGTTCCTTGCCCTCGCAGAAACGGCGCCGCATTTCCGTGTAGGCGGCCTCAAGCTCCGTGACATGGGATACGGGGTCGAAAAGCCGCGCGGCGGCATCCGCACGAAGGGAGATGCGCAATTGCTGCAATCGAGCCGGGGCGCCAGCCAACGATACGGCGGCTTCAACGTAACTGTCCTCGTCCGTGGCGATCAACTCGTTCAAGCCCAGTTTGCCGAGATAATTCACGCCCTGCCGACCCATAAACGTGTTCCCAGCCATGGTCACGACGGGGACACCCATCCAAAGCGCCTCGCAACTTGTCGTGCCGCCGTTGCAGGGGAATGGATCGAGTGCGATGTCGACCGAACGGTATCGCGCTAAATGGGACCGCAAGTCGGCGTCGGCGGTCAATAACTCCAAGCTGTCGGCACCGATTCCGTGGGAGGCGAACAGCTCTTTGAAATAGGTTTTTGCACCCGGATCCTTCAATCGGTCGACGCTCTTCATCGCGAGCCGTGAGCCGGGGACGGCATGCAGGATACGGCTCCAAACCGCCACCACGGTGGGCGTAATCTTGCCTAGATTGTTGAAACTGGCGAAACGTAACGATCCACTTTCGACGCTGGGCAATGGTCCAGGTTCCGGCGCCGCATCGGGTGGTTGGTAGATATTGCGATTCTCGATCCGCACTAGATTTTCGCTGTAGACCGCTTCGCTTCCTTCCGGATCGGTCGACTCTTCGGTGATCAGATAATCAACGGCGCGGAGGCCCGTCGTGGAGACGAGGTTCGAATAACATACTTGGATGGGCGCAGGCTTGAAGGCCAGCACCGTCCGTGCTTCGACCCGATAGGAGGTGCAAAGTATCAAGATATCGATCCCGTCGGCACGGATCGCTTCGGCCGCCAGCCGGTCCTCCATCGTGGATAGATCGCGCCACGCATCGACCATGCCGCGGAGCTTCGCCGTCGTTTCATCATGCGCCGCGCTCCGTGAATAGCAGGTCACATGGAACTTCGTTCTATCGTGGCGCGCCAGGACCGGCGCCATGAACCGCGCGGTCACGCGTTCGTAGAATTCGTCGGACAGGTAACCTATGCGGATCGGGCCCTCGGCGCGCGCTTCGATGCGCTGTGGAATAGGTTCGATAGCGGCCGAGATACGGTCGCCCCAGTCGCGGTTCAGTTGCGCGATGCGCGCGGCATCATAACGCGGATCGAAAACCGCGTAGAAAAGCTGTTTGGATATCGCCGCGGCGTTGTAGGGGCGGATCGCGAGCGAACGTTCGAAGCAATCCATCGCCTCTTCCACCCGGCCCTGCTCGACCAGCGCTTCGCCCAAGAACGCCCAGGCCTCGAAATAATCCGGTGTGAGGGCAACCGCCCGGCGCAGATTCCCGATGGCCGCCTCGTAGCGCCCGGCAAGGCCGCAACAGGCCCCCAAGCCGGCAAGCGCTTCGGCGGATTCCGGCCGATGCTCGAGAATTTTCAGGTACAGCGCTTCGGCTGCCGAAATGTTCCCGCCGTTCCGGACCAGCCGCGCGGCAATCACCATGGCGTCCAAATTTTCCGGATCTTCCGCCAAGGCTTGCCGAACGGCCGTCATGGCCTGGACATAATCGCCCGCCGAAAGATGCGCCCGCGCCTGTTCGAGATGTCTAGCAGCGGACACGGCGGGACTGGCTCCTAAATGATCCGGCGGAAGCTGTTGGTGATCGGGTAGCGCCGGTCGCGGCCGAAGGCGCGGCCGGTCAGCTTGACCCCCGGTGGGGCCTGCCGGCGCTTATACTCCGTAAGGTCCAGCATGCGCCAGACGCTCTGGATCGTCTCGGCGTCGTGGCCGCGGGACTCGATCTCCGCGATGCTCATTTCCCTCTCGATGAGGCATTGCAGGATATCGTCGAGTACCTCGTATTCCGGTAGCGAATCCTGATCCTTCTGGTCGGGCCGCAATTCCGCCGAAGGCGGTTTGGTGATGACCCGTTCCGGCATCACCCGTCCGTCGGGTCCCAGAACACCGTCCGGAAAATTCTGATTGCGCCATTTGCAGAGCGCGAAGACATCCATTTTGTAGACGTCCTTCAACACTGAAATGCCGCCGCACATGTCGCCGTACAGGGTGGCGTAGCCGACCGACATTTCCGATTTATTGCCGGTCGTCAGCAGCATGTG
>CAYLTU010000032.1:5805-24060 GCA_964386465.1 uncultured Rhodospirillaceae bacterium
GGGTGGCGTAGCCGACCGACATTTCCGATTTATTGCCGGTCGTCAGCAGCATGTGTCCCAATTTGTTTGACATCGCCATCAAGATAAGGCCGCGGTTGCGCGCCTGGATGTTCTCCTCAGTGAAATCGGACGGGCGGTCCTCGAAGATCGGCTGAAGCATGGTCCCGAACGCCTCGATCGCCGGGCCGATGCTGATATCGTCCAACTGCGTACCGAGCAGGCGCGCTACCTCTGCGGCGTCTTCCAGACATTCAGGGACTTCCGGCGTCCAGATATCCTCGTAAATCGGCACACCGAGGCGCACATCGCGAAAATTCGAGGGTCCCGGCATGGGCCCAGGCTGGAATACGCGTTTTTCGTCGAACACACCATAATTCGGTAAATCGTATTTGAAACGGACGGATGCAATCGAGCCCCGATCGAGCAACAACACCGCGTTGTGCAATCTGTCCTCCGATTGCCACGGCGCGCCGATCAGCAGCGCGGCGCCGCCGTCCGAGGTCGCTTTCGCCAAACGACCGACCGCCTGTTCGACCTTGTCTTGAAAAAAGGGTTTCAGCACCAGATCCTCCGGCGGGTAACCGCACAGGACAAGCTCGGAATGGACGACCAGGTCGGCGCCGGCGGCTTTCTCGCGGGTGGCCAATATCCGGTCCGCATTGCCATCGATATCGCCGACGGCCGGGTTGATCTGCGCCAACGCGATGGTCAGTCTGTCGGTCATCTATTGCTAATCCTTGGCGCGCTGGTCATTCAAATATCCGCGGACTATCCTAACCGAGACCGAAAAATCAAGTATCGCACGTCCGGTCAGGCTGGGGCTTACGTTTATGACCGACGGAAAAAATAACGAGATCGCCGGCGGCGCCGAAATCGTCCGAACCGCAGTCCTTGAGGCTATCGAAATTCTGTCCGGTCAGCTTCTGAAGCGCGCAAAAGACGATGGCGGCGGCATCACCGCGCCCGCTATTCGCGAGGTGGTCGACAATTTCAAAACACATCCCGACACGATCCTGTCCGGCCTGTTCGAGGAATACTGGAAGCAGTGCCTGGCTTCCGCCGAATCGACGCATTGGACCGCGGCGAGAAAGTTCCATTTCGAACGCATCATGGTGAAATGTTTTTCCGCCCTCCTGCCGCGAAACGACGAGGTCATCGAAGCCGGCCGGCATCTGTCCCGACGAGTTATTCCGGGCTTTATTCTCGCGCTTCAGCAGATGATGGGCCCGGAAATCTACGATCAGTACGGCGATCGGGCACGAACCCTGGTCGAAACGTTGCGCGCCGTGCACGGCGAAAGTTTCACCTGGAACGAAGTCTATGCCGACTCGAGCTGCCAAATCGTCGTCGAAGAAGTCCTCATCGATATTTCGCACCATTTCGGCGATATGGCCAAACGCCGAAACTGGCTGATCGATGTCGTCGACGCCCACATGCCTGCGACCACCAACGACGCCGAAAAAGCCTGGAACTTCGGTGACGGCAATTTCCACACCCTGATGAACGCGCTTTACGGCGACCTCCGGATCATGCTGGAAAATCCGGAGGCGCGCGATACATTGGCGATCAATTACGATGAGGAAAAAATCAACGCGCTCCAAACCCTGTTCGACGGTCTGAAACAGGACCATGCCGACCTGATGTCGGCCGGGAGACTGTAGACAATGGATCTTCCACAGCACGGCCGCTACGACTATTCACCGATCGTCGAACGCCCGGATTATTCCTGGCCGGACGGCAAGCGTCTCGCCTTTTTTTTCGCGCTCAACATCGAACATTTCGCCTTTGGGGAAGGCCGCGGCCACACGCCGACGAGCGAAGCGCCGCAGCCCGATCAGCGCAACTACGCCTGGCGGGACTACGGCTTGCGGGTCGGTATTTGGCGCCTCTTCGATTTGCTGGACGAACTCGGATTGCCAGCCTGCCATCTGCTCAATACCACCGTCTTCGACCACGCGCCGCAAATCGTTCAAAAATGCATGGCGCGAGGCGACGAATTCGTCGGGCACGGCCGCACGAATTCCGAAGCGCAAGGCGAATTCGACGAAGCCGGCGAGGCTGCGCTGATCGGCGAAGCGACCGACCTCGTCAAGATTCACACGGGCAAGCCACCCGGCGGCTGGATGGGCCCTTGGATTTCGGAAAGCCTGGTCACACCGGATCTGTTGAAGGAAGCCGGCTACAGCTACATCATGGACTGGCCGTGCGACGATCAACCTTTCTGGATGCGCACAAGGTCCGGGCCGTTGCTGTCGGTCCCCTATCCGATCGAGATCAACGACTCGCCGGCGATGCTGAACCGCCGGCATACGCCTCAGGAATTCGCGCAGATGGCCATCGACCAGTTCGAACAGATGCTGAAAGATGCGGAAAAACAACCGCTTGTCTGTGGTCTTTCGACCCACACATTCGTCGTCGGCCAGCCGTTCAGGTTGCCGTATCTGCGCCAAGCGTTGGAGCACATCGTCAATCACCCCGATGCCGATAAAGTGTGGTTCACGCGCCCGGGCGAGATTGCCAGCCATGTCACCGGCCTTTCGCCCGGCATCGTTCCGGGCGACGCGCCCGCATGACGGAGGACGGTCCGGGGATCGAAATCGGCATCGATATCGGCGGTACGTTCACTGATATCGTTTGCCGCCGCCAAGGCGAGCCCGACCGAATCCTCAAACTGCCGACGACGCGCGCCGATCCAAGCATTGCCGTACTGGACGCGATCGAACGGCTCGCGCCCGATTATCCGGCAAATGAGATCACCCGCTTTGTCCACGGCACGACCGTCGCCACGAATGCAGTGCTCGAGCGAAAGGGCGCTAGAACCGGACTGCTGACCACGGAAGGGTTCAAAGACGTCCTGGAAATCGGACGTCAGATTCGAAACACGCTCTACGATGTGATCTTGAAACCGGAAACACCGGTTTTTCTGGCCCCCGGGTCCCGACGGATCGAAATCCGCGAACGTATCGACGCGAACGGCAATGTACTGATACCGCTCGACGAACAATCTGTCCTGGCCGCAGCGGACAGGCTGATAGAAGACGGTGTCGAGGCGATCGCCATCGCGTTTCTTTTTTCCTTTCTGGATTCAAGCCACGAGATTCGTGCGCGGGACCTTATCTTGCAGCGATATCCCGATGTGGCGATTTCATTGTCGAGCGAAGTCGATCCTGCGTTCAGGGAATACGAACGCACGGTCGCAACCGCGTTCGACGCCTATATCAAACCCATCGTCTCCGGTTATCTCGGACGGTTGGAGAACAACCTCCGTGGCGCGGGCGTCTCCGCGCCCTTGCAGGTCATGCAGTCGCGCGGCGGCGCGGCGGGCGCGTCCGTGGTCCGCCGCCGCCCTGTCCGAATGTTCCTCTCCGGACCGGCCGCCGGGGTCATCGGTGGCCAGACCGCCGGCGCGGCTGTCGAAGAACGTAACCTGATCACTGTCGATATTGGCGGCACGACGTCGGATATCGCCCTTATCCAGGAAGGCGCGCCGATCCTGCGGGCGGAAGGCCGTATCGACGGCTATCCGATCCGCGTGCCAATGGTCGACGTCAATCCGGTTGGCGCAGGAGGCGGCAGCATCGCATGGATCGACGACGCGGGCGGATTGCGCGTGGGGCCGCGGTCCGCCGGCTCGGAACCCGGACCGGCGTGCTATGGCCGCGGCGGTAAGGATGCGACGGTAACGGATGCATCCGTCGTGCTGGGATATATCGATCCCGATTACTTCGCGGGCGGCAGCCTCACGCTCGATCCCGCTTTGGCGCTACAGACAATAGAGGAACGTGTCTCGGAACCGCTCGGATTGCAGCGAGACGCCGCGGCGTTGGGAATCCATCGCGTCGTCAACGCGCAAATGGCCGAAGGCATTCGGCTGGTGTCGATCCAGCGCGGTTTCGACCCTCGCGATTTCTCGCTTGTCGCCCTCGGCGGCGCCGGTCCGCTGCATGCGGCGGCGCTGGCCGAAGAACTCGGTATCGGGCGGATCATCGTGCCGCGGAACCCCGGTGTCCTTTCCGCCGCCGGTTTGCTCGCCGCGCCCGTCGAGCACGAGATGTCGGCCAGTTTCACGCGCGCCTTCGATGGCCTCGATATCGCGGATGTAAGCGCCGTCCTGCGGCAACTCGACACGCAAGCAGACGCATTGATGCGGGAAGACGGCGTCGCTAGCGATAGCGTCGATACCCGCCATGCGGCCGACGTCTGCTTCATCGGCCAGTCGTACCATCTGGAGGTTCCTTTCGACCTGAAAGGACCGGCCCCGCTGGAAACGCTGCGCCAGGATTTCCATAAGTTGCACGACAGAATCTACGGCTACAGCGCCGACTCGCCCGCGCGGATCGTCAATCTCCGTTCGGTTCTGCAGGCCGGCGGGGGAACCACGCCCGTCGAAGGGACCTGTGAAGAGGGCGGTGGATTGTCGATGGCAACACGGCGGGTTCTGTTCGAAAGCGGCGCGAGCGATGCAGCGATATACAAGCGCGATGCACTGCCTCCGGGATTCTCTTTCGAGGGCCCTGCGATCGTCGAACAGGCGGATGCGACAACGCTGGTGCCGCCAGGTTGGAGCGCGGAAAATGGCGCCGGCGGAACCTTGGTGCTGACCAGCGCTTCAACGGAGTCTGCGCCATGACCGGACAACTCGACCCGATCACCCTGGAAGTGGTCCGCAACAAACTGGACGGCATCGCCAACGAAATGCAGTCGACATTGCTGCGCAGTTCCTTCTCGCCCATCGTCAAGGAGGGGCAGGACGCCTCGGCGAGCCTCTTCACGATGGAGGGCGAAACCCTTTCGCAGGCGCTTGCCGTACCGATTCACCTCGCCACCTTGATCCCTGTAGTAGAGGTCCTGCTTGCCGAATTCCCGCTTGAGGAGGCCAAGGAAGGCGACATCTATATCCTCAACGATCCTTATTTGGGCGGAACGCATCTTCCGGACATCGCGCTCGTGATGCCGGTCTTCCATGACGGCGAACCGTTCGCGCTCAGTGCCGCTATGACGCATCACCAGGACGTCGGCGGCATGACGCCCGGTTCGGTGCCGACCCATGCGACCGAAATTTACCAGGAAGGCGTGCGCATACCGCCGCTCAAGCTACGTGACGGCAAGGTCATGAACGACACGTTTCTCAAGATGATGCGCCTGAACGTCCGAATGGCGGACTCGTTCGAAGGCGACCTGAACGCGCAGATAGCGGCCTGTACAGTGGGCGCGCGACGGCTCAAGGAGTTGGTCACAGCGCAGGGTCGCGACACTTTGTATGCGATCTTTGCGGAACTTCTGGATCGTTCGGAAAGATTGACCCGCGCACGGCTGTCGGAGATTCCGGACGGGACGTATCGCTATACGGAGCAGCTCGACAATGACGGCGTCGATATGGAAAAGCCCGTCCGTATTCAGGTCGCCGTGACGATCGACGGCGACGATTTTCACTGCGATTTCGCCGGGTCCAGCGATCAGGTCAAAGGGCCCTTCAACTGCGTCCCGTCGGGCACCGCCGCCGCGACGTGTTTCGCGCTGCGCGCCGTGACCGACCCCGATATTCCGACCAACGGCGGTTGTTTTCGGCCGCTGCAGTTGATCCTCCCGGAGCGCAGTATCGTCAATCCGCGGGAGCCCGCGCCGGTCAATGCACGCACCGCGACCATCAAACGGATCGCCTCCTGCGTCCTCGGCGCCTTGAAGGAAGTGGTGCCGGACAAGGTCCCAGCCGATTCCGGGAACGAATTGCTGATCCTGATGCTGGGCGGCCAGCGCGACAACGGCGCAAACTATGTCGTCGGTGACATCGTTGCCAGCGGTAGCGGCGCCAGCCACCGCAGCGACGGCGTCGATATGATCGAAACCGACGCCACCAACTGCATGAACCTGCCGGTCGAAGCTTTGGAAATGGACATTCCGGTTCGGGTCAACCGTTTCGGCTTACGTCCCGGCTCCGGCGGCGCGGGAAAACATCGCGGAGGCCTCGGCTGCATCCGGGAGTACGAGGTCCTGCGCGGCGACGTAACCGTAACCTATCGCGGTGAACGCCACGCGGCGCCCGCGGCGGGATCGCAGGGCGGCGAACCGGGCGCGGTCGCGGCAGCCGAAGTGCGTCGCGCCGACGGCCGAACCGAAACCGTCCCGTCGAAACACGTTTTCACTTTGTCGCCGGGAGATCGCCTGACGATAGAAACGGCGGGCGGCGGCGGGTACGGCGATCCGGCGGAACGAAATCCGGTGCAAATTGATTCCGACAAACGGAACGGCAAGGTCACTGCCGCTCCTGGAGCAGGAATTCCCGGCCGACCTTGACCCGCGCTTCGCCGTCATAGGCGACGATGTCGGCCGTGGCGTAGGTTTCGGTCCAGCGGTCGGGCAGGAAGCTGCCGGTGCCGACCACGTCGATCGGGGCCGACGCGATCGCCATCGCCTTGCATTTTGCCGGGCCGAAACCGCTGGAGGCGACGATGCGCGCCTTCTGGAATCCGGCCTCGTCGAGCGCCTCGCGGAAGCGCCAGATTGCGGCTGCCGATACGCCCGGGCCGATAAGGTCTCGAAGTTCTTCCTCGCTGCGGTATCCGCGAATGGCGTCGGGTACGTTACGGTCGAGCACGGCGTAGGCCGAGGCCGTGTCCAAACCTTCGATATAGCGGCTGCCGGGCGTGTCGAGACGGAAGGCGACCATGCCTTCATTTACCATGTCGGGGAAGCGCACGCACACCGCCAAGGAATCGGTGATTTCCTGACCGAAATAGTCGGCTAACACGGTCAGGTTCTCGCCAGGGAAGGTTTCGACGAACATCTCCGCCGCACGCATAGTCGATCCGGCGTAGCCGATCAGCGCATGCGGCATCGTGCCCAAACCCTGATCCTGGCCGAAGTAATGCGCCGTCGCGTCCGTCGCGTTACCGATGAAGCCCACCGCACCGACCTTGCGCTTTGCCCGCGCCGATCCAACGGATGCCGCGTAAGCCATCATGTCGGCCATTTCGGTCCCGGCGCAGTGCCGCGCATCCATCGCCAGAAACGCCGTCTTCGGCAAATCCATGCACATGACGCAAGCGTTGTAGGCCGCAACCGACGCCGGGCCGATTTTTTGCAGGAACAGGGTTTCAAGATCGACGAGGTTCAGGAACGAGCCGCCGATATACATCAGCGGTTCGCCGGCACCGACCCATTTGCCTTCCTCGTGGCAAAGATCAACGTCGTATTCGACGCCGCGTTCGCGGCCGACGTTTTCGAGCCATTCAAGGGCAAGTCGAGGCGCCGTCACGACGGGACGCCGCATGAAGACAGCATAGGTCACCGGCATGTCGCCAAAGCGGGCGATGGCCTGCTTCGTCCGGTTGAAGTAAGCATCGGTCCAGTCCCGGATATCATCGGACGACCGGTTCATCGTCCGCCCTCCCTTGTGACAGCGTCCCCAGTGGGCACAATCTAACACATGGCACCCCTACGATCCCGTATCCCGGCTTCTCGGCAGGAGAAGGCCCGCAGGCGATGCGGGCCCATCGGCAAAGGTCATCGACGAACCGAGAATCCGGGATACGGGACCCGGAGGGCGTCTTCCCGAGCCCATCGGCCACGTTGCGCGACACTTGTGATAGGCCCCGCATCACCGCGTATCGCGCGCCTAACCGCTGGGCTCGGGAAGACGTCGTAGGGGTACCATGTGTTGGATTGTGTCCACTAGGACGCCTCCGCGATCCGCTTGCCGTTGCCGATCCGCCGGTTCTTCAGGAAATCGGCGACCATGAATGACAGCTCAAGCGACTGGCTGGCGTTCAGCCGCGGATCGCAATGCGTATGATAGCGTTCCGACAACGCTTCGTCGCTGATCGCCTGTGCGCCGCCGAGGCATTCGGTAACGTCCTGACCGGTCATTTCGATGTGGATGCCACCGGCATAGGTTCCTTCGGATTCGTGCACTTCGAAGAACCGCCTGACTTCGGTCAGGATACGGTCGAACGGCCGAGTCTTGTAACCGGTCTGCGACTTGATCGTATTGGCGTGCATGGGATCGCAGGACCAGACGACGATCTTGCCCTCCCGCTCGATTGCCCGGATCAAGTTCGGCAGATGCTCGTGCACCTTGTCAGAACCCATGCGCGAAATCAGCGTCATGCGGCCGGGCTCATTGTCCGGGTTCAGCGTATCGATCAAATTCAATAGTTTGTCCGGTTCCGAGGTCGGCCCGCATTTGATACCGATCGGGTTATTGACCCCGCGCAGGAACTCGACATGCGCGTTGTCCGGCTGGCGGGTCCGGTCGCCGATCCAAAGCATATGGGCCGAGCAGTCGAACCAGTCGCCGGTCAGGCTGTCCTGCCGCGTCATCGCCTCTTCATACCACAGCAGCAACGCTTCATGGCTGGTATAGAACTCGGTCTCGCGCAGTTGCGGCACCGCGGTCCCGGTCAGGCCGCAAGCCTCCATGAAGGACAAGCTTTCATCGATCCGGTCCGCCAGCTCCGAATATTGCGCACCCTGCGGGCTGTCGGCGACGAAATCCATGTTCCAGCGGTTCACCTGATGCAGATCGGCGAAACCGCCTTGCGCGAACGCGCGCAGCAGGTTCAAGGTCGCGGCCGACTGGTTGTAGGCCTTGACGAGACGGTCCGGATTCGGCTTGCGGCGATCCGCATCAAACTCGATACCGTTGATAATATCGCCCCGGTAGCTCGGCAGTTCGACACCATCGATTGTTTCCGTCGGCGCCGAGCGCGGCTTCGCGAACTGGCCCGCCATCCGGCCGACTTTCACGATCGGGCACGATCCGGCAAAGGTCAGCACCGTCGCCATCTGCAGAAGCACTTTGAACGTGTCGCGAATATTGTCGGCGTGGAATTCGGCAAAACTCTCCGCGCAATCGCCCCCTTGCATGAGGAACGCCTTGCCCTCGGCCACGCGCGCCAACCGCGCCTTCAGATTGCGCGCCTCGCCGGCGAACACCAACGGAGGAAACCCACGCAACGTCGCCTCGGTATCGTTCAGCTTCGCTTCATCCGGATATTCCGGAACTTGCCCGATTGGCTTGTTCCTCCAGCTATCCACGCTCCACTTAACGGTCATGGTCTTATTCCCTGTACTCGCCCGAATCGGAAAACCGGCTTGCTATACGACTATGGCAGTAGCTTTTCCACTGATTTTTCACTGGAATCGGCACGCCGACCGTTACAATTCCAAGGCGCGTACCGTAAGCTAGACACCCGCGCAACCCATATCCGGACGGTCTTCCCATGACAGATTTGGACGTCGAACTGGAACAATTCCAATCGCTGCTCGACGAAAGCCAGCGAGCCGTGATCTTTACCGGCGCGGGTATAAGCACGGAGTCCGGTATCCCCGATTTCCGCAGCCCGGGTGGCGTTTGGTCCACCAACCAGCCGATCGAGTTCCAGGATTTCATGGCGTCGGAAGCGATGCGGCGCGAGACCTGGAAACGCAAGTTGAACACCGACCTCAGCATCCGGGCGGCGGAGCCCAACCGTGGCCATCGCGCCGTTGAAAAACTGGTTCGAACGGGCAAGGTTTCCGCCGTGATCACACAAAATATCGACGGGCTGCACCAGGAATCCGGGGTCCCCGACGAGAAGGTCATCGAACTGCACGGCAACTCGACCTATGCGACCTGTCTCGACTGCGGCGTCCGGCACGAGTTGGACGAGATCATGCCGGCCTTCGCGAAGGATGAATCGCTTCCCCTTTGCAAGGCTTGTAGCGGACCCTTCGTCAAACCGGCGACGATTTCTTTCGGGCAATCCATGCCGGAGCAACCGATGCGTGACGCTCAGGCGGAATCCGAAGCATGCGACCTGTTCATCTCCATCGGCTCCTCGCTGGTCGTCTACCCGGCGGCCGGTTTTCCGATTGTCGCGAAACGCGGCGGTGCGCGCTTGGTGATCCTGAACCGGGACTCCACGGAACTCGACCCCGCGGCCGACCTGGTGCTGAACCGCGAGATTGGCCCGACCCTCGGCGACGTGGTGGGTGTGAATTGAGCGCTGGCGACGCGACCGCCAAGCTCATCGACTTCGTAACGACCTACCCCGCGGACGCAATCCCGCCGCAGGCTCGTGCCGCTTGCCGGACGTTTCTGCTCGACAGTCTCGGTGTCGCGGTCGCAGGCAGCGCCGCGCCGTGGGCCGATCGCCTTGTCGCGTTGCAAGCGCAATGGGGTACGGCGGATCAAGCAACGAATTGGGTTTTCGGCGGCCGCCTGCCCGCACCTGCTGCCGCTTTCGCCAACGCCTATCAGCTTCATAATTCGGAATTCGACTGCGTCCACGAAGCAGCCGTCGTGCATCCCATGGCGGTTGCCTTACCGGCCCTTATGGCGGTCGCGGAACGCGATGGGGCCGTAACGGGTTCGGAATTTCTAAATGCATTAACGATCGGCGTCGAAGTCGCCAGCACCATCGGCGTTGCGGCGACCGGCGGCATGCGCTTCTTCCGGCCGGCCACCGCCGGTTCGTTCGGTGCGGTGGCGGCGATTGGCCGGATCAGGGGCTTCGACGAAGAAACGTTGCGAAACGCGATGAGCGTCGTTTACGGCCAGATGTCCGGTAATATGCAGGCGCATACGGAAGGCTCCGTATTGCTGGCGATGCAGATCGGTTTCAACGCGCGCAACGCGGTGGTCGCCTGCGACATCGCCGCGGAAGGGATCGCCGCCCCGCGAGACTTCCTCGAAGGCGAGTTCGGATACTTTGCGCTGATCGAGGTAAGCCACGATTTAGCCGCTGCGGTCGCGCGGTTGGGCAAACCCTGGTGTATCACCGAGGTCGCGCACAAACCGTTTCCCAGTGGCCGCGCGACGCACGGTGTGCTCGACGCATTGCTCGAACTGCAACGCGAGACCGGGTTTACAGCCGCGGAAGTCGCGAAGATCGACGCCGCCATTCCGCCCCTCACCTACCAACTCGTCGCCCGGACGCCGGAAGCGGACATGTCCCCCAACCAGGCACGGCTCTGCATCGGCTATGTCGTCGCCCGCGCCTTACAGGACGGGCAGCTCGGCGTTGGCGATTTCACGCCGGACGCCCGATCCGATCCTGATACCCTTGTCTTGGCGCGGAAAGTTTCCATCGCCAGAGACGACAACCCGGATCCAAACGCGCTGGCACCCGTCTCGGTGACCGTGCGCCTGTCGGACGGACGGGTTTTCGAACGGACGCAAACACTGATCTACGGCAATCCAGCCAAACCGATGACACGCGAGGCCCATCTCGCGAAATTCCGAACCAACTGGAGTTCCGGCGCCGCAACGTTGCCGGCGGAGAATGCGGAAACGCTCATCGAACGGGTCGACAATATTGACGCGGTCGCCGATATGCGCGAGATCGTTGCGCTGATGGTGCCTTAACCGGCCTGCCATCGCTCGCAGACGAGAACGACCGACGTTTCGATCTGGCGGTCCGGCACCGTCCAGTAGGTCCGCAGCAACGCCTCTTTCTCGTCGTGCGACACGCACCGAAAGCCACGCGCTTCGTAAAACCGGACCGCCCAATCGGCCGCCGCCCAGGTGCCGATCAGTATCGGCGTCTCCGTCGCGTCCCGCAGATGCTGCAGCAGCGCGCCGCCGATGCCGCCGCCGCGCCGCACGGTGCGGACATAGGCGTGGCGGATCAGGGTCACGTCCCGGACCGGTTCGACCCCCATGACGCCAACGAGCGCGCCGTCCTCCTCAAAGCCCGAGAAGCGGACGCCGCGCGCGATTTCTTCGGCGAGCTCTTCGTCGGGCATATAGGGCTCGTGCCAGCAATCCTCCGGGATGATGCCGCGATAGGCCGATGCCGCATCGTTGATGATGGCCGCGATAGCGGAAAAATCGGCGTCGGTACAGGGACGGATCATCCGCCGGTGGTCCGCAGATGCCGGCCCTCGAAGGCGGGCGCGATCTCGGCCATGAAACACGCCTTCTGCGCCTCGCGGGCACGGTCCTCCATGCGACCACGGTCCGTCCGACGTCCAGGCATTCCAGACGATGTCCATGCATTCTTCGAAGATATTGACGGACGCCATGAAGTCCACGTCGACTGCGGAGTATTCGCGCCGGTCGCAACCACGCCGGCAGGCGAAATCGCCCCGGCCCTTCCGAAAGCACGTCCAGGATCGCCCAGCGTCTCCGCCAGCACCGCCTGCACCCGAATCTCCCGCACGAACTGCGCCGCCGTCCGCGGATTGTCCGGGTAGGCGTTGTCGCTAAGGGTGAAGTAGCCGAATTCCATAAAGTTTAGGCCACGTTTGTTCGATCCGTATTTTGACCTACTCTTAACCGTCGCCCTTGGGCTTGGCCCGAGGGCCCAACTATCGACCACACCGAGGTTTCGCCTTGGATTATCGGGTCAAGCCCAATAATGACGATGAGTGTGGGTGATACGGCCCGTTTCAAAGCCCCAGCAGCGCATCGATCTTGGATGGTTCGAGTTCTTGGCCGTGCAACAGTGTATCGTCGACCTGCAGCACCGGGGACGAGCGGATATTCTTCGAGTCGATGAACTCCGCGGCGTCCTCGTCCATCATCAGGTCCTTGGCGGTAAACTCGATGCCGCGCTCGCGCAGATAGGCCTTGAGCTGTTCGCACGGTGCGCAAAGCGGCGTGGAGTAAACGGTCACGTTGGCCATGATCAGGTTTTTCCTTCCGCCTTGAGTTTGCGGTACAGTTCCTTCTTTTCCTTCCATTCCCGCTCTTCGTCGGGATCCTGGAAGGGCTGTTCCTGGGTGAAGATCAAATCCTTCCATCTCTCGCCAGCGCTCCAGTCGTAGGGCGCCCGCACCGTCGTATTGGGTCCTTCAGCGGTTTCCAAGAGATCAAGCGCCTGCGCGAAGATCGCGCGTTGCATGTCCGTTTTGTCCGGCTGGCCGCAGGGATTGCCGAGCGGAAAGTCGACGAACAGCAGACGCGTCACGCCGCAATGCTCCACGATATCGCGCGCCGCACCGATGATGACCGTCGGGATGCCGTTTTCTTCGAGGTGCCGGGAAACCAGACTCACGGTCTGGTGGCAGACCGGTCAGACCGGCGTCAGGACTGCCAGATCGACCGCCTCGTCGCGGCAGCGTCGCAGCACTTCCGGCGCGTCGATCTCTCGCGTCTTGCGATGGCTGTAGGCGTTGTAGACACCGTACAGGGTCGGAGCGACCGATCCGATCCGACCGCTTGCCGCCGCTTCGTGCAGCCGGGTGATCGGAAAATAGGTGTTCACGTCGTCCAGGCTCGTCGCGTGTTTGTCGTAATCGTAAGTCTGGCTGTACAGCTGTTCGACCGGCGTATCGGCGGGAACCGCGTAGACGTTGGCCGCCTCGCCTTTTTCCAGCGGCGTGCGCTGGTCGTCCCAGCTTCGCACCGCGATCTCGCTTGTCGACACAAGGGTGACGCGGGACTCCGCCAGCGGTTTCTTCAACGGCGTGAACGGCGTTTCGTCGAAATGCGCCCAGCGATAGGGTTTCTCGTAGCCGAGCGAGAGGTAGTAGTCCCGCGTCCGGTCGATATATTTCACATGCGTCAACGCCAAATTTCCTTGCAATTGCCAGGCCGCCAAGTCTGACACGAGTGAGCCATCACCTCAATCTGCTGCGGCCTTGTCAGCATCGTCGGGTACTTTTTCCCGCATTGTGACGAATTCCTCCGCCGCCGTCGGATGAATGCCGACGGTGGCGTCGAACTGCGCCTTGGTCGCGCCGCACTTCAGCGCGATGCCGATCCCTTGCGTCGTCTCCCCGGCGTCCGGGCCGACCATGTGGAAGCCGACGACCCGGTCGCTCGCCCGGTCGACGATCAGTTTCATGAAGGTCTTCTCGTCCCTGCCGGTCAGGGTGTGCTTCATCGGCGTGAAGGACGAGGCGTAGACGTCGACCGCACCATAGGTCTCGCGCGCCTGCACTTCGGTTAGGCCCGCCGTGCCGATATTCGGTTGGCTGAATACGGCGGTCGGCACGTCGTCGTAGTCCATGGTGCCGGACTCGCCGCGGAACAGGTTCGCGGCCAATACCATGGCCTCGGCGATCGCCACCGGGGTCAGCGCGATCCGGTCGATGACGTCGCCGATCGCATAGATCGAGTCGATGGAGGATTTGAAATGATCGTCCACGACGATCGCACCCTTGGCGTTCAGTTCAACTCCGGCTTCCTCAAGCCCGATGCCTTGCGCGTTCGGCGCCCGGCCGGTCGCGTACATGATCAGGTCGGTTTCCAATACGGTGCCGTCCTCCAGTTCGGCGAGGAACGCATCACCCTGTTTATCGATCCGCGCGATGTTGGCGTTGAAGCGCAGATCGACACCTTTCTTGCGCATCTCGTCGGCCAGGAAGGTGCGGACATCGTCGTCGAATCCGCGCAGGAAATGCGGCCCGCGGTAGAGCTGCGTCACCGCGCTGCCGAGGCCGTGGTAGATGCCGGCGAACTCGACCGCGATGTAACCGCCGCCGACGACCACGACCCGCTTTGGCAGGTCGTCGAGGTAGAAGGCTTCGTTCGAGGTGATCGCATGCTCCTTGCCGGGAATATCCGGCACGACAGGCCAGCCGCCGGTCGCAACGAGAATGTATTTCGCGGTAATCGTTTCGCCGTTGACCGACACGGTGTGCGGATCGACGACTGTCGCGCGTCCTTCGTAGAGATCGACACCGGCATTCCCGAGCAGCCGGCCGTAGATGCCGTTCAGCCGCTCGATTTCCGTGTTCTTGTTGGCAATCAGCGTCGGCCAATCGAACTTGCGCGCGCCGACGGTCCAGCCGAAGCCGGCCGCATCTTCGAATTCCTCCGCGAAGTGCGATGCGTAGACGAGCAGTTTCTTCGGCACGCAACCGACATTGACGCAGGTGCCGCCGAGATAGCGGTCCTCGGCGATCCCAACCTTGGCCCCGTAGTTCGCGGATATCCGCGCCGCCCGGACCCCGCCGGACCCCGCGCCGATCACAAACAGATCGAAATCATACTCGGCCATCTTTCTCCACCCTCTACTGAATTCGCCGTGTCAGCGTCACATATAGGAGGCGCACGGCCAAAAAGGAATAACGGTTTCGCGAGCGCGCCGCGATCTGGGCATACGGCGCGATCTGACGTAGCATCATGCGGACGGCAACGACGCGCTTGCCTGCCAGACAGGAGAAAACCATGGCCAAGATCGCGCTTATCGTTGAATTCCAAGTTAAATCGGAGCATCGCGCCGAGTTCATCACCCTCATGCGCGGCCATGCCGAAGGCACGCTGGCGGAGGAGGAAGGATGCGTTCGGTTCGACCTGCTTCTGCCCAACGAGAACGGACGCGTCTTCCTCTATGAAGTCTATCGCGACGAGGCCGCGCTCAAAGAGCATATGGGATCCGAGCGGCTTTCCAGCACGCGGGCCGCTTACGAAGGCTGGTACGACGACCGAATGATCCACGTCTGCACCGTTGGATAGCGCGGCAACGCTACAACGCGCATTCCAGCGTCTGCATCGTGATCGGCCGGTCCCAGTTGGTGTTCTCGAAGGTCCCGGTTTCGACGAAGCCGTGCCGATCGTATAGTTTTCTGGCCGCGTCGAGGCCAGCGAACGTGGTCAGCCAGACGCGGTTGTAGCCGCGGTCGCGGCAGAAAGTCATTGACGCGTCCATCAGCCGCGCACCGATACCGCGGCCCGTGATGCCAGGTTCCGCGATGAACCAGCGCAGGTGCGCGCCGCCATCCTCGCCATGACCGTCGATCGTGATCGAGCCGACGACCGCGTCTTCGAGCCAGGCAAGCCAGAAACTGTCCCGTGCGGGATCGAGCCTGGTCAGAAAGGCTGCCAAGTCCGATGCGATGTCGGCTTCGAACGCGACGTCGAAATTCCATTCCGCCCCGTAATAACGTCCATGCAACTCGACGACCTTGCCGAGGCCACCCGGGCGGTAACCGGTCAATTCGACATTTTGCGCCATCGCTCTCCCCATAAAGTGAATTAGGTTCATTTTATGTTCGTTTTACTGTACTTTTCAATTGTATAATTGCAATTCGATACTCTTTGATGTGAACGTGAGCATTCAGTGGCTTACCGCAGGACACCCCGAACCGAAGCGCGCAAGGCGGACATTCACCGCCGCTTGCTGGACGTCGCGCGCCGGCTGGTTGCCGACGGCGGTTTCACGGCGATTCAAATCGGGACCGTCGCGCAACTCGCGGGTGTCGCGACCGGCACGGTCTACCGGCATTTTCCGTCAAAGGCCGATCTTTCAGCGGCGGTGTACCACCTCGTCTCGCAGCATGAGATAGACATTGCAGCCGAAATAGCACGTTCCGGCGGGCCCGCGAACGAGCGGCTGGTCGCCGCAATTCGTGCCGTCGCAAGCCGCGCCGTCCAGGGTCGCATCACCGCCTACGCCCTTATCGCCGAACCCGCCGATGCCGTGATAGACACCCAACGCCTGGTGCACAAACGAGCGCTCGCCCGAGTGTTCGAGGAAATATTGAGAGACGGAATCGATTCGGGAGAGTTTCCCGAACAGAACGTGGAAGCGAGCGCCGCCTGCGTCGTCGGGGCCGTGATGGAGTCGTTGGTGAGTCCCTTGGCGCCGGAAACCGAAGAGTCGGGCGACGAAAGCCTGTTCGACGCGGTCGCCGCGTTCTGCCTTCGCGGTGTCCTGTCCAATGGCGAAAGCGCGTCACCGTGATCCTACCTTCCGTCTCGACACGAGCTGTCGTTGCAGCCGCGATCGCCGGGGGCCTCGTCGGATCGGGTGTCGTCGCGACCCGTTTCGTTATCGCGCAGACCGATCCCGCGGCGCTGGCCTTCCTCCGATACGCGGTAGGCCTCATTTGCCTCTTGCCACCTGTCCTCTTGGCCGGTTGGACGACGATTCGGCCGCGCGATTACCTGCCCATCGCACTGTTGGGAATCGGTCAGTTTGGTATCTTGATCGTGCTCCTGAATTACGGCCTGCAGTTCATGCCGTCGGCCCGCGGCGCGCTGATCTTTGCGACATTTCCGCTGATGACCATGGTTCTTGCCGTGGGCCTGGGGAAAGAATCCTTCAACCGCTTCAAGGTCGCCGGGGTTCTCGCCACGATCATCGGTGTCGGTCTTATCCTCGGCGAAAAGGCCCTCCGGCCGGGCGCGGAGAGTTGGCTTGGCGAAATCGCGGTGCTGGGCAGCGCCTTCTGCGGCGCCGTATGCAGCGTCTTCTACCGTCCCTACCTGCAGCGTTATCCGCCGCTCGCCGTCAGCGCCTTCGCCATGTTCGCGTCCGTCCTGTTTCTCGCCGTGCTCGCGGGTGCGGACGGTTTCTTTGCCGATATGCCCGACTTTACGCCCGGCGGATGGTTCGCGGTCATCTTCATCGGCGTCAGCAGCGGTGTCGGCTATTTCCTGTGGCTCTGGGCGCTGAAACACACGACACCGACCCGCGTCGCGGTCTTTCTCAGCCTCAGCCCGGTCACCGCGACGATCCTCGGCGCGCTCTTCCTGTCGGAGCCCGTGACCGCGACGTTCGTGTTCGGGCTGATCGCCGTAGCCTTCGGCCTTACCGTCGCCCACCGCGAAACCTAATCTACGGCAGCGCGAAGTCCGGATTGTAGATCAGTCCGATTACGTTGCCCCACGGGTCCTTCACCGACGCAACCACGATCTCGCCGCCGACATTCATCGGTGCCTCGTGTTCTGTCGCACCGTGTTCCATAAACCGGTGAAAGGCGCCGTCGATATCCTCGACGCCCCAATAGGTCAGAACGTTATCGGACTTGGCCATATCCGGCGCCGCGTCAGGCATAAGACCGAGTTCGTAGCCGGCGACATTGAAGCCGACATAGAATTCCTCGTCGAAATAAGGTTCGACCTGAAACGCCTCAGCGAACCAGGCCTTTGCGCGGCCCAAGTCGCCGACTTTGAAGATCGTGGTTCGAAGCCCGAGAATGGGTACCGACATCATGTTCGATCCTTGTGTGCAATAGCAGTATTCCCCATACTCACAACAAAAGAACAAAACAGCAACTTATTATTTAACCCCTTCAGCCCATGGACTATTTTGTTACATCGCCGGTGCAGAGGTGTTTTACCCTGAGATTGTCCTCGATGCCGTATTTCGATCCCTCGCGGCCGGGCCCGACATTGCGCGCGATCATGGCGAACGGAAAATGGCGCAGATGGTCGTGGATCGCGCATTGACCTATCGACGGGCGCGGCTATTTCTATCCTCCAATGGCGCAACACAGGATCAACGATGAGCGAGACGGAAAAGTCAGCGGAAGCGCGCACCTTAAACATCTGCATCAATTTCAGGGCCGGTGACCTGCTGCCGTCGTGCGGCGCGGTCG
>CAYLTU010000032.1:24160-29166 GCA_964386465.1 uncultured Rhodospirillaceae bacterium
AACATCTGCATCAATTTCAGGGCCGGTGACCTGCTGCCGTCGTGCGGCGCGGTCGGCAGCAAGGAATTGGCCGACGCGCTGGAAGCCGGTATCGCGGCGCGCGGCATTCCGCTGACCTTCAATCGCCTGCACTGCATGGGCAAATGTCATATCGGCCCGACCATAAAACTGTCCCATGGCGGCCCCTTCATCATGGGTGCGAAGGAAAGTGACGTACCGCGGATACTGGATTGGCTCGAAGCCGAGGATTTCGATGCGCTGAAGGCCGCGTTCCCGCTACCGAAGGCCAGCATCAATCTCAAGAATTACTGTTAGCTTTTGCTGTAATCCGATGAGACCCAGCGTTCCGGCTTGATCGTCACTTTGATCCCGCGGCCGTTGGCGAATTTCGGGCGCATCGTCTCGACATACTGCGCACCTCCCGCCTCGCCGAGATAGCGGGTCGCCATGGCCAGCAAATCCGTATCCGCATCGTACGCGGCGACGGCCACGACCGGTCCTTCGACCGAAACGTATATATACGGTCTTGTTTCCCGCTGCGCGCACAAGCTGACGCAGGTTCCGACCTGCATCAGCTGCCCCTTGCGCGAGTCACTTTGCATGAGGATCCAGAAATCGCCACCCTCTTCGAAATCGAACCAGACCGGCGACGAAAGCGGCCCCTTCCCTTCTTGCGGGATACTCAGGATCGCAGGGCGCGGTTCGCGTAGAAACGTTTCCCGTTCCGCCCGGGACATTGGTTGCGCCATGGCCGGTTACAGCTCGGCCGAGCGCAGCACGAGCATTTTCTCGATCTGCATGTCATGCATCGTGTGATGGATGCCGCCGACATTGTAGCCCGAGTGCTTGAGGCCCGCGAACGGCATCCAGTCGACCCGGAACGCCGTGTGGTCGTTGACCATCACCGCGCTAGCGTCGAGCTTGCGGAAACAGCGCATTGCGAGATCGATATCCTGCGTGCAGACGGAAGACTGGAAAGCGAACGGCAGGGAATTCGCCCGCGCGATCGCTTCATCCAAATCGCTGTAGGGATAGACGCAAACCGCCGGCCCGAAAATCTCCAGCGTGCTGACCTTTGCGTCGGCCGGGGGATCGAACAGGACCGTCGCCTCATGACAAGAGTCCGAAATCTTGTTGCCGCCGACGACGATTTCGGCGCCGTCGCTCACGGCCTCGCCGATCCATTCCGCGACGCGGTCGCACTCGCTGGTTCGGATCAGCGGCCCGATCTCGGTCGTCGCCAGGGTCGGATCGCCAACCGGCATCTTGACGGCATGCGCGCCAATCGTCTCGGCGACCTCGCGGGCGATGGACTCATGCGCGTATACCCGTTGCACCGAAACACAGACCTGTCCCGCATGATAGAAGCCGCCCTTGGCGAGCAGCGGCAGCACCGCATCCTGATTGGCGTCCGCGGCGACGATGACCGGCGCCGCGCCGCCATGCTCCAGCGCGCAGCGCGTGCCCGCCGCCAGTTGCGAGCGCAGCATCCAGCCAACTTTCGGCGAGCCGATGAAGCTGAAGAAACCGACACGCTCATCGGTCACCAGCTTTTGCGAGGTCTCCCTGTCGGCCGTAATGACGACTTGGCACCACTCTTCCGGCAATCCCGCTTCGCGCAAAATCTCGACAAAGCGGATACAGGACAACGGCGTAACCTCCGCCGGCTTCACGATGAACGGGCACCCGACGGCAATCGCCGGCGCGACCTGGTGAACGATGAGGTTGAGCGGATGATTGAACGCGCTGACCGCGACGACAACGCCGATCGGTTCGTGCGTCGTCACCGCCAGACGATTCATCGACGAGGCGTTCAACCCCATCGGAATTTCGGAACCGTGCTGCGTGCGGAGGGTTTCGATGCAAAGTTTGACGCCGTCGATCGCACGCGCGACTTCCACTTGACTGTCCGGCAGCGGCTTGCCGCCTTCGCGGGCGGCCTCCACGGCGAGAGTTTCGAAGCGCTCGCCCATGATCTCGGCTGTCTTCTCCAGCACCTCGATGCGCTTTTCGGCGCTCAACCAGCCATCACGATCCCGAAACAGACGATCCGCCGTATCGAGAGCCTTTTCGACGACATCGGTGCCGGAGGCGGCGACGGTGGCTATCTCCGCGCCATCGAAAGGCGCCCAGACCACCTTTTCTTTCCCGGTCTTAGCGCCGGGCACCATCAGCGGAAAGCTATCGACCATTTCATCTCCATCTGCGTAATCGAGAACCGCGTCGTTGATCTACATTAACCCGGTCCGGTGCCGAACGGTAGGCCGATAACCAAGTGGACAGCAAAAGTTTTGCCTGCCGCTTGTTCCCCGCGGGCTGGTGTCGATAATAACAGCCAACATTCCCGTCCCCATCAGGAGCGCGACCGTGAACGCCAACCGACTTCCCCTCTCCCGCTTTACCGTCCTAGACCTGACCGCGCACCGCGCCGGCCCGACCTGCGTCCGGCAGCTTGCCGACTGGGGGGCGAACGTGATCAAGATCGAGGCGCCCTCCGCAATCAACAGGGACAAGGGCGGCCTGACGGGCGCCCGGCACGGGTTCGACTTCCAGAACCTGCACCGCAACAAGCGCAGTCTGACCATCGATCTGAAAAGCGACGGCGGGAAGGAAATTTTCTTCAAGCTCGTCGAATCCGCCGACATCGTCGTCGAAAACTTCAGGTCCGCGGTCAAACACCGGCTCGGGATAGACTACGAACCTTGCCGGAAGGTCAATCCGCGCATCGTCTATGGCAGCATCGCCGGTTTCGGTCAGGACGGCCCCTACGGTAAACGGCCGGGTGTGGACCAGATCGCGCAGGGCATGGGCGGGCTGATGTCGATTACCGGCCTGCCGGGACAAGGCCCGGTCCGGGTCGGCATCCCGATTTGCGACCTGACCTCGGGCATCTTCCTGGCCCAGGGCATCCTGATGGCACTGCTCGACCGCGAGGTCACCGGCGAAGGCCAATGGGTACACACTTCGCTGCTGGAATCGATCATGCAGATGCTCGATTTCCAAGCCTCGCGCTGGACCGTCGGCGGGGAAGTCGCGCCACAAGCCGGTAACAATCACCCGACCAGCATCCCGACCGGCGTGTTCAAGACGTCTGACGGGCATATCAATATAGCCGCTTCCGGAACCAATCTCTGGCTGCGTTTCTGCAAGGCCATCGGTCACGAGGAATTGCCCGAGAACCCTGACTATGCGGATTCGGATTCACGGTCCAAGAACCGCGACGCGCTGAATGCGCTGTTGAACGAGATCACAGCGGAAAAATCGAGCCAGGAATGGATCGACCTGCTGAACGAAGCGGGCGTACCTTGCGGACCGATCTATTCGATCGACCAGGTCTTTGCCGACCCGCAGGTCCAGCATCTGCAAATGGCGCGCCCGACGACGCATCCGACCTTGGGCGAGTTGAACCTGCTCGGCCAGGCGCTCAACCTGACCGCCACGCCGGAACCGGAGCGGCTGCGGCCGACGCCGGAGCTTGGCGAGCACACTGACGAGATATTGGCCGAGATCGGCTACGATGGTAGCGCTGTCGCGGCCTTTCGTGAGAGCGGCGCAATCTAAGCAGAGGAAAAGACACCATCATGGATCTGCAAACCGACAAGATGCTCGCCTCGAATGAGGACGGGATCGGCTGGATGACCTTCAACAATCCGGCGCGACGCAACGCGACGTCGCTGGAGATGTGGCAGGCGATCGAGGTCATTCTGACCGAATTCGAGGCCGACGGCTCTGTCCGCGTCGTTGTCATGAAAGGCGCCGGTGACAAAGCCTTCGTGTCCGGCGCGGACATCTCGGAGTTCAAGGAACGCCGCAACAACGCCGAAGCGGCTGCCGAATACACGCGGATTTCGGAATCCGCCCGGGCCCGTCTGTCGAATTTCCCCAAACCGCTGATCGCCATGATCAAGGGGTACTGCCTGGGCGGCGGCCTCGCGGTCGCACTGGCTGCCGATATGCGCTTCGCGACGGAGGATTCCCGCTTTGGCGTCCCGGCGGCGCGGCTCGGCATCGCCTACGGTTTCGAAGGGCTGCGTAAGCTGGTCTCGCTCGTGGGACCGGCGAAGGCGAACGAAATCATGTTCACCGCCCAGCGCATCGGCGCCGAGGAAGCGCTGCAGACCGGCCTGATCAACCGGATCATCCCGACCGGGGAACTGGAAGAAACGGTGACCGACATCGCCACGACGATCAGCCGCAATGCGCCGCTGTCGGTCAACGCCTCGAAGGTCACGATCAAGGAAATCCTCAAGGACGCAAGCGAGCGCGACATGGTTAGGCTCGACGAGATCACCAGGACGTGCTTCGACAGCGCCGACTACAAGGAAGGCCGCGAGGCCTTCATGGAGAAGCGTGAGCCCGTGTTCGTGGGACGCTAGCGCTCTACTCCACGGTATGGAGTAATTTTCAAAGGGGGTTAATATCTCATTCTAACATTTTGATTTTTGACGCAGTTCTGAAATCATCTTCCTTTTGGGATTTCCCCTATTCCGATTATCGGGGGTTCCTGGTTGAGACTATTTTTGTCGTTCGAGAAAAGGATATGAGCTATGGGAAAATATCTGAATGGTTAAACGCTAAGGGTTATGGAACTCCTCGCGAAAATCCTTCATGGCTAGCCATGTGTTTTCTATCCACAAAAAGAAAATCATCCGAGATCGGAGAATCTATCAAGATATTATACCAGATTTAGCAAATTTTGACGTTTTGACTGCTGGCGAGCGTCTCACCACCTAATCAAGTTTGGGCACATTGCGGATAACCGCAATAACGGAAGAAGTGCTTTCGCGCAGCCAACGCGCGTGGGAGGGGTGCAAATAAAAAAGGAATGACCGCCCGAAAGGTGAAACTGGCTAGGAAACCCTCTCGGACGGCCTTTCAGTCGAGTCCACTCTGCAAAGTTCGAGGAAGAACCACGCAAAAGCAGGCGATGTACCCTTGCCTGGGCTTAGGCGGCGCGGATATCCTTGAGGAAGGTTTCGACCTCCTGACGCAGTACGGTGGATTGC
>CAYLTU010000033.1:0-3586 GCA_964386465.1 uncultured Rhodospirillaceae bacterium
AGGAATACGTCGACGGCGTTCTCGCCGACTACAGCCCCGAGCAGGTGCAGGACCGGATGGGCGGTCCCAACCATGATGTTTCGCCGGAATTGATCCGCCGCGTCGCCGGCATGTTCGCCGATGCCACGCGCAAGCGTCTGGCCCGCGCCAAGGGCACCCAGAAGGGCGGTTATGGCGGCGTCATCATCATGTGGGGCATCGGCTACAACCAGCACATCCACGGCCAGTACAACGTGATCTCGATCATCAATCTGCTGACCCTGACCGGCAACCTGGCCAAGCCCGGCTGCGGCCCGTTCTCGATGACCGGCCAGCCCAACGCGATGGGCGAACGCTTCACCGGCGGACTGACCGGACGGCTGCCGTTCAATCAGCCGCTGAAAAACGCATCCCACCGCAAACACATGGCCAAGCATTGGGGGGTGCCGGAGAAGAACCTGATCAACGCCATGAATTCCAAGAACCCCGGCTACGCCGTTGGCATGATGGAAAGGGCGTTGAAGGACGACGTCAAGGCGTTCTTCTTCGTCTACGCGACGCATATCGACCTGCCGGACCAGTACAATCTGGTCCGGCCGGCGATTACCAAGACCTTCAACGTGGTGCAGGAAATCTACCGTCACGCACCCAACAATCTCTACGCGGACGTGATCTTCCCGGCCGCGACCTGGGGCGAGGTCGAGGGCGTCTACATCTCCTCGGAACGGCGGATCAATCTCTGCCAGAAAGCCGCCGAGCCGCCCAAGGGGTGCCGTCCCGACATGGACATGGTGATCGACAAGGCCAAGGGCATCGGCAAGCTGCTCGGGCTCGACATGAAAAAGGCCCTGCCCTACGAGCGCAAGGCGGACGGCTTCTACGACGCCGAGGAAATCTTCCGCGACGTCATCCGGGCCTCCGAGGGCACCGACACCGATCTGACCGGCATTCTGGAAGTGGAGAAGCTGGACAAGACATCGCCTTACGATCAGCTTGAGGAATTGCGCGGCATCCAATGGCCGGCGCCGAGCTACGAGTCGGCGCAGAACGGCGGAACCAAGCGCCGTTTCATGCTCCAGGAAGGCGATTGGAAAAACAAGCCTTATGGATATTTCCGCACAAAGGACGGAAAGGTCCATATGAAGCTGGCCCAGCAGGACTATACCGACCGGGAAAAATGGACCAAGGAGCTGATGCGGTTCGGTGCCGAGAAGGACCTCTACACCATCGACCACATGGACCTCATCAATCTGGCGCGCGACAGGGCGCTGACCCCGGACATGCCCGACGAAGACCATCGCGGCAAGGCCTGGGACGCGGTGCCGAAGGACAAGTACCCGTACTGGTTCGGGCTCGGCGTCGTGTACGAGCATTTCCATACCGCGAAGTCCAACCGCAGCCCGACGACCCGACGGCTGGTGCCGGAAATGTATGTCGAAATGCATGCCGACGATGCCAAGGATCTCGGCATCAAGGACGGCGACAAGGTCCGCGTGGTGACAAGGCGCGGCTCGCTGGAGGCGCGCGCGCAGGTCGGCACCAACAGCCTGGTCAAGCCGGCGCGGAACAATGTGCCGCGGGGCTACATGTTCGGGCCGTGGAACCTCTCGGTCGCCGACAGCGCCGACCCCAAGAAGAACAAGTGGCTGGCCAACGGGGTAACCAGCCGGGTCTGGGATCCGGTGTCGGGACAGGTTGACTTCAAGAAGAGCGCCGCCCGGATCGAGAAGATCTAGCGGGCGATTTCAACCGATCGGAGCAGTCGGGTGAAACGCAGGTCTTTTTTCAAGGTGATGGCCGCCGGCGGCGCCGCGATGCTGCCGGCGGGACCGGGCCGCGCCGCGCGTGGCCGGCCATCGCTGCGCTATCTGCGTCCACCCGGCGCGCTCGAGGAGATGGACTTTCTCACGCGCTGCATCAATTGCGGACAATGCGGCGAAGCCTGTCCCAACCGCTGCATCAAATATTTCGGCCTGGGAAACGGCCTTGAATCGATCGACACGCCCTACATCACGCCGCGTGAGAAGGCCTGCATTCTCTGCATGAAGTGCGGCGACGTCTGTCCGACAGGTGCCATCGAACCGATCCCGCGCGAGGCGGACAAGATTATCGACAAGGTGAAGATGGGCCACGCCCAGGTCGATGAAGATCTTTGCCTGTCCTTTCAGGGCAAGACCTGCGGCGTGTGCTACCGGGCGTGCCCCTTGCCGGATATCGCGATACGGGTAGGCCGTCTTGAGCAGCCGCACGTCTTGGACAAATGCGTCGGCTGCGGCCTGTGCGAACGCTCCTGCATTCAGATGCCGCAGGCGATCCGCATCGTGCCACGCCATGGATAGCGGCAAACCCTTCACGTTTACGCGTCACCTGAACAAGCTGCGCTGGCTCAGCTTGACCGTCGTGTTTGCGATGCTCGTCCTGCTGCCCTTCCTGCACGTCTACCAGACCTATGTCGCCGCACACGCCTACGACCTGCTGGCGCCGTCCGAACAGCGCCTCTACGACGTCATGGAAACGCTGACGCAACCGTTCACGGAAGATCCGGCCGAAGACCTGGACGCGATCAAGGGCAACACCTGGTCGGGCACCTTCTGGGGGCTCAAATTGTCCGATCCGTTGGCTGCGCTGGGACAGTCGGCAGCAGGATTGACGTTGTACTGGCCTTTTCTGCTGACCGCGCTAATCCCCGTCGCCTTCACGATCGTTTTCGGGCGCTTCTTTTGCGGCTGGATCTGTCCTGCAACGCTTCTGTACGAATTGAACTCGAATTTCGCCGCGTGGCTGCGTTGGGCCGGACTGAGCCCGGGCAACCGTCATTTCGGCAAGCGGATCAAATACGCGGTGCTGGTGCTGGGGCTCGTCATTTCGGCAGCGACCGGTTCGATCCTGGTCGCGGCTGTCTACCCGCCGGCGATAATCGGCCGGGAAATCTATTACGTGATCGCGCTTGGCGGCTTCGGCGTCGGCGCGGTTTTCTTCATCGCGACGCTGCTGTTCGACCTGCTGGTCGCGCGGCGCGGATTTTGCCGCTATCTGTGCCCCGGCGGCGCGCTGTATTCGCTACTCGGCCGCTACCGCTTGGTGCGAATCCACCGCATCGTCGAGTGCTGTAACGACTGCGCGAAATGCAATGCAGTCTGCGAGTTCGACCTCGACCCCCTGCGCGACGGATTCGGACAGGAATGCAACAACTGTACGGCGTGCATCGCTGTTTGTCCGACCGACGCCCTGGCTTTCAAGATCGGTGCTTTCGATCATCCGCCTCAGGGGCCGGGCCATCTCGGCCGCCGCTACCGCACGGAACACGAGGTCGGAGCAGACGGCGACTCCGCACATGACGAGGCCGCCTGATGAATAAACGCCGGGGCGTCCTGCAAGGCCTTATAGCCAGCGCGGCGGCGCTTGCCGCGGGCGCTATCCCCTATGGCTTCGTTCCGCTTCTGGCACCCGGTCGTGAGACGCCGCGACGCAACTATCTGCGTCCGCCGGGCGCACTCGCGGACGACGGCGCGTTCGTCGCGGCGTGCATCGGCTGCGGGTTGTGTGGCGAGGTCTGCCCGCCGCGCTGCATCCGCTTCCACGCCCGGGACGGCGGCGGGAAAGTCAA
>CAYLTU010000033.1:3686-29097 GCA_964386465.1 uncultured Rhodospirillaceae bacterium
TCTGCCCGCCGCGCTGCATCCGCTTCCACGCCCGGGACGGCGGCGGGAAAGTCAACACGCCATACATCGACGCCCGGGAAAAGGCATGTATCCTGTGCGACAAATGCATGGAGGTCTGCCCAACGGAAGCGCTGACCATCACCTCCCGCGAGAAAATCGATATGGGACTGGCCCAAATCGATCGGACGGCCTGTTATCCTTGGGTCGATCGCGGCGTCTGCGGCGCCTGTGTCAGCATTTGCCCGATGGGCGAGAAAGCGATTGGCTTCAAGTTGTGGAACCAGTACCAACCGATTGTCCGTTCGGGCTGCGTCGGTTGCGGTCTCTGCGTCGAGGTCTGCCCGCACCCCAGCGTGCCGATCTGGATCGTCGAACGCCCAAGCGAGGCAACGAAGGGGAGCCGGGCATGACGACGGCCTCGAAACGATTTTTGGCGTTGCTGCTGTCAGCGTTCAGCATTGCCCTGTCGTATGGCGCCGCTGCGCATCACGTGCTTGGCCGGCCAGCCTACAGTTTGAACGAAGATTCCAACACACCGTCGAGCATCCAGGACGAGGTGAGGATCGGCGATTACACCGTCACCTATATGGTCTTTCCCGCCTTTCCAAAGCCACAGGAGCCGGGGCGGATCAGTCTTTACGTAAAGCGCGACCGCGACAAAGCATCGTTCAAGGGCAAGGTTACGTTCAAGATCCGCGAGGAGCCCAGCCTTCCAATACCGGGACTCGGCGGTGAGACGGTCACGCTCGGAACACAAGCGCCGGACGACAATGTATTTCGCCAAAGCTTCGCTTTCCACAAGTCGGGGGATTACCTGATCTCCGCGGTGTTCGAGGCCGACGGCGAGCCCTATATCGTCGATTTTCCATTGCGCGTCGGCGCGCCGGCCACCCTGGGCGCGTTCGAGTATGGCGTGGGCGCGGTGTTGATCCTCCTCGTCGCCGTAACCTTAATGCAGCGCCGCCGCGCGATGACGGGCAAGGTTCGCGGTACGCAAGAAACCGCCAACGGCGAGTGACGCGATCATGGACCGTCGCGAGTTCTTCAAGCGGGGTGGCCAGAAAGCCGCGCAAATTGCCGGGCAATTATCCCGCGCGGCGGCGGCGACCCGCGCCGAAAGATGGATTCGCCCTCCCTTCGCGGTGGCCGAACTGGATTTCCTGCTGGGCTGTACGCGCTGCGACGCCTGCATCGAGGCGTGCCCGCACGACGTTCTTTTCAAACTGCCGGAAAAAATGGGACGACACGCCGCCGGAACGCCGGCCATGGATTTGCCTGCCCACGGTTGCCATATGTGCGACGGCTGGCCGTGCGCGGCGGCCTGCGAGGCGGATGTTTTGCAAAACCCCGATCCGGCCGACCCGCCGGAACCCGTTAAGCTCGCTACCTTGCGGATCGACGAGGGGTCCTGCCTGCCTTATTCGGGTCCCGAATGCGGCGCCTGCGCGAGCGCCTGTCCGGTACCTGGAGCCCTTGCCTGGGAAGACGGCGTCCGCCCGGTTATCGAACAGGCAAGTTGCACCGGCTGCGCGCTCTGCCGCGAGGCCTGCATCACGGAACCCAAGGCGATCCGCGTTTTCGCGCTCGATTCCCGGAACGATTAAGCGTCCGGCGGCGAGGGCGTTCCAAGCCCGGGCCATTCCCGTTACAATCGAACCCCATGGAACGGAGTTTGGTTATACCCTGGCGCTTTCCTCGCTTATACCAAAGGTCATGGATAGTGACCCCTATAGACGGCTTTGCAAGGTTTTCGGTTAGGAGCGTGCGGCGCGGCGATGCGGTGCATCGTAAGCCGTGCGCGACGCTGTCCGAAAGCCTTGCAAAGCCGCCCTCCGGGTCGCGTATGCGGTCCGTCGGAGGGCGTCGGAACGGCTTGACGATGCACCGCATCGCCTGCGCCATCCCTCCTGCCCGACGGGCCGCCTACGCGATCTCTAGGGGTCACTATCCATGACCTTTGGTATTAACCGTTTTGCGCGTCCGCGAGACCTTCGTCGCGGGGACGTCGCGCGATGACGCTTGCCGCAGGCCGGAACGATGCCGCTCGCCCGACGCCCAAGCGAATTTCCGTCAGGCCGATCGCGGGCGCTTGCGGCGCCGAAATCGACGGCGTCGATCTGTCGAAACCGCTGGACGACGAAACCTTCACCGAGGTGGAGCGGGCGCTACTCGACCATCTCGTCATATTCTTCCGCGACCAGAAACTGACGCCGGAACAACAAAAGGGTTTTGCACGGCGCTTCGGAGAACTGCGGATCGGCGACCAATATCAGCCGCTCGACGGCCACCCGGAAATACTGGAAATCGTCAAGGAGCCGGAGGCGACCGACATCATCGGCAACATGTGGCATTGCGACGAGAGTTTCCTGGAACGGCCGGCGCTCGGCTCGATCCTCTATATGATCGAATGTCCACCCCATGGCGGCGACACGATGTTTGCCAATCAATATGCCGCGTACGAAGCGCTGTCGCCGGGTATGCAGGACATGCTGTCGTCGCTGCGCGCGGTCTATTCGGACGGCACCTTGATTCAGCGCAATACGGGCCGTTCGATCAAGGTCCATCGCGATGCGGCCAACCGACCCCGATACGAGGCCGTGCATCCTTGCGTCCGGACGCACCCGCGGACCGGCCGCAAATGCCTGTTCGTCCACCGGCCCTATACGATCCGCTTCGAAGGCATGACCGAGGACGAAAGCCGGCCGCTGCTGGAATTCCTCTACGCCCACGCGTCGCGGCCCGAATTCACCTGCCGCTTCCGATGGAACGCCGGTTCGGTTGCGTTCTGGGACAATCGTTGCGCTCAGCACTACGCGCTGAACGACTATTCCGGCGTACGACGATACGGCCACCGCATCACACTCGTCGACGACGTACCGCATTAGCGGCGGATATGGTTGGAACAGCGCGTGCAAAGGCAGCCCACACATCATTTCTTCGACGCCAGAGCGGCGCGTCTGTCCTATTTCGAATGGGGTTCCCCCGACGCGCCGCCGATTCTGCTGGCGCATGCGACCGGTTTCCACGCCCGCGTGTGGGACCAGACCATCGCTGCGTTGCCGGACGGATACCGCGTCATCGCGGTCGAGCTGCGCGGCCACGGCCGCAGCGAATACAAGGAACCGATCGATGCCTGGCAATCCATCGCACAGGATGTCGGCGAGCTGATCAAAACCCTCTCCTTGCGGAACCTGATCGGCGTCGGACACTCCATGGGCGGGCATTGCATGACGAGGCTGGCCCACGATTTGCCGGATACGTTCACGCGCCTCGTCCTTGTCGACCCGGTGATCAGCCGTCCGGAGGTCTACGAACACGACCGCTATGCCGACCTCAAAGGTCCCGAGGAGCATCCGGTCGCCCGCCGCCGGTCGCGCTGGACGTCGTGGCAAGCGATGCGCGACTATTTCAAGGATCGCCACCCCTATTCGCTGTGGCGCCCCGAGGTGCTCGAGGATTACTGCCGTTACGGGGGCATACAAACGGCCGACGGCTGGGAGCTGGCCTGTTCGCCGCTGGTCGAGGCATCGGTTTACTACGTGCAACGGCACGGCAGCATCTGTCATCTCGTCCCGAAGATCGATGTTCCGGTTACGGTCCTGCGCGCGCAGGCCCGATCGGAGGAGGAATGGAAGACGACCAACTTCACGAAATCGTCGACCTGGGAAGTCTTGGCGGACCAGTTCCAGAACGGCCGCGACATCCATCTTCCCAGCTTCACCCATTTCATCCCGATGCAGGATCCCGAACTGGTCGCGCGTTTCATCGCGGACGAGAACGCCCAATTGTCGCCCGCCGACACCGAAATACGGAGCACGGCATGAGTATAGAGACAGCCGAACAGCCGATCTGCGACGCCGTCACGCTCGAAGTGGTGCGCGGCGCGCTACGGGCGAGCCAGAGCGAGATGGAGGCGCTGATCGAGCGCACGGCGATGTCCGCCTTCATCCGCGAGAAGAAGGATTTCTTCGTCGCCCTGTTCGATGCGGCGGGCGATATGATCGTCGGCGCCTACAGACCGACCTTCGGCGACCCCGTACGGCCACTCTTCGACCATTATCCGATCGAGGAAATGCGGCCGGGCGACCTCTACTGGTACAACGACTGTTACGGGTCGAAGGGATCGGTATCGCACTCGCCGGACCAGGTCTTCGTCGCCCCGGTCTTCATCGACGGCGAACTGCTCGCCTTCGCACAAAGCTGGGCGCATTTCGCCGATATCGGCGGCATTCGGCCCGGGTCGATTTCGCCCGATTGCACCGACATTTTCCAGGAAGGAATCATCGTCCCGCCGGTCCGGCTCGCGCGCGAAGGCGTGCTGAACGAGGAGTTGCTGCGCGTCTTCTACCGGAACTCGCGCTTTCCCGACATCAGCCAGGGCGACACGCGGGCTTGCTTCGCCGCCGTCCGTCTCGGCGAGCGGCGCCTCATCGAGCTCGCCGAACGGTTCGGGGCGGAAACTATTACAGACGCCTTCCAACAATTGGCGGACCGTTCGCAGCGCGTGGCCACCGAGAGGCTGCGCAATATCTTCGCTCCGGGCCGTTACCAGTTCTCCGATTCGATCGACAATGACGGCCAGGGCAACGGACCGTACAGGATCCATATGGAGCTCAGCGTCGACGACAACGGTGTCGTGCTCGATTTCTCCAACAGCGACGATCAGGCCCCCGGGCCAATCAATTACCTGCTCAATCCCGCCGTGCCGCGCGCCATGCTGTCGATGCATTTGCTGGCCGGCGATCCGACACTGCTGCTGAACGCCGGCGCGGGGCGGGCGATCGACAAGGTGGTGTTGCGCGAGGGCAGTGTGCTGCAACCGCGCTGGCCGGCACCTCTTGGGCAACGCGGCCTCACCATGATGCGGCTGCTGAGCGGCAGCCAAGGCCTGGTCAACGCGGCCGGCGGCCAGGCGACCGCGGCCAATTGCGCCTACGTCATTATTTTCGCGCGCGGGATCGACGACAACGGAGAATCCTTCCTGATGACCGACGGGCTCGGCGTCGGCTATGGCGGGCGGCCCGATTCCGACGGGACCGACGCGGTATACTACGTGGCGCAGGAGAACTACCCCGCCGAGATGGTCGAGCTTTCCTATCCGGCGCGGCTGCGCGCCTACGGCATCCATTGCGATTCCGGCGGTCCGGGGCAGTGGCGCGGCGGCTGCGGCGTAATACGCGAGATCGAACTGCTGGCCGAAGAGGCAACGTTTGCGATCCGCATCGACGGCGCGCAAAAGCCTCCGTGGGGCGTACATGGCGGCCGCAATGGCGGGCCGGGCCGGGCCGTGGTCAATCCAGGCATACCGGACGAACGTGAGCTCGACCCGTTCAGCGACGGCAATGTCATCAGGCGCGGCGAGGTATTACGGCTGGAGACCGGCGGCGGCGGCGGCTGGGGCCATCCTTACGACCGCGACCCGGCGCGGGTCCTGGCCGACGTGCTGGGCGGCTTTGTCGGCCGCGACGCCGCGGAACGAGACTATGGCGTCGTCCTGGACGAAGACGGTGAGGCCGTCGACGCGGCAGCAACGACGGCGCGGCGCGAGGACCGCCCGGCGGTCGACGGCATGTTCCATCGCGGCACCTACCGGGACGTGCTCGAATGACCGATATGCGTTACGCCGTGGCCATCGACACGGGCGGCACCTTCACCGACGTGACCCTGTTCGATCGTGAAAACGGCCGCATGTGGACGGCCAAGACGCCGTCGACGCCCGACGATCCGTCGACCGGCTTCATGAACGGTATCGCCGCGGTGCTCAATCAAGCCGACCTGACACCGACCGCCCTTTCCCAGGTGTTTCACGGCACGACCGTGGCGACCAACCTGATCCTCGAAGGCAAAGGAGCCAAAGTCGGCCTGCTGACGACGGCGGGCTTCAGGCATGTGCTGGCAATCGGCCGCCAGGACATTCCGCGCCGCGCCAATTTGTTCGCCTGGATCAAGCCGAAACGGCCGGTGCCGCCGGAACGGATTCTGGAGATTCCCGAAAGGCTCGATTCCACCGGCAACGCGCTAACCGAACTCGACGAAATCGCGGTGCGCGAAGCGGCGCGGCGGTTCCGGGACCGCGGCGTCGACGCGATCGCGATCTGTTTCCTGAACAGTTTCGTCGACCCGCGCCACGAACGGCGTGCCGGGGAACTGGTCCGCGAGGAACATCCCGACGCCCTGATCTCCCTTTCCTCCGAAGTGCTGCGGGTGTTTCGCGAATATGAGCGCAGCATCGCGACGGTCCTTAACGTCTATGTCATGCCCGCGGTTTCCCACTATGTCGGGCAGCTCGCCGAACGGCTCGAAACCGAACGCGCGACGGCGCCGTTGCTGATCATGAAGTCGAACGGCGGCGTGGTCGGCGCCGGCGAGGTGGAACGGGTCCCGGCGCATACAGCGCTCTCGGGCCCGGCGGCGGGCGTCGTCGGCGCGCGTTTCATCGGGGCGGCGGCCGGTTACAAGGACGTGATCGGCATCGATATCGGGGGCACTTCGGCCGATATCTGCCTGATCAAGGATGGCGAATACGCGCTGACGAACAACGGCCGGATCGGCGACTGGCCGTTGAGCTTCCCGATGCTCGACATCAATACGGTCGGGACGGGCGGCGGCTCGATTGCCGGCATCTCCGACACCGGCGCGCTGACGGTAGGTCCGCGGAGCGCAGGCGCCAATCCGGGTCCGGCCTGTTATGGCCGCGGCGGCGAAGAACCGACGGTCACCGACGCGCATCTCACGCTAGGCCACCTGCCGCCCTACCTGTTGGGCGGCACGATGCAGCTTGACGTCGATGCGGCGCGCGCCGCGATCGACCGGCGGGTAGCGAAACCGCTCGGCCTCGGCACCGAAGAGGCGGCGCGCGGGATCCTTTCGATCGGCGACAACGACATGGTCGGCGCGATCCGGGTCATCTCCGTCGAGCGTGGCCACGATCCGCGCGATTTCGCGCTGATCGCCTTCGGCGGCGCGGGACCGCTGCATAGCGGTTCGCTGGCCCGGCTGCTGGGCGCGCGTACCGTCATCGTGCCTCCGGCGCCCGGCGTGCTATCGGCAATGGGGCTCCTGGTCTCGCAATTGCGCGCCGACTATGCGCGGACCTGTTTGGAAACGCCGCCGGACTACGACCACGCCCGCATCGCCCGAACCTTCGACGAACTGGAAACCGAAGCCATGCAATGGCTCGACCGCGAACGGGTCCCGGCCGAAGCGCGGCGGATAACTCGGACCGCAAGCCTGCGCTACCGCCACCAGGGCTTCGAATTGACCGTTCCCTGGGCCGACCCGACGGTCACGCCGGAAACGGTCCAGAACACCCTGGGGGCTTTCCACGCGCTGCATGAGCGGCTCTACACCTTCGCTCAGCACGATACGCCGGTGGAGATCGTCACGCTGCAGGTCGCGGCGGAAGGCAGCCTGCCACAGCCGTACGCGACCGAGATCCCGAGCGGCGGCAGCCTGGAGGAAGCCCACGTCGACCGGCTGCCGATCCATTTCGCCGACGGCACGCAGACGGTGCCGGTCTATGATCGTGAAAAACTGTCGGCGGGCGTCGACTTCCCGGGCCCGGCGCTGGTCGTGCAGCTCGACTCGACAACCTTGATCCACCCGGACCAGACGGCGACCTGCGACCGCTACGGCAATCTGATCCTCGAGACCGCCTAACCGAAATTCCGCGCCCAGACCGGCGCGCAGGCGGCACGGGCAGCGACCGCGGCTGCGATCCGTTCGACCTTCGGGATGTGGATTGGCCGCCACTCTTCCTGCTGCGCCCAACGGCTGACCACCGCGATGTAGATATCGGCAAGACAGAACCCGCCCGGCAGCAGGTAGGGCGATCCCGCGACATTGTCTTCGACGATCGACCAGCGGTCGCGCCAGATGCGGCGCGCATTCTCTCGCACGATGTCCGGGTCGCCCGCGGGATCCGCCACGAAACGCTCCGGATAGTCGTTGATTTCGACAATCGGGTAAATTTCCGTCGCCACGAAAGTGAGCCAGCGCAGCGCCTGAAGAAAGTCCGCCGAGTCGGTAGGCGGCAGCAACTTCGCCTCGGGATGGCGCCGGTCGAGCGCCAACGCAATCGCCGCCGATTCCGTCATCGTCTCCCCGGTCGGAAAGATCAGCGCCGGAAGCTTGCGCTGCGGATTGACGGCGGCGTAATCCGCTTCACGCTGCCTGTCGGATTTCAGATCGACTTCGTGGAATTCGTAAGGCGCGCCGATTTCACTGAGCGCCATCTCGACGATGACCGATCCGGAGCGACGGCTGCCGTAAAGCGTGTAAGACATCTGGGTCATCCTGAAAGCCTATTTCTAACTATTGTAGCAGTTATAACTTACCGGATCATCGTTTACTGTCAACCTTTGTTCCGGTTAGAATACAGCCATGAAGCCCAGTAAACGACCGATCCGCCATATTGGCGGGAGAACTTGCCTCGATTTCGTCAACACGGCCAATTGGTCTCCCGACGGCGATCTCGTCGAAGAAAAACTGGAAATCGACGAAGATGTCGAAATCTGGTGCCGGGATGCCGGGCTCAGGACTGTCGCCGGGAAACAGGGCCGGCTCCCGGAAATCGTCAGGTTCCGCGGATCGCTGCGCCGTGTTCTGCTGGCGGCCATGAATGACGTGGCGCCGGGAAAAGAGGATCTGGCGGCCCTTAACAGCGCCCTGGAATCCCTTCCGCGCCAGGTCATGGAACCGGGCGACGGCCGGGGTATTGGCCTGAACCCGTCGCTGACCTTGGATCAGGCGGCCGCCGTCTCCGCCATGGCCTTGCTCAGCCGCGGTTCCGAAATTGGCCGGGTGAAGGTCTGTCCCGGCGACAATTGCGCCTGGATGTTCCTCGACGAGAGCAAGAACCGGCGCCGCACCTGGTGCTCGATGGACGCCTGCGGCAACCGCGCCAAGGCGAAGCGGCACTACCGGCGGAAATCGAACAAGGCCGGATAGATTACAGAACCGCTTCCGCCATCCGTTCTAGCTGATCGCCCATTTCCGCTTCCGTCTCGACCCATTCCGGCTTGACCACGACCCGGTCGGCCCCGGCGTCGAGCAGGGATTGACAGTGCGCGCGGTCCGGTTCTTGCCCGAATATCGAAATCGAAATCGACTTGGGATCGCGTCCGGCTTCGGTCGCCAGGTCGTCGAGCTCCCGGCGGCTCTTTTCGAGATATTCCAACGTCACCCGGTTCGGCAGCCAGCCGTCCGCATGGGCGACGATGCGCTTCAGCACATTGGGCGCCATACCGCCGATGATGATCGGTGGATAGGGCTTCTGAGCCGGTTTCGGGAAGCAGCGCACCGGCGGGAAATCGAAAAATTCGCCGTGATACTCCGCCTCCTCCTCGGTCCAGAGCAGTTTCATGACGTCCAGGGCCTCCCGGGTCTGGGTCCAGCGGCGCGGGAAATTGCCGCCCATCAGCTCGGTCTCCTCCTTCAACCATCCCGTGCCGATGCCGAACAGGAACCGGCCGCCGCTATAGAGGTCGAGCGCCGCGACCTCCTTCGCCAGGACCAGCGGATTGCGTTCCGGCACCAAGGTGATGCCGGTCCCCAGCAGGATCCTGCTGGTCACCGCCGACGCCCGGGCGAGCGCGATATAGGGCTCGGTGAAATGCGAATAGGTCCACGGTATCTCGCCGCCGGTCGAAGGGAACGGGCTCTCGCTATGGACCGGCACAACCGGATGCTCCGCGTACCAGATGGAGTCGAAGCCCAGATCTTCGGCCTTCTTGGCAATGAAGGCCGGGTCGATATTATAGGCGGGAAGCGGAACGGATGTACCGATATTCATGGTCCGATATCCTGGCGGTTGGGGGTTCGGAAGTTCAAACTGCGACTCTCTGAAGCGCACCCAAAATAGGTAGACATAAATCCTAATCGGCTACGGCGCACGGACACCATACCTAATTGGATATTGTATCCTCTTATTCACGCCCGGCGTCCTGTGGGACAGTGTCCTGACCCTGCTGTTCGGCGGGCTGAGGTTCGGACTTTTGTATTGGGTCCCCACATCTCCCAGGAGGGCATGTGGCAAAGAAAGACCTGACCACGATCCACGTATCTAATACCCCCTATTTTTCGAAAGTGAACAATATACCCTCAGTTTCACAAATTTTTTTCAACTTAGATAGAACCTTTTCAAACTGAGTTTGATCAACAATTGTGCTGACTTCAATGTCTCCATCGACTGATAGGGCCAACCTAGTTTCATCGTTCAGCACAAGTTTAATATTCTCACCGTCAGTATAAATCGCCCTAATGCCGCCATAAACTGAGCGAGATTGGCCCTCAATCTGGATATGAATTTTATCCATGCCCAATTTCTTATCCTGCTCACCGTAAATATGTGCTTTCTGGAGTATGACGAATTTTTTTGGTGCAAGTTCGTCATCAGAAAATCCCACCATAATGGCAAATTCATCATCATTGGTAAAAATGTGTGTAGCATTTAAAGAATAATTCATAGCTGTATCCAGACTAGCTACCTCCAGCTGTCCAATGGTTTGTTTTACCGTTTTTACGCCATTGGTAACGAATTGTTGCGCCAGTATTTGTATTAGCTCTGTTCATATAGCCTTTGCAAGATGGGCATGGAGGTCGTTGACCAGTGATTGTCATCGTATCGCCAGCTTTAAGCGGTATATGGAAAATAAGGGGTCGCGTCTTGCATTGCCACATTTACGCCGACGGCCGTGACAAGGATGGTATTGCTTTACGAACAGCGGAAACATTCGATCGAATTGCGGCGGTGCACGACACAACCCTCATATTCATGGTTCGATGTCCTGACGGTTAGCTGTCCAAAAGTTCGAACTGCGACTCGCGCAGACGCGATTGCGCGTCGACGACGGCGAGCGCGCTCATATTGACGATGCCGCGCGCCGTGACCGACGGCGTCAGTATATGCGCCGGGGCGGCGGCGCCGACGAGGATGGGGCCGACCGGCAGGCCGTCGCCTATCGACATCAGCAGGTTGAAGGCGTTGTTGGCCGCCTCCAGGTTCGGCAGCACCAGCAGATTGGCCCGGCTCTTCAGTTTCGAGTTCGGGAAGATACGCTCGCGGACGGCCGGATCGATCGCCGCGTCGGCATGCATTTCGCCTTCGACTTCGAGCGCCGGATCGGCTTCCTTCAGCACCTCGACCGCCTTGCGCATCTTGACGGCCGATTCGGTATCCGCGGTGCCGAAATTCGAATGGGACAGCAGCGCGACACGCGGCTCCTCGCCGAACCGGCGTACCGTTTCCGCGCCCAGCAACGTCATTTCGACGATTTCCTCCATCGTCGGGTTCGGCGTGACATGGGTATCGCAGAGGAAGAACGTGCCCTTCGGCATGATGAGCAAGCCGAGCGCGGAGACGTCGCGCACCCCCTCCCCCTTGCCGATGACGTCCAGGACGTGGCGCAAATGCCAACCGTAGTTGCCGTAAGTCCCGCAAATCATCCCGTCCGCCTCGCCGCGGCGAAGCATCATCGCGGCGATCACGGTCGTGTTCGTCCGGATGATCGTGCGCGCCAAATCCGGCGACACGCCGTGCCGCTCCATGATGCCGTGGTAACCCTGCCAATAGGACTCGTAGCGCGGGTCGCTTTGCGGGTTCACGAGTTCGAAGTCCCTGTCCTGCCGGAGCCGCAATCCAAGCTTCTCGATCCGGTCGGCGACGACGGCGGGACGGCCAACCAGGATCGGCTTCGCGACACCGTCATCGACCACGACCTGCGCCGCGCGCAGCACCCGCGAGTCTTCGCCTTCGGCGAACACCAGACGCTTCGGTTCCGCCCGCGCCCGCTCGATCACCGGTTTCATCAGCATGCCGGAGCGGAACACGAACCGCTCCAGCCGGTTGCGGTAGGCCTCGAAATCTTCGATCGGGCGCGTCGCCACGCCGCTGTCCATCGCGGCCCGGGCCACCGCCGGCGCGATCTCGACGATCAGGCGCAAATCGAACGGTTTCGGGATCACGTATTCCGGGCCGAATTTCAGATCCTCGCTCTGGTAGGCAACGGCGACGACCTCGGAGCTTTCCGCCATCGCCAGTCCCGCGATCGCCTTCACCGCCGCCTGCTTCATCTCCTCGTTGATCTCCGTCGCGCCGACATCCAGCGCGCCGCGGAAAATGAACGGAAAGCATAGGACATTGTTGACCTGGTTCGGGAAATCGGACCGGCCCGTCGCGATGATCGCGTCCGGCGCCGCCGCCCGCGCCTCGTCCGGCTCGATTTCCGGATTGGGGTTGGCGAGCGCCATTATCAACGGCTTGCCGGCCATCCGCTTGACCATGTCGCCCGTCAACACGCCCGGCGCCGAAAGGCCGAGGAACACGTCCGCCCCGTCGATAACCTCGTCCAGCGTGCGGGCATCGGTGTCCTGCGCGTAGGATTCCTTGTAGGGATCCATCTCCTCGTTGCGGCCGACGTGCACGACGCCCAACCGATCGACCAGGGTTATGTTTTCGCGTTTCACGCCCATACCGACCAACAGGTTCAGGCAGGCGATACCCGCCGCCCCGCCGCCGGTGGAGACGAGCTTGATGTCGCCGAATTTCTTGCCGACGAGGCGCAACCCGTTGAGGATCGCGGCAGCCGCGACGATCGCGGTACCGTGCTGATCGTCGTGGAAGACGGGGATACCCATGCGCTCGCGGCAACGTTTCTCGACGATGAAACACTCCGGCGCCTTGATGTCCTCCAGATTGATCGCGCCGAAGGTCGGCTCCAGGCTGGTGATGATGTCGACCATCTTCTCCGGGTCGGTGGCGTCGAGTTCGATATCGAACACATCGATGTCGGCGAACTTCTTGAACAGAACCGCCTTGCCTTCCATCACCGGCTTCGAGGCGAGCGGCCCGATCGCGCCGAGCCCGAGCACCGCGGTGCCATTGGTGATCACGGCGACCAGGTTCTGGCGGCCGTCAAGGTGGCGACTTCCGCGGGATCCTCGGCGATCGCCTCGCACGCGGCGGCGACACCGGGCGAATAGGCAAGCGCCAGATCGTGTTGATTGCCGAGCGGCTTGCTGGGGAGAATGGACAGCTTTCCCGGGACCGGATTACGGTGATAGTCCAGCGCCATCTGTTTCAAGGTATCGTTCGACATGCCGTTCCCACTCCATGTTTGTCCGAAACAGTTTGATCGTCCGCGTCCGATCGGACAACCGTAACACGCGTCCCGTCAATCGAATCCAAGCAATGCCGATGGCAGCCAAAGCGCGACGGACGGAAAAGCGATGATCAGCCCGAGCACCGCGAAGTGCAGGATGATGAACGGAACGACGCCGCGATACATGTCGCGCAGCGTGATCTCCGGCGGGGCGATGGCGCGGAAATAGAAGATCGCGCCGGCCATCGGCGGCGTCAGCATGCTGGTCTGCATCATGATCAGCAGAGCAATGCAGAACCAGACCGCATCGAACCCCAGCCCGGTGACGATCGGCATGGCGAGCGGCACCAGGATCAGCATGATCGAAATCAGATCGATGACGAAACCCGCCACGAAGGTGATCAGCAGGATCAGCAAGACGGTGCCCCAAGGCCCCAGCGCCGATTCGGCAAGCATGGTTTGCACTGCAATAAGGCCGCCCGCGCCCGCGAAGACACCGGCGAACATGAGTCCGCCGACGACGATGGTAAGAACCATCGCGGTGATCGATATCGTCGTCAGCAGCGCCCCGCGAACGACGGCAATCGAAAACTTTTTATAAAGAACCGTAAGAACCAAACCGCCGATCGCACCGATGGCGGCGGCCTCCGTCGGCACGGCAATGGCGAAAATGATGCTGCCCAGTACCGCGGCGATCAGCGATAGCGGCGGCACCAACACGACGACGGTGCGCCACAGCCGGATCGCGAGCGGTATATCGTCCACGGCCGCCGGCGGCGGTGGCGCGACGGAAGGCCGGAAAAAACTATGTCCGAGGATATAGAGAATATAGAGGCCCGCCAGAACCAGGCCCGGAAACAGCATCGCTGCGAACATCTCGCCGATGCCCAAATCGGCGATCGTTGCCAGAATGACGACGAGTACCGACGGCGGAATGATCGAGCCGAGCGATCCACCGGCGCAGATCGTGCCGGCGATCAATCCCTTGTCGTAACCGGCGCGCAACATCACGGGGGTCGCCAGCATGCCGACGACGGTCTCGGTCGCGCCGACGACACCGCTCGACGCGGCGAACAGCACGCAGATCACGATCGTGCCCACCGCCAGGCCGCCGGGCAGTTTTCGGGTCCAGATGTGGATCGTCTCGAACATGCCTTCGGCGATGCCCGATTTTTCCAGCATCGCACCCATGAAGATGAAAAGCGGCACCGCCGCAAGGATATGCGAACCGCCGACCTCCTCGACCCGGTGCGCGAAGATGACGACGACGGACTCGCCGAACTGCGCCACGCCGAACACCAGGGCAACCGTCATCAGGGAGAAGGCAACCGGCACGCCGATGAAGATCAGCGCCAGCAGCGCCGGAAACATCCATAGCGCCAGGTCGACCGTCATGACGGCTCCACCGGCCGGCCGGCGGCGGTCCGGAAAGTCTTCACCGCCTCGGCCAGGATCTGCAAGGCAAACAGCGAATAACCGCACGCGACCACGGTGCGCAACGGCCAGACTACCGGGTTCCAAACCGACTCGCCGGAGACTTCGCCGATGACATACGCATCATAGGCAACGACGCCGAGACGCCAGCTCATCCAGGCCGAGACGGGAAACAGGAAGAAGACGTAAATGATGCAGTCGATCGAAGCCTGGAGCCGGGGCGGGAAGCGGCTGTACAGAAAGTCGACACGGATATGCAGCCGCGCTTTCGTGACGTAGGCAATGCCGAGCACGAAATGCGCACCCGTGATCATGTAGGCGAACTCGTAGGCCCAGAAGGTCGGCAGGTCGAACAGGAAGCGGGCGAAGACTTCGTAACCCATGATGATGAAAAGCGGAATAACGAGGGACGCGCCGATTCCCCCGACCGTGTCCGTCAACCTGTCGACCATACGGAGCAGGTAGCCCATGGGTGCGGCCTCTCCGCCTACCTGCGACGGTTCTGTATCGACGCCATCCTAATAATCGACATCCGTTTTCGACGCGACGAGAGCAACTTCCGAAACACCCTCAAGCTGGCTTACCGCAGCGGCAAGATCATTGGGATCCGTATCGTTCTTCATGACGATATCCATGGTCAAACGCGCAGTTTGTCCATCGCCGGACGGCTCGACATGCAACAATGCCGAACTCTGGGCGAAGCGTTCCACGATGCTGGAATAATCCGCCGATTGTGTCCCGCCCACACGGGCCCTGAAGCGCAAGATGAACTCGCTCTTGTACAGCGAACCATAGTTCGTGGCGTGCAGCACGAATGCAATGGCTCCGATGACAACGGACCCGGCAACGGCGAGGAAATAACTGGATGTCCCGGCTGCCATGCCAGCCGCGAGTCCCCAAAAAATGAAAGCCGTATCCTTGGTATCCTTGACGACCGTTCGAAAACGAATGATGGATAACGCACCGACGAGTGCAAACGCGCGCGCCAAATTATTTCCGATAACCATGATGACCATGGCCACGATAATCGTAACGAAAACCGTCGTTAGCATGAAGGATTGCGAGTAGCTGAGACCGCGATGCGTCGATTTGTAAACCCAACTGATAACCAAGCCCAAGATGAAAGCCAGCGCAAGATTAATCAGAATTTCACTGAATCCATATACGTGCGCGACGCGTTCGGCGTTAAAGAATTCCTCAGCTGTGTTCATTTATTCAATCCAATCAAGATAGATCTTCCGCAATTCCGCATTGTTTCATGCCAAGACAAAACTTTGATATCGACACTCGGCGTAGTTCGAAATTTTGTAAAATTCTGTGAAACCACTTCGGCATGCGGCGGTCGAACTTTACTTCGAGGATCGTCCATCCGGCGACGCACTCCTTCCAGTTAACCGAACCCTCCGGTGGATACAGCGATTTGGCGACACAACTCTTTACCGCATGGTCGAATGTAACTCGGAAATTGGAATCATAGTCGCTGACATAGGGCCGCCGCAGGTAATCGACCAGCACGCGTGCCGAGATATTCCGCCGATCGGTGTCGTAAATGAACTTTTCAACGAGAGCGCTTTGCTTGTAGGAGTCGACCAACTTCCAGCATTGGGACGGCGTTGTCAGCAAGTCCAAATGTTCGTATCGCACGGCAATCCGATGTTTGTATGTGCGTTCGTTTGTCCGTCCTTTCGTTTCTAGGAAGATGGGCAAAGACGGCTCCCAATCCGACCCATAGGTACGGAGCCTGAACTTTTGACGCTCCATAATGCCATCGATCTTCTCATAAAACGCCGACGAGTATGGGTCGTCGAAATATAGCGATCTAACGATATATGCATTCTCCAGAGACCGGTGAACATGCCCGTCATAGCGCATGAAATGACGAACTTCAGTTTCGATCCCTTCACGCAATCTGGCATTCAGAAGATATTTGAATTCATACCGTTGAAAATCCTGCTGACCTTCGCTCGACCGGCTCGCCAAATGCGCGCGTCCTTGCGACGCTGCTGAGGGGAAATTTTCCATCATGGGGTGACGCCACGAATTCGCGGGTCTGGTTTGGTCCGCAGCCGGCTGAACATCGGGGAAAGCCCGGCGCCGTAGTCCAAACCCGAAGCATCGCTATCTCTTGCAATCGAATTATTCGGAAACGATACGATCCGTTTTCCCGTCGGCAGTTCAGAGCCAACCGCCGAATCGTAAATCGACAAACTCGACCCTTTCTTGATTCGATAAGACACGCCCTTACCCATAACAATCGATTTTCTGATATCGACAGAACCACCCGCACCATATCGCCAGTTTTTCTTATAGGCGCTGACGTTCACTGCATTGGCATCGAACGTCGTATGCAGCATTTGCAGAAGTGAACCGTCTTTCGATTCGACTCCTATCGCGTTCTTTTCAACCAAGGTGTTGACGACCAGTACGGTCGATTTTTCTCCTGCGGAAACTCCCTTATCCTTGGAAATCGACAGAGTGCTTCCTTCGATCAATGCTTCCGTGCTCATCAGGTCGATGGCATCGTTGCCGGCTCCGGAAACCTTCAATCCAACGGCGTGAATGGCCTTCGAAATATCCATGTCTATACCGTCCGCCTTCGGCTTCACGAGAGTGCAATCCACTAACCTGACGTTCGTGCCGTATACGATATGGATCATGTCGTCGTAGTCGGAATTTCCGCTAAGATGCAAATTATCGAGAAGAATATCGGATGTGTTATGGATCGACAGCATTCCGATTACGCGGATTCCGAAAAGTTCACCGCCGCTGCCGCCGGAAATTCGCACGTGCTTCAGCGAAGATCCCGACGTTCCCGGTCCAACCAACGAAATGGCGCCCCAAGGCCGGTCCTCCACCTGAGCGACGATTTCCACCGGTTCGCCTTCGGTACCCGAAATTTCCAGCTTTCCCCGAAACATCAAGCTTGCACCAGGTGCGACCACGATTCGAGTTCCCGCCGCGATCCTAACCGGGTCACGTAGGATCCGATTTTCCCTAATGCGTACCGTTCCCGACCATAAGATCGGCGTTTCGCTTTCGACTCGAGAGACGAGCGGTCGATTGAACCTGGTCGGAAGCGCACCTGCTGCCTCGCCTTTCGGGAGTACGAAGTTGACCCCCGTGAGAGGATTGGCAGCGCGTATTTCGCGGACATCGATGCGCCGGGAAAATATAAGTTCAAACTTCGTTTCGCGAACTTTCACGTTTCGATGGTTGAGGTAGGGCCGCAGGCGCGTTGCAGCAGGAACACGATCGGCAAGAAAAATCGCGTCGAGTCGGAGACCGCCGGTCACCCTCTCACTCGGTATTGCAACGTCTCGCGCACCGAATTTTCGATCGCCGTCGAGATCGGCAAATACCGTCGGGACATTCTCCAGTTCTTCGAGTTCCAGTGTTAGACCGCCAAGCGGAATTTCCCCATCGATCGAAATCGACAAGCGGTTTTCAGAACTTTGCCATTCCGCGCTCGGCCTTCCGGAAAGGCGTTCCCGTAAACTATTCGCCCTAACCGTAAGCGACGAAAGATCGTCTGCGAATTGCTGTGCGGCAATATCCGGATCTAAGAATTTTCGATCCAGCCTATACGCATAAACTTCCTGGAGTATGTGAATATCCCGCTCCAGCGAGGTACGAAGCGCAACCGGAACAGCTTTTAACTCTTCGAGAAAGTCCGTGATCGAACCGTTAGCGGATACCCACTTATAGATTTCGCGATATTTCGCCAGAACGAATTCCGGCTGCATGTTCAACAGCCGTAATACGTCGTGCGTGGAGAATTCCAAAGGTCCCTCATAGGGTCCGCCTGTTACTCCGACATCATAGGCTATCGGGTGCGAATACCCTGTCCATGGGTCTATAGCGACTCGCAGGTTGTGAATCCAATCATTATGAAAACCGCCACCGACGAGTTGGAATGCCGCAAATTTCGACCAGATTTCAATGGGCGCGCTGTCTTTAAATTGTTGCAACGCCGAGGTCGAAACCTCCGCGCGCCTCAACCCGTCAATGAATTGCGCCAAGTCGGAAAAATCGGATTCCGGCTTTTGATTGAAAACAGAGATTTTCGACCAGAGGCCAGGATTGTTGAATAGGGATCCGTCGATACGCTCCTTGGCCTCCAGATTGAATTGCTCACCCTTGTACAGGTTGACTGGCATGAGCCCGGCGTTTCGAAGGAAACTTTCGTCAAGCCGCTCCCGCTCCATATAGACGCCGCTGCTTTCGTCGTTCACAAAAAGCTCGACCAGTCTAGCTCGAGGCGCAAGCAAACCCATTCTAACCGCCTGCAAGCTGGCGACGAACTCTGTCCAGGGCAGGCCTTGCGGCACCACATATTCGCGCGTGCGAACGCCATCTTTCACATCTTTCTTCCGAGCCTTCACACGCCATGATTTTTTACCAAAAATCCAGTTTACCGGGTTGTCTCCCCGGGACCGCACCTTTACGGGTTGAAGCGCACCATCAATCGTTTGCAGGAAGGCCTTGCGCCACTTTTTCGTCGAGACAGGAATATCCGATAACAACGCAATCTGCGCCCGCTCCGGCACGTACAGTCTGACCTGTGGCAGCCCTATTTTGCGCGAAACAAACAATGTCCGCTTAGTTTCTGCGAAAAACAGACGAGCATGGTATTCAACCCAATCGATCGACGGCAGGTGAACGGAATGAGAACGGTGTGCAACCTGCCAGTCTTTCTGTAGAACGGCGCCGCCGCCGGTAAAAAGCGCAAGCAACGCGATTCCGAGTATCAAGAACCAATATTGCTTGCGGAACAGCGGCATTATCGACCGGTCAGCTCAAACAGGCGGGAATATTCGACAAACCAAGCCTGCTGAAAGTGATATCGAATGCGACGCGGTTTGCGATTGGCGCATCGCCACCGAACCGAAACAGCAACTCTTCGTCGTCAGACCCAACGGATAGGATGTCGAGCGAATCTTCGCTCGTGCGCTGCACGTAGCCCGTTCTGCTTGTTACGACAACATCGGATGGGCCGAGCCGTGTACGCTGCTTCGGTCCAACTATTAGCACCTCATGGAATCTAATTCGCAACCCGGGAAGCGTACCCAATTGCAGTCTGAGCATGTCCAATTGGATGGGCTCCGGAAGTTCGAACACATAGGTGCGCCGCCGATCGAGGTCGAGACCGCTATTTGCTACGAATATCTCTTTATCGCTGCGCGTTTTTGCATACAGCAACAGCCGACGCAGCCCGGTTCCGCGAAAAATATTATAGTAACTTCTAGGCAAGGGACCGCCGAATTGCGCTGCCCGGTACAGGTTGCAATATTTCCCTGCCAGCCCCATATCGCCGAGTTGCAGAGAGGCCTCCAGCCCTTCCCTGTATGCTCGTTCGTCGGCGGAAACAAGCTTGATAGCCTTCTCCAAATGCACGAGCGCCGCAGCGGGATCGACCCGCCAGAGAGTCCGCGCCATCCAAATCCGACCCAGATAGAGGTCCGGCTCGACTTCCACCAGGCGTTCGAGTACGGGCTTCAAAAGTTCGAATTCGCTGTCGGCGCGCGCCTGCCTGACGACGAGTTCGAATGCCTCGACAAGTCCAGGAACCATCTGACTTCGACCTCGGCTGAGTTGTCGCGCGAGGTCGATATGGCGGTCCAACCGCGCGGCAGCGCTTACGAAATCCCGCTCCCGCACGAAGCGCCGTAACGACATGACCTGGTAGACGTTGAATGCCGGAACGACAGCCGTAAATGCCTGCCTTCGAAAATCTGGCATGAAGACCAGCGCAGCGAAACCCATCGCCGTAGCAGCGACAATGAATAGAATAAAAACTGAAATGATGCGAAGTGATAGACTCGGGTATTTCCGCATTTTCAAAATCGTCAAATTTCACAACGGATGCCGAATCCGTTCCCATGATAATTACGGACCAGTTGCCGGCACACTCTGGAAACTGTTATCAGATTCGACGCCGCTCGAACGACTTTTTTATTAAGACGCGTAACGATCGTGGAATTAAAACGGCAACCAGCCCGAGACAATGGTTTGTATCGGACCGCGTATTTATTTCAATTCTTTCCGCACTAGCGGCGCTACCTCCCGCGCCAGCATCTCGACCGTGCGCAACACGATGCTCTGATCCATGCCGAGCCACTGCACCCGGGCGATCAGTCTCGTGAAATCGGTTGCGCGCGCAAGCCGGACCAGTTCTTCCGCGCATTCTTCCGGCGAGCCGATGATGACGCGGCCGGCGATCAGTTCCTCCAGGTCGAGTTGGTCCTTGCCGGAACCGACGACCTGCGAAAACAAACCCCATTGTCCGAACACGCGGTAGCTCGCTTCCAAAAACGGGCCCGCATCCTTCAACGCGGTCGCCTTGTCCGGCGCTACGACGATGTTGCGCAGCAGCGGGAACTCCGCCGGCATCGGCTTGCCAAGTTCCGCCAAGCTGTCGCGGAAGACGCCCGCCTGTTTCACGATTACGTCCTCTACAAGGTGCGACGAGGCGACCCAGCTGTCGCCAAGCGCCGTGTCGGCCAATCGCCCCGCACGCGCCACCGCCGCGTCGACACTTCCGCCGTACCACATCGGCGGCCGGGGTTTCTGCACCGATTTCTGCGCCAGGGAAAGGCCGTCCGCCTGGAAATGCTTGCCTTCGAAATCGACCGCGTCCTCCGACCAGAGACGCTGCATCAACGTGACCCCCTCGATATAGCGACCGAGGCGGCGGCCATGGTCGATCCCCATGACCTTGAACTCGTCCTCCGTCCAACCGGGCGCGACGCCAAGGATCAGCTTTCCACCGGATATGATGTCGAGCATCGACGCCTGCTCGACGACATGCAGCGGATGATAGAGCGGCAGAACCAGCATGCAGGTCGCGAGCGACATTCCCTCCGCCTCCGCGGAAAGCCGTATCAGGGTTTCGAGCGGCGGGAACCAGGCCGTGGAACCGAAGGACAGATGATTGCCCACCGCGATACCGTCATAGCCCGCCTGTCTGGCCACCCGCACCTGCTCGATATGGTCGTCGAACCGGGCCGACAGATCGTCATCGGCCCGATGCTCCGGATTGATAAACAGCGTCAGTTGCATAGCTTCTTTTTCTCCGCCTATAACGGAAAAAGGAGCGGCCTGGACCGCTCCTCTTCCTCACGCTTCGATCGCGACCGGCGTCACTTCTGAGTGGACAGCACGATCGTGCCGGCGGCGGACAGCATGCCGCCCATGCCGTTGACCAGCGAAAGCTCGGCGCCCGGCACTTGACGGTCGCCGCATTCGCCGCGCTGCTGACGCACCGCTTCGATGATCGGGAAGATGCCGTACATCCCGCTGTGGGTGTAGGACAGGCCGCCGCCATTGGTGTTGATCGGCAGCGAACCGCCTGGCGTCGATTTGCCCTCGTCGAAGAACGAGCAGCCCTCGCCCGGCTCGCAGAAACCAAGCGACTCGAGCATGATCGGCGGGCCCGAGGAGAAGGCGTCGTACAGCATGATGTGATCGAAATCGCCATGGCTCACGCCGGCCATCTCGAACGCCTTCTTGCCGGAATTGCGCGTCGCCACGCTGAGCGGCATCTCTTCCATTTCTGTCACGAAGACATGGTCCGTGCCCTCGCCGGCGCCACGTACATAGACGGGCTTCTTTGCGCAATCTTGCGCCCGGTCCGCGCGCGTCAGCACCACCGCACCGCCGGCATCCGTCACAAGACAGATGTTCAGCAGGTTGAAGGGGTAGAACAACGGCTTCGAGTCGAGCACGTCCTGGACCGTGATCGGATCGCGGAACATGGCCTTCGGGTTCAAACCGGCCCAGGCCCGTGTCGAAACCGCAACCTTCGCCCAATCTTCCAGCGTCGTGCCGTAATCATGCATATGGCGGTTGGTGATCATGCCGAAATAGGTCGGCGCGCCGCCGAAGCCGTAAGGCATTTCGTACTGGCCGCTGAGGCTGGTGTCGCGCCCGCGGGTCACGCCGGTGCCGGAACGCCCGCTTTCGCCGTGCGAGATCAATGCGACGTCGCACAGCCCATGATGCAGGGCCAGAAGGGCATGTCCCACCATGATTATGAACGAACAGCCGCCAACGGACGTGCCGTCGACATAGCGCGGGTTGACGCCCAGCGCCTCGCCAAGCAAGGCCGGCGAATGCTGCCCGGCGGTGAAGATACCGTCGACATCGGACATTTTCAGCCCGGCGTCGGCGACGGCGTTGTGGCTCGCCTGGATATGCAGGCTCAGCTGGCTGACACCGGGCAATTTGCCGACTTCATCGGACTCCTCGACGCCAACGATACATACTGAATTTGATAGTTCTTTCATTTCACTCTTCCATCAATCGAATTCGTTTCGCGTTCTCTTAACCGCAAGCCTCAGCTTGCCGGTTGAAAGAGTGGAATGGTGACGTCGTCGTTCTGCTTCTCGAACACCACCTCGACCGGCATGTCGCATTTCACGACCGCGGGATCGGGATCGATGTTGATCAGGTTCGACATCATGCGCGGCCCTTCCTCGAGTTCGATCATAGCGAGGATGTAAGGCGCCTCGATCTTGAAGGCCGGATTCAAGGAGCGGTGCGCGATCTCGAAGGAGAACAGCTTGCCCTTGCCGCTGGCCTGCATCCAGCCGACGTTCCGCGAATGGCAGGACGGGCACGCGATACGCGGATAGAAGAAGATATGGCCGCAATCGTCGCATTTCGGCATCATGAGTTTTTTTTCCTTCAGCCCGTCCCAATAGGGCTTGGCCTCCGGGGTCCGGGGTGTCGGTAACGGTCGTTTGAGTTCCACGATATTCCTTCCTCTTGAAGCTTGCAGATTGTCCGGTTTTGCTGCGGCAAAGGCCCGGCCGCGGATACGACCGACGCGCCCCTCCCCATGGCACAAATTGGATAGTCCGAACGCTAAACGACTAGACCGGTGAGAAGCAAGGATCGGGCGCGATTTTGTCGCACTATTCGCAATCGTTAGGCCTGTGGGCTTTAGGCGTCTGCAACCCAAATCGCCGATGCACCGCTTAGATCCGCCCGCTCACCAGCACGCTGCTCGCCCGTCGCAAGGTCGACGATCTCGCCGGGTCCGCCCGCATCGCCGCACGAGACCGACCTGCCGCCGATATCGAGCGCCCAATCGCGACCGCCTGCCGCCGCCAACGCGCCGTTCAAATGGCGCAATACATGGAAGGCGGCACGGGGATTGTAGAGCCGGTCGACCACGCCCTGGCGGACGAAATAGCCTCGATCGACATCGGCGAAGGTGTCGCAGAACACATGCGCGGCGGGATTGGCGTGCGCCGCGGCCAGCGCTTGCGCCGTCCGGGCCGCGACCCACGCCTCGTCCTGCTGAACCGCCCCCGGGCTGCCGACCGACATGCGGATATGGAGCGATGCCTTCAGTCCCAAAGGCGCGCAGACTTTGAGCGCCTCCTGCACGGCCACCCATGGTTCGGTTTCGCCGGCGACGCGAAAGATGACACCGGCCACGCCCCCGATGTCGGCGATCGATGCGATCTGATCGGCCTCGTCCGGCGTGAAGCCGTGGTTGATCATGTGGAAGTATTTCTCGCCGCCACGCTCCATCTCGTCCTTGGACCGCAGTTTGGTCAAATAGAGCGCCGCGCCCGCAGCCTCGGCGGCCGGTGTCACGGCGGCGGCCACATCGCCCAACGTTTCAAGCGTCTGACCAATTTCCCACGCATCGATAAGGCCTTTCGCGCCTTCGATGGCCGCGGCAAGCGGCGCACTCGGCTTGTCGAACGAGAACAGGGTGAACTTGAAGCCGAGCTGCGCCAGTTCGTCGAGACGCGCCCGGTGCCCGGCATCGAGCAAATCGCGCGCAGGAATGCGAAGCCGCCGCACGCCCATCTCCAACAACGCCATCAGCCCGTAATCGTTGCGGGTTCGCTTGCGGTCGAATTCGTCGAGCCCGCCGGAAGGCGGAATCTCGATCACCTCCAGCCAGTTCTGCCGCATATCGAAGCCGAACCGCGTCAGCGGATTTTCAAGCGGATGCACCGGCGCCACGCGCGACACCGCGGCTGGCGGCGCGGCATTTGGTTCCGCGACCTCGCCATAGGTCCGGACGATCTCGCAAAGATGGCCGTGTTCATGCACATGGACCACGAAATATCCCAGCTTTGCCGCATCGTTGCGTCCGGCTTCCGTCCCCGGCGGCGGCGCGGCGCGGTACATTTCCGAATAGTCCTGGCGGACGAACGCGGTCGAGGGCAGCAGCCAGCAATCGGTCGATCCGTGCCGGTGGTACCAGAAATTATGGACGTGCCCCGCGAACAGCGCCTCGACCCCATGTTTCTCCAGCAGTTCCAGTATCCAGGACCGCCCCGGCTCGCCCAGATTGTCGTAATGTTCGTCTTCGTCCCGATAGGTCAGGAAGGGTGGGTAGTGCGAGTTGAGGAAAATCCGCTTTCCCGCGCTATCGGCAAGTTCGCGCTCCAGCCATGCCCGTTGCTCGGCCTCCGCCGCGAGGCCGGAATTGATGATCTGCGCGTCGATCAGGATGAAGCGGCAGTCGCCATGATCGAACGCTTGATAGTTCGAACCGAAATGTTCGTCCCATAAAGCCAGGTACACATCGCGCACGACACCGGCCGGGCCCCAGTCGATCGGCTTGTCGCCGACATCGTGGTTGCCGGGGATCGTATAGAGTGTGTGCCGCAGCTCCGCGACCTGGTCCTTGAAGCGCTGCGCCGCCTGCTCGTAGAGATGCGGGATCGCCGGCACCGGATGCAGCAGGTCGCCGAGATGGATCACGAACGCCACATCGCGAGTGTTCAAATCACGGATGACGTGACGCATACGGCCGTTGGCCAGTTTGTTGACCTCGAAGGGCGAATTGCACTCGGTCTCGCCCTGGTTCAAATGCGTATCGGTGATCACCGCATAGGTGAAAAGCCGCG
>CAYLTU010000034.1:0-14236 GCA_964386465.1 uncultured Rhodospirillaceae bacterium
GCTTCCGAATATCAAAGTTTATTAATCTTAGAAACTTATCGATCAGGACACTAGAGACAGTCCGAAAACCGTACTTTTTCGCCGATTTGTCGGGCGATCAATTCGCCGTCGCGCATCACGACATTGCCTCGGATGATCGTCGCCATTGGCCAGCCCGTAACTTCCATTCCGGCGAAGGGTGTCCAGCCGCATTTGCTGGCGATCCAGTCTTCCGTGATGGTCCGCTTCGCCGCCAGGTCGACCAAGGTCAAATCGCCGTCATAGCCGACCGCGATGCGGCCCTTGCCGGCGATGTTGTAGATACGCTGCGGCCCGTGCGCGGTGAGGTCGACAAAGCGTTCCAGGGTCAGCCGTCCCTCATGCACGTGGTTCAGCATAAGTGGCACCAGGGTTTGCACGCCGGGCATGCCGGACGGCGTTTTCGGATAGGTGCCGGATTTCTCGTCGCGTGTGTGCGGCGCGTGGTCCGAGCCGATTACGTCGACGATTCCAGCCCGCAGGCCGGCCCAGAGCCCGGCGCGGTGCGTCGCGTCGCGGATCGGCGGGTTCATCTGCGCGAAGGAGCCGATCCGGTCGTAGATATCCGGCGCCTCCAGGGTCAGATGCTGCGGCGTGCATTCGACCGTGGCGATGTCTTTGTGTCGCGCCAGCAAGGGCATTTCGTCGGCGGTCGTGATGTGCAGCACGTGGACACGGCGGTTCTTTTCCCGCGCGATGCGCAAGACCCGTTCCGTCGCCAGCCGCGCCGATTCCGCATCACGCCACTCCGGATGGGCGCGCGGGTGAGCCGCTTCCTCGGCCAGGTGGAAGCGTTCCTGCATCCTCGGTTCGTCTTCGGCATGGATCGCGACACGGCGCGTTCCGTGCGCGAGCACCTCGGCGATGCCCTCGTCGTCGGCGACCAGCAGATTGCCCGTCGATGCGCCCATGAACAGTTTTACGCCGCAACAACCGGGTTCGCGCTCCAGCGTGCCCAGCTGATCGGCGTTTTCTGCCGCGGCGCCCATGAAGAAGGCGAAATCGCACCAGGCCCGCTCGTCGGCGCGTGCGACCTTGTCGGCCAACGCCGCGGCGGTCAGGGTCGACGGGCTGGTGTTCGGCATCTCGAATATGGCGGTGACACCGCCATGCACCGCCGCTCTTGTACCGGATTCGAGGTCTTCCTTGTGCTCGTTGCCCGGTTCGCGGAAATGAACCTGGGTATCGATCACGCCGGGCAAGACGTGAAGGCCGGCGGCGTCGATGGTGGTTTCCGCATCCGCGCTATTCAAGACACCGATCGTTGCGATCTTGCCATTCCGGATGCCGATATCGGCCTCTTGCCGGCCGGAAGGGGTAACGCAAATGCCGCCGCGAACGATCAGATCATAGGTTTCGGTCATGGGCGGACTCCCCGGTTATCTATTTCAGACGGCGGACAACACGTCGAACACGTCGCCCTCCGGACGGCGTTGCTCGATATGGCGCCGGTGCCACAAGGCGTAGAACAACAAGACCCAACCGGCCAACCGGGCCCGTTTACGCGTCGATTTATACAGCTCGACGACGCGGTCCGGGTGGCAGGCTTCGGAGACCGCCGGACTGGCGGCGACGAGCGGTCCGATTTCCGCGCCGCGCTCGAATATCCACTCGCCCACCGGTACGGTGAAGCCGCGTTTTCGCTCGAAGGCGCGGGCAGCCGGCAAGACCCGGTCGAGCCAGCGCCGCAGAATCCATTTGCCCCGCTGCTTGTGGATTTTAAGACTGTCCGGCAGACGAAAGACCGCGTTGGCGACTTCCGTATCCAGAAACGGTGTTCGTCCTTCCAAGCCGTGCGCCATCAGGCAGCGATCCAATTTGGTCAACAGGTCGTTGGGTAGCCAATCGGTGATGTCGACCGCCTGCGCGATTTGCAACCGCGATCGCTGCGGCTCCGTCGCGGTGACTTCCGCGGCCGCGATTGCGTCGCGCCAGCTGGCGTCGTCCTGACGCAGGACACCGAGGCCTTCGACGATGCCGCGTGCTCGCATCATCCGGCCGCCCCGCCACCACGGACGCAAGGCGCTGCGATAGCGGCCGTAGCCGCCGAACAGCTCGTCGCCGCCTTCGCCGGAAATGACGACCTTCAGGTCACGCGCCGCCTCTCGCGCCAGTTTCCACGTGGGCAGGATCGCGTAGTCAGCGGCGGGATCGTCCATCGCAGCCGCGATTTCGGGCAGCAGCGACCAGAAATCCGTATCTGTAAAATCCACCTCGTGAAATTCCGCGCCGACGGTTTTGGCCAACGCGCGCGCGTGCTGACGTTCATCCAAGACCGCGGTCCCACTGAATCCTGCCGTGAACGCCTTGACGGGTCGCTCGTTCAAGCGCGACATGAGGGCCAGCATGGTCGACGAGTCGATTCCACCGGACAGGAACAGACCGTAGGGCACGTCGGACCGCTGGTGCAAAATGACGCTGTCTTCCAGCGCTTCGTCGAGCCGGGCCAGCCCTTCGTCGACACCGCACACTTCCGGTCCACCCGCGGGCAGGGCCGCTCGCCGCCGCCGTTCGACGATCCGGCCGCCGCGGATTACCAGCGTCTCGCCCGGCAGGACGCGGTTGATGCCCTTGTAGATCGTGCCGCGGCCGCAGGTGAACTGCAGCTGCAAGAGTTCGTTGCGATGCTCCTCCGCCATTTCGGGCGCGACCGCGCCGACGGTGAGCAGCGCCTGCGGTTCGGAGGCGAAGGCGAAGTGGTCTTCGGTTTCGACATAATATAACGGCTTGATCCCGAACGGGTCGCGCGCGAGGACAAGGCGCGCTTCGACTGGATCGTGAATCGCGATCGCGTACATGCCCCGAAGCGAGTCCGTGAAAGACAGCCCGTCACGGCGATACAAGTGCAGGGGCGGTTCGCAGTCCGATTTCGTCGATTGCGGGACGTCCGACAATTCCGCGCGAAGTTCGAGGTAGTTGTAAATTTCGGCGTTGGCGATCAGGGCGCCGCCACCGGCCTCATAGATAGGCTGATCGCCGGTTTTCAGGTCGATGACGGCCAGGCGCGTTTGCACCATGGCGACGGAACCGGCGAGATACTTTCCCTCGCCGTCCGGACCGCGATGGCCCAAGGCGCGGGCGAATACGCCGAGGATCGAGGCATCCGGCCCTTTTCCATCGCGTACCATTATGCCGGCAATTCCGCACATCAGGCCGTAATTCTCTCGAAGAATTCCATATAGCCGGAAACCACAGCAGCTTCCGTGAAGTCGGCCTCATAGGCGACTCGCCCCTTGCTGACAAGCGTTTCGGCCAAATTCGCCTCATCGGTAACACGGGCGATGGCGGTGGCGAGGCTCTGAGCGTCGTCGATGGGAACCAGCAAGCCGGTCTCTCCGTCTTCGATGAGTGCCGATGGCCCTTGCGAACTTGCCGCGACGAGCGGTTTGCGCTGCGCCCAGGATTCGATGATGACGTTTCCCAAAGGTTCGTGACGCGAGGGGCAGACGAGTATATCGCACGATGCAAAAAGGGATGGTACGTCCGTTCGCCAGCCCAGGAAGCGGACACGGTTGGCGATCTTCAGCCGATTTGCTTGCGCTTCCAGATCGCGCCGCAGCGGTCCCTCGCCGGCGAGCCAGAGATACGCCTTGGGCAGCCTTGTCATCGCTTCCAACAGCACATCGAAGGCCTTGTTCGTATGCAGTCGGCCCAGCGCCAACAGAAGCGGCACATCCTCCGGTGTATCCAGGGTAGCGCGCGGCACCGCCGGTTCGGACCGGGCGTCGACGAAATTCGGCAGGTACCACGTCCGGTTGCGCGGCCATCCTTCGTCAACCAGATAGTCGCAAATGTCTTGCGTGTTGCCGATCAGATGGTCGCAACGTTTGTAGTTTTCGAGCTTGTAATATCCGCCGAGGCGGGCGGCGAAGACGTGCTTGCCAAGCGGGCAGAATTGCGTCGCGCGGTTCATCCAACTCAACACGACATCGGGCTCGAAGCGCGAAATCGCTCGGTTGAGCCGGTGGCCGGTGACGCAGTCCAACATGCCGCCGAATCCGAACTGTATCGGACTTATTCCCTGCGCCTGCAATTCGGCGGCGCGATCGGTGTTGCGTCGGATGACGATTTCCTGCGCGACGCCCGCGCGCGACAATGCCGGCGCCAGACGGGTAAAAAAAGTTTCCGCACCGCCTTTGTCGGCGCCGGCCATGACCTGCATGACGCGCATCAGGCCTGCCATCGTTTCGGTTCGGCTTTTACCGCCGTAACGCGCGCCCACAGCGCACGCGCCGCATCTTCGGCCATGTCGACCGTCAGGCTATCCATAACCGTCCCGGTCGTGCGGTGGTCGTATCCGGGTGCGCTGATAATTTCGTCGTAACTTTCCAGCGTACGGACGGTCGCCATAAGTTTGCCCCACGGTGCGTATTGCGAGGTGCGACTGGGACCGAACAGGCCAAGCGTCGGGGTTCCCATAGCTGCCGACATGTGCATTAGACCGGAATCGTTGCCGACGAAGAACGCGCAGCGGCCTAGCGCTGCGGCGGCCACCGGCAGTGGCGTCCCTACGAGGTCCAACATCCGGTCGGCTGGAATGGCGTCAAGCAGCGGCTGCACTTGTTTGCGTTCATGTTCCGCGGCGAGGACCGCGATACGAGCGTCCGGCAGAGGTCCGTCCTGGTCAGTCAGCCGCTTTACCAATTCAACGAAATATTCCGGCCGCCACTGTTTGCCGGGCCAGTTCGCGGCGGAACCGACGGCAATGACAGGGTCGCCGTCTGGAACCAATTCGGCGGCTCGCGCTTCATCCTGTGGACCAGTCCAGCAGGTTGGCGACGGGGGGGTGTCCCTCAGGCCGAGCGCCGCTGCCAGATGGGGCACTCGGTGCGCTTCGAGGTTCGCTGGCGGTGGCCTGTGCCGTCTGCGCGTGAGGAGTAGCCAGGATATTGCGGATCGGCGCAGATCGATGACTATATCCCAACGGCGCGGTGCACATTGCCGCCAAAGATATAACCAATGAAGTGAGAAACGGCGTTTCCGAAGCGCGATCACGCGCTCCAGGCCGGGCATCGCCTCGAACAGGGGAACGGCAGCCGGCCCCGACGCGACCGTGATCCTTGCGTCGGGATAGCGGTCGATCAAGTGGGACAGCAGACCTGTCGAGAGGATCGCGTCGCCAATTCGTGTCGCCGTGACGAATAGAATGTGCATTGCGTGTAGAATATAGGATCGAAGGCGCGCTGGTTACCTGAATTCCGAAGGTTTGTTTGCAAGCGGTCTTGCCATTTTTGATTGGAACGCAATATTCATTGTCGCAGACGAAAGGTTGGGCATGACGGATCGTAGTTTCGAACGGCTCGGGAGCCGTGGCGTTGTGACGGTCGGCGGTAGAGATCGCAAATCGTTCCTGCAAGGAGTGATCTCCAACGATATCGAGCACGTTGCGGCCGACCGCGCCATATGGGCAGCACTGCTGACGCCGCAAGGCAAGTACCTGCATGATTTCTTCGTCATCGAGATCGACGATACGCTGTATCTCGATTGCGAAAGCGAGCGCCTCATGGATCTGGGCAAGCGTTTGCATCGCTTTAAGCTTCGCGCCGAAGTCGAACTTGGGATCGGCGAAGGCTTCGCCGTTTACGCCCTGTACGGCGACGATGCGCTTGACGGGCTCGGTCTTTCCGCGGAACCGGGCGCTTCTTGCACTCTCGGGGAGGGCGCAGTCTATACCGATCCGCGATTGCCGGCCGCCGGCGCGCGCGCGCTGTTGCCGGAAGGGGACGCTGAAAATGCCCTGACGTCCATGGGATTCTCCGCCGGCGACGCGAACAGCTATGACGCGTTGCGCCTCGAATTGGGACTAAGCGATGGCAGCCGGGACCTCGTAATCGAAAAATCTACCCTGCTGGAGAGCAATTTCGACGAGTTGCACGGCGTCGATTGGGACAAGGGCTGCTATATAGGGCAGGAGTTGACGGCGCGGACCAAATATCGCGGTCTGGTGCGCAAGCGCCTGATGCCCGTGCGGATCGATGGTCCGGTTCCGGAGAAGGGGACGCCGGTTCTGGCCGGTGGTATGGAGATCGGCGAAATGCGTTCCGGCCTGGAGTCCCGCGGATTGGCTCTCATTCGCCTGGAGCGGCTTGCCGAAGCGGATTCCGACGGTATGGGATTCGATGCTGGTGAGGCGCGCGTGTTTCCGAAGAAACCGGCTTGGGCGAATTATTAGCGGCCAGCCCCGCTATAGCGAAAGATATTCGACCAAATACTCAGATGCAGCGCGTCGCATTCGTGTCAGCCGGCACGTAGGGGACGGAACGCGTTAGCAATCCGTTGATCATTAACAATTCCATAAGGAAATTCCCGCATTAATAATAACTCTGGCGGGAATCAGCGGGTTTTCATGGTAATGTTTCGTTAAATCCGTGTGAATTAGGGAATTTCGCTATAATAGCGTTGCGCGAAATACGAACAGGGAATTGCAACCGTTATCGAAACAGTGTTTTGATGGCGCACTTGCCGCTGTTTGCGCAAAGCAAGGGTGAATGGTGAGTGGCAACAGATCCATAGTCCTTGAGATCTACGGGTTGAAAGGTGGACGTTGGAACATTCATGCCAACTATGCCATCCAACAGCGCGAGGAATGTCTTGAGAATGCGAAGGAGCTCGACGCGAAAGGACGTTTCGAGGCGGTCTGCGTTGTGCGTGAAACGTACAACGAAAAGGATAATTCCGCCCGGCAGGCAGTCATCTACCACAGTCCGAAGCTGCCGTCCCCGCCGCCCGTAGCTATCGTTACCGAAGGGCTTGAAACCGCGCCGAAGCCTGCTGCGGCGCAACAAAAGAACTCAGAGGACGGTGACGGCGCGTGGCGCAAGAAGGGGAACGGGAAAAAGCCCGCGAAGAAAACCGCCGCCGCGCCCGCGAAGAACGGCAATAAAGAGACTTCAAAACCTAAACCTAAACAGGCTCCTTCATATGCGCAGGATGGCCCGTCTCTCGCCGACGTCCTGCCAAAACTTTTGGCGGTCGCCGGCGCCAGCCTTGCTGGTGCGCTGGCGATTGCCTACGCGATTTTCTTTCTCCTCCCCTTGTTGCAGACGGCGGGCATTTTGCTCAGCAAGACGATGGCGCAGTCGATCGTCATCGCGGTTTTCTTCGCCAGTTTCATATTCATATTTATTCCGCTCATGAAACGTTTCGCGCCGGCGATACAGGCGTCCAAAAAACACGAGCTGCAGCTTGCCACCGCAACGCCGGCGCCGGCGCCGGAAATTGCGTTGGAACGCACGCCGCCTGCGATGGAAATGCCGGGAGGAACCCCGCCCTCAGACACTGTTGCCGGCACGCCGCCAGCTGCGGACCGAGGCGATCTGTCGGCCGATCCTTACGGTTCGGATACTTTGGACACGATACCGGAGCTCAACCGTTCGTCTCCGGACGGCGGAGGCGACGACAACGGCACATCCGCCGATGCCGGTGAGGATGACGACGCTTTCGAGCCGGTGGAAGAGGCGTCTGCGGGCGAAGGGACGAAGCTGCAAAGGAAGCCGGATGTCAGCGCGGAGATTCTGAAGTTCATCCGTGATTCCCTGGAGCCGCTCGCGGAGGCGGGACATGAGCTCGACGCTTTCAACCGCTTCGGCCTGACCCTCTATTTTGCCGGCGCGGGACAGTACATGGCGACGCGCTACAAAATGTCGGATCAGGAAATCACCGACATTCTGTGCGCGCATGTGCAGGCTCTGGGCCATACTGCCGAAATGGCGCGTGGGTTCTGCGCGAATATCGACGAGTATCTGGTCAACCCGAAATACTTCCAGATGTACGAAAAGGGTCGAACCGCGTTGGGCGCGCTGCAAGGCAATCCGGATAGCCCGTCGACGATCGTCGAAGCGGTTGAGGAATGGAGCAAGCCGTCGCCGGTCACGTCGAAGCACGAAAAGGAGTTCGTCGCGGTGCTGTTCACCGACATTGTCGGGTCGACTGAATTGACGCAGGAACGCGGCGACGATGCAGCCCAATTGGTCGTCCATGAGCACAATTCGATCGTCCGGGATGCGCTGGCGCTGCATGGCGGCAAGGAAATCAAGCATACCGGCGACGGCATCATGGCGACCTTTTCGCAGATCGGGAACGCCGTCGAAGGGGCGGTTGCGATGCAGCAGGCCTGCACGCGGGCGAACAACAGCAACCCGGAACTCGGGTTGGGTCTCTGTATCGGCGTCAATGCCGGTGAGCCGATCCATGAAGACGGCGATATTTTCGGCACGCCCGTCCAGATGGCGGCACGCGTACTGAGCAAGGCGGAAAGCGAGGAAATTGCCGTCTCCAACCTCGTGCGCGAGATGTGTACGGGAAAGAACTACAAATTCTCCAAGAAGGGTGAATACGAACTCAAAGGGTTCTCCGAACCGGTGCCGATTTTTCTCGTCGACTGGTCGATCGGTTTGAACGCCCCTGAAATGTCCTCCTAAACCGCATAAATCTACGGACTTAAAGCGCCATGGCTCAAGCCGGCCGGTGCTGCTAAGGTGCCGCCAGATTCTTGCAATTTGGGAGGCAGTGCCGTGACCGCATGCATGGTTGGTTGGACCCATTCGAAGTTCGGCAAGCTCGAAGGCGAAGATGTCGAATCCCTGATCGTCCGCGTCGCGACCGAAGCGATCGCCGACGCCGGCGTCGCACCGGCGGATATCGATGCGATCTATCTCGGTTTCTACAATGGCGGTTTCTCGCCTCAGGATTTCGGCTCTTCCCTTGTCCTGCAGGCCGACCCTGCGCTGCGCTATAAGCCGGCGACGCGCGTGGAGAATGCCTGCGCAACCGGCTCGGCCGCCATCCATCAGGGTGTCAATTTCTTGGATGCCAAGCGTGGCCGTATCGTGCTGGTGGTCGGTGTGGAGAAGATGACCGATACGGTCGGATCGGAGATTGGCAACATTCTCATGAAGGCGAGTTACCTGAAGGAGGACTCGACCATCGAAGGAGGGTTCGCTGGCGTGTTCGGGCGGATCACGCAGCAATATTTCCAAAAATACGGCGACCAGACCGACGCATTGGCTCAGATCGCGGCGAAGAACCACAAGAACGGCTGCGACAATCCCTATGCGCAGCTGCGCAAGGATCTTGGGTACGAGTTCTGCCGCACCGAGTCGGACAAGAATCCGTTCGTCGCCGGGCCCTTGAAGCGGACCGATTGCTCGCTGGTTTCCGACGGCGCGGCGGCGGTCGTGCTGGCGGATATGGAAACCGCGTTGGCAATGCCCAAGGCGGTGGTCTTCCGTTCGACCAATCATGTCAACGACCTGCTGCCGATGAGCGGCCGCGACATGACGTTCCTCGACGGCGCGGCGCGGGCCTGGTCCGGCGCGCTCGACAAGGCCGGCCTGACGCTCGACGATCTCAGCCTGGTCGAAACCCATGACTGCTTCACGACGGCAGAGCTCATGGAATATGAGGCCATGGGTCTGGCGGAACCGGGTCAGGGCGCGCGCGTTATCATGGACGGCATCTCGGCCAAGGACGGCAAACTTCCGATCAATCCGTCGGGTGGCCTAAAATCAAAGGGCCATCCGATCGGCGCGACGGGCGTCTCCATGCATGTCCTGTCGGCGATGCAGGTCCGCGGCGAGGCCGGCGACATGCAGGTCAAGGACGCAAAGCTGGCCGGCCTGTTCAATATGGGCGGCGCCGGTGTCGCAAATCTTGTCTCTATCGTCGAAGCGCTGCGCTGACGCGCGACGGCGCCTTCAAAAAAGGAGCTTTATCGGCATGGCCGACCTATTCCCCGCGCTCGTCCTGACCGAAGACGATGGCAAGGTAACGAGCGTGGTCCGCGACATGAACGCGGACGAACTGCCCGATGGCGACGTTACCGTCCGGGTGACCTATTCCGGTCTCAACTATAAGGACGGCATGGTCGTCAACGGAATCGGACGGCTGGTGCGCGACTATCCGCACGTGCCCGGAATCGATTTCGCCGGTGTCGTCGAGTCGTCGGACAGCGACCGCTACAAGCCGGGCGATCAGGTAATCCTGACCGGCTGGCGGGTCGGCGAGGTGCATTGGGGCGGTTATGCCGGCAAGGCGAGGGTCAAATCGGACTGGCTGGTGCCGTTGCCGGACGGGCTGACGGACAAACGCGCCATGGCGATCGGCACGGCCGGTTTCACTTCGATGCTCTGCGTCGCTGCCCTGGAGGATCACGGTGTCACGCCGGATGCCGGCACCGTGCTGGTGACGGGCGCGGCGGGCGGCGTCGGGTCGGTCGCCGTCTCGATCCTCGCCAAGCGCGGCTACACTGTCGCGGCGTCGACGGGCCGGGCGGAACAGGCGGACTATCTGAAGTCGCTGGGAGCTTCGCAAATAATCGACCGGGCCGAGCTTTCCGAACCCTCGAAACGGCCGTTGGAAGCCGAAAACTTCGCCGGCACGGTCGATACGGTCGGCGGTACGACCCTGGCCCGCGTTTTGGCGCAAACGGCGTATGGCGGCGCCGTTGCGGCCTGTGGCCTAGCGGGCGGCGCTAATCTCGAATGCACCGTGCTGCCGTTCCTGCTGCGCGGCGTCAATCTCCTTGGCATCGATTCCGTGATGCAGCCCTACGACAACCGGGTCCGCGTCTGGCAACGACTGGTCGACGATCTGCCGATGGACCGGCTCGATGCGTTAACCGGGGAGATCGGACTTTCCGACCTGGCCCAGGCGGCGAACGATATCCTGAAGGGTCAGGTGCGCGGCCGGCTGGTGGTCAAGCTTTAGCCAGAATTTCGCACGCAGCGGGAGACGTTGAGGCCTTTTAGCATCCGGTAAAGACGGGCTCAGCTGGTCCCGATGGTCAAGCCGCCGTCGACGGCGATGGTTTGGCCGCTGACGTAGCCGCCGGCCTCGGTGGCCAGCATGACGGCGACGCCTGCAATCTCGTCCGCTTCACCCAGCCGGCCAAGTGGGGTCTTGGCATTCTGTCGCTTTACCCGTTCTTCGTCCTCCCACAGCGCGCGCGCGAAGTCCGTGCGGACGAGGCCTGGCGCAATCGCATTGACGCGAATCTTGTCCGGACCGTACTCGAAGGCCAGATTGCGCGCGATCTGCATGTCCGCAGCCTTCGAAATTCCATACGCCCCTAAATTGACACTGGCGCGCAGGCCGCCGACCGAGGAAATAATCATGATCGAACCGCCGCCGCGTGCTGCAATATGCGGTTTGACCATACGACAGAGCCAATGATTCGATTTGATGTTCGTCTCCATGATTTTATCGAAGGCGGAATCCGGAATTTCCTCAAGCGTGCCAAAGAACGGATTGACCGCCGCGTTGCAGACCAGAATGTCGATTCCGCCGAACCGCGTGACCGTTTGATCGACGAGACTCTGCAGCTGTTCATGATGCGAGATGTGGCAGGGGATGGGTGCCGCTTCGTTGTTGCCCTTCGCCCAATTTTCGTTGATGTCCTGCGCGACGGTCTCGCACATATCCGCCTTACGCGACGAGACAACGACATTGGCGCCGTGCTCCGCCAAACGCGAGGCAATCGCGCGGCCGATGCCCTTGGTGGCGCCGGTGATGATCGCGGTTTTTTCGGTGAGGTCGAAGAGCGTCATGGAGGTTTCCTGTCTTGTAGAGCTGAAGTTGGGGGTCTGATGCGCGCGGTGACGCAATCGCGGGAACCTATAATGTGATCGCCCTCCTGTGAACCTCGGATTGCGATGGATTCGAGGTCGCCGTAAACTCCGCCCGAATTTGAAGGGAGAACCGGCGATGCCGCTTGATATCGTCCATACGGCATGTCCGCACGACTGCCCGTCCACCTGCGCCTTGGAGGTGGAGCGGCTCGACGCGCAACGCATCGGCCGGGTTCGGGGCGCTGCCGACAATAGCTATACGGCCGGGGTCGTCTGCGCCAAGGTCGCGCGCTATGCCGAGCGGGTGCATCACCCGGACCGCCTGACGCAGCCGCTGCGGCGGGTTGGCGATAAGGGCGTCGGACGGGAGGCCTTCGAGCCGATTGGATGGGAAGACGCGCTCGACATCGTTGCAGGCGCTTTCGAGCGAACGGCGGCGCGTGACGGGCGCGAGGCCGTATTTCCCTATCATTACGCCGGCACGATGGGGCTGTTGCAGCGCGACGGTCTCGACCGGTTCCGCCACGCGCTCGGCTATTCCCGGCAACACAGCACGATCTGCAACACAATCGCCGATGCCGGCTGGCTGGCGGGGGTCGGGGTGAAGTATGGCGTCGACGGGCGCGAGATGGCGGAGAGCGACCTGATCATCGTCTGGGGCGGCAATCCCGTCCATACCCAGGTCAACGTCATGACCCATATTGCGCGCGCACGAAAGGAGCGCGGCGCTAAGCTGGTGGTGATCGATCCGTACCGCACACCGACCGCGGAGACAGCCGATATTCACCTGATGCCGCGGCCCGGCACGGACGGCGCATTGGCGGCGGCGATGATCAACGTGTTCTTCCGCGACGGTCACGCCGATTGGGACTATATGCGTGAATATACAGACGCGCCGGACGAACTGGCCCGGCATGTCGCGCAGAAGACGCCGGAATGGGCGGCCGAGATCACCGGGATCGACGTGGGTGAAATCGAAGCGCTGGCGGCGACATACGCCGAAACGGAACGCGCCTTCATCCGCATCGGCTACGGTTTCACGCGGTCGCGCAACGGCGCGGCCAACATGCACGCCGTGACCTGCCTACCGAGTGTGACGGGCAAGTGGAGGCACAGGGGTGCCGGCGCGCTTTATTCCAACGCGGGCGTCTATCCGATCGATATGACGATGATCATGGGGCTCGACGTCTGCGACAAGTCCGTGCGCATGCTGGATCAGTCGCGTCTCGGCCCGATCCTCGTCGGCGAGGAAGACGCGCTGGAAGGCGGGCCGCCGGTAGGCGCGATGATCATCCAGAACACCAACCCGATGGTCGTCTGTCCAGAACTGGGCAAGGTGCATGACGGCTTCCGTCGCGACGATCTGTTCGTCTGCGTGCATGAGCAGTTCATGACCGAAACCGCTGCGATGGCCGATATCGTCCTGCCGGCGACGACGTTTCTCGAGCATGAGGACCTCTATATCGCAGGCGGTCATACCCATCTTTTCGTCACCAAGCCGGTGATCGAGCCGCTCGCGGAATGCCGGTCGAACCATGCTGTCCTCTGCGAATTGGCGCGCCGGCTGGGATCGGATCATCCGGGCTTCCGGATGACGGATTGGGAAATCATCGACCGAACGCTGCGCGACTCCGGCCTGCCGGACGCCGATATCTTGCACGCGGAGCGCTGGACCGACTTTGCGCCGGATTTTGAGGCCAGTCACTTCCTCGGCGGTTTCGGTCACGCGGACGGCAAGTTCCATTTCAAGGCCGACTGGGCCGGCGTGGGCAAGGATCCGGAAGGTGTGCCGAAGATGCCGGGTTACTTCGAGGCGATCGAAGCCGCGGACGAAAATCATCCATATCGCCTGGTCGCGGCGCCGGCGCGCAATTTCCTCAATTCCAGTTTCACGGAAACGCCGACCAGCCGATCGCGCGAAGGGCGGCCGACGGCGCTGGTCCACCCCGGCGATTGCGACGCTTTGGGTCTTTCCGAGGGTTCGCCCGTCCGGCTCGGCAACGAGCGTGGCTCCGTTCTCGTGCATGCCAAGCCATTTGACGGGCTGCAGCGGGGCGTGGTCGTGGTCGAAAGCCTGTGGCCGAACGAGGCGTTCGTCGAAGGGATCGGGATCAATCTGCTGATCGGCGCGGACGCCGTGCGCCCACGCGGCGGCGCGGCGTTCCATGACACGGCGATATGGCTGAAAGCGGCGTAAACGCTGCGGCGGATCGCACGCCGCATATCATCGTTATCGGTAACGAAAAGGGCGGATCGGGCAAGTCGACGACCGCGATGCACCTCATCGCGGGCCTGCTACAACGGAAATTTCGAGTCGGATCGATCGATCTGGATGCGGGGCAGGCGACACTGACCCGCTATGTCGAGAACCGGCGACGGACGAACTCGGACTCCGGCCTGGACTTGCCGATGCCCGAACATCGGCGGCTGGCGCCAAGTGCGCTGGATAGCGCGGCCGCCGCGTCGGCTGACGACAGGGACCGGCTGGACGCGTGCGTGGCGGCGCTGTCGGAAACCGTTCAGTTCATTGTTATAGATACGCCGGGCAGCGACATTGCCATCTCGCGCCACGCGCACAGTCTGGCCGATACACTGATCACACCGCTCAACGACAGTTATGTCGATCTCGATCTCCTGGCCGCAATCGATCC
>CAYLTU010000034.1:14336-28855 GCA_964386465.1 uncultured Rhodospirillaceae bacterium
TCACACCGCTCAACGACAGTTATGTCGATCTCGATCTCCTGGCCGCAATCGATCCTGATAGTCATCGCGTGCAGCATCCCAGCCGCTACGCGGAAATGGTCTGGGACCAGAAGAAGGCGCGCGCGCTGCGCGGCGGCCGCGCGATCGACTGGATCGTCATGCGAAACCGTGTCGGATCGCTGTCCTCGCGCAACAACGCCGCGGTCGACCGGTCGTTGAGCGAACTCGCCGGCCGTATCGGCTTCCGAATCGCGCCCGGGTTTACCGAACGGGTGATATTCCGAGAGCTGTTTCTGCAAGGCCTGACCTTGCTCGACCTGCGCGCGCCGGGCCTGAAGCAGCGCTTGAATACGTCGCATATCTCCGCGCGGCAGGAAGTTCGCCAACTGCTTCAGGCGATTGGCTTGCCGAATCCATCGGAAACGGCGCAAAATGGATCGAAATCTGGAAATTAACGGTTGAGCGACCCCATATAAGGCTTATGGCGAAGCTGCCGACATCGACCGAAGACGAAGTTACCCGGTTTCTGAAGGACGTTTCGGAAGCGCCGGCGCCGGTGCGTGGGCCGGGCGAGCGTGGGCGATTGATCTTCGCCATGGACGCCACGGCAAGCCGCGAGCCGACCTGGGATCGCGCCTGCCATATCCAAAGCGAGATGTTTTCCGAAACCAGTGCCTTGGGTGGGTTGGCGGTGCAACTGCTGTACTACCGTGGTTTCGGCCAGTGCCGGGCGAGCAAATGGGCGGTGGGTCCCGATCAGTTGCTGCGCTTCATGACTTCGGTTCGGTGCCTCGGCGGCACGACGCAGATCCGCAAGGTTCTGAAGCACGCGATCAAGGAGAACGGGCGCGAAACCGTCAATGCGCTGGTCTTCGTCGGCGACGCGATGGAGGAAGACGTTGACGAGCTTTGCCATCAAGCGGGCGAACTGGGCCTTCTCAACGTGCCGGTCTTTATTTTCCACGAGGGCGGCGACCCCATCGCGGAGCGCGCGTTCCGGCAGATCACCCGGCTGTCCGGCGGCGCTTATTGCCCGTTCGATTCAAGTAGCGCACAACAGCTCAAGGAATTGCTCTCCGCCGTCGCCGTATATGCCGCGGGTGGACGGCAGGCGATGCTCAGCTACGGCAAGAAGAAGGGCGGCGATGCGTTGCGGCTGACGCATCAACTTCAAGGCAAGAATTAGTTTTGTCCTGGCTTATTTTAGGCACCTCTCTGCTGATCGGCGGTTTGCTGTCGCTGCGCTGGTTCGTGGGTGCCGATCCGAAATCGATCGTGCGAGTGCTGCGCTGGTCGGGCATCGTCTTCGCCGTTCTCGCAGCTGTCTTCTTGATCATCTCGGGACGGTTTTCGCTGCTTTGGATCGCGTTGCTGGGTCTGCTGCCTTGGATCCGTCGATTCCGGATGCTGCAACAATTCGCCAGATCCGCGCGGGGTCCCAGTTCGGGCCGGCAGTCGCGTGTCGATACGCGTTTCGTGGCCATGTCGCTCGACCACGATACGGGCGATATGGACGGAGAAATTCTGGAAGGACGCTTCAGCGGACGCCGCTTGTCCGATTTGCCCCTCGACGACTTGCTGGAGTTGCTTTCGGAGGCTGCTGCTGCCGATCCACAATCGGTGAGTGTCCTGCAGGCCTACCTCGACAAGGTGCATGGCGATGCCTGGCGTGAACGGGCGGAGACTGGGGGCGAGCATTATTCGGCGCCGTCCTCGTCCGGCGTTATGACGACGGAAGAGGCTTACCGGATTCTGGGTCTGGAGCCGGGCGCGCCAGATGCGGATATTCGCCGCAGCCACCGCGACCTCATGAAAAAGCTGCATCCGGACCATGGAGGCTCCGATTATCTGGCCGCGAAGATAAATGAGGCAAAAGAAACCCTTTTGGGTGATGCCGGCTGAGAATCAGGGCGTTAAGGCTCTCTTCCAATCCGGTTGCGGCAGGTATGCCGATGTGGCAAACAGGCTCCGCAACCCTTCGATCGAGACGAGCAGCGAAATATGCCGCAACAGAAAGTTCGAAAAGCGATTTTTCCGGTCGGTGGTCTGGGGACCCGGTTTCTGCCGGCAACCAAGGCGATGCCGAAGGAGATGTTGCCCGTTGTCGATAAACCCTTGATTCAATATGCGGTTGAGGAAGCGCAAGCCGCTGGAATTGAAGATTTCATCTTCGTGACCGGGCGCGGCAAGCATGCGATCGAGGACCATTTCGACGTATCCTTCGAGCTGGACACGATGCTGCAAGAACGCGAGAAATCGGACCTGCTCTCCGTCATTCGGAGTTGGATGCCGTCTCCCGGGCAGATCAGCTATATGCGGCAGATGGAACCGCTCGGCTTGGGCCACGCGGTTTGGTGCGCACGGCATCTCATCGGCGACGAGCCATTCGCAGTCTTGCTGGCCGACGATCTGGTCCTGTCGCAAACGCCTTGCTTGAAGCAAATGACCGATATTCATGCAGAAATCGGCGGCAGCGTCGTCGCCGTGATGGACGTTCCGCGCGAACATACCAACCGTTACGGCATTCTCGACGTGGCTAGCGACGACGGCCGCCTGGCATCGGTCCGCGGCCTGGTCGAAAAGCCGGATCCCGCCGATGCACCGTCGACCTTGTCGATCATCGGGCGCTACATCCTCCAGCCGGAGGTGTTCGATCATCTCGACAAGCAGGAAAAAGGCGCCGGCGGCGAAATACAACTGACCGATGCCCTAGCGGCCACTTTGGACGCCGGCCCGTTCAACGGGCTGCGCTTCGAAGGACAACGCTTCGATTGCGGCGACAAGGCGGGCTTCCTGGAGGCCACGATCGCTTTCGCTTTGTCGCGCGACGATCTCGCGCCCGCGGTCAGGGCCATCATCAAGACCTACGCGGACGCATGAGCGCCGCACTTTCTCTTACCAACACTATTTCCATCGGGGAGCTTGGTTAATGCGCATTGCCATGATCGGAACCGGATATGTCGGGCTAGTTTCCGGTGCGTGTTTTATGAAATTCGGTGTCGACGTCGTCTGTGTCGATAAGGACGAGTCCAAGATCGACAAGCTGCAAGCCGGTGAAATTCCAATTTATGAACCCGGCCTTGACGCGCTCGTTGCGGAAGGCTTCGAGAGCGGCCGGCTGACGGTCACGACGAATTTGAAGGAAGCCGTGGCGGACGCCGACGCGGTGTTCATCGCGGTCGGCACCCCGAGCCGCCGCGGCGACGGCCATGCCGATCTGTCCTATGTCTATGCTGCCGCAGCGGAAATCGCCGAGGCGCTAAGCGGCTATACCGTCGTGGTGACGAAATCGACGGTGCCGGTCGGGACCGGAAAGGAAGTCGACAAGATAATCCGCGAGACCCGTCCGGATGCCGATTTCGACGTCGTGTCGAATCCGGAGTTTTTGCGCGAAGGATCGGCGATCGAAGATTTCATGCGTCCCGACCGCGTCGTGATCGGGACCGATATCGAACGGGCAAAGGAGGTCATGCGCATCCTCTACCGTCCGCTCTACCTGCTCGAGACGCCGATGTTGTTCACCCGCCGGGAAACCGCGGAGCTGATCAAATACGCGACGAACGCGTTCCTGGCGACCAAGATCACCTTCATCAACGAGATGGCCGATGTCTGCGACAAGGTCGGCGCCAATGTTAGCGACGTCGCACGGGGTATCGGCCTAGACGGCCGGATCGGGCGAAAATTCCTGCATGCCGGGCCTGGCTATGGCGGTTCCTGTTTTCCGAAAGATACGCTCGCCCTGGCGCGGACCGCGCGGGAAGCGGGCGCGCCGGTGACCATCGTCGAGTCGGTCATCGCCGCCAACAGTAACCGCAAGAAAGCGATGTCGGAGCGTATCATCGCGGCCTGCGGCGGCTCCCTGGACGGTCGCAAGGTGGCGGTGCTAGGGGTGACGTTCAAACCCAATACGGACGATATGCGGGACTCGCCGAGTCTCGATATCCTGCCGGCGTTGCAGGAAGCCGGGGCGCATATTTGCGCCTACGACCCGGAAGGCATGGGCGAGGCGGCGCCGCTGCTGCCGGGCGTGGAATGGTGCGACGGCGCCTATGAGACGATGGCGGGCGCGGAGGCCGTCGTCATCATCACGGAGTGGAACGAGTTCAGGCTGCTGGACCTCTCGCGCGTCCGTACCTTGTTGCGCCAGCCGCTGATGATCGATCTGCGCAACATCTACAGCCCGACCGAGATGGCGGCGGCCGGTTTCGTCTATCACAGCATCGGCCGACCGGATCAGGCGGAAGCACCCGCGCTCGAGGCGGAGAATGCCGGATGAGCGGTCATCGGTTCGCCCCGCAGATCCTGCGCGAGTACGATATCCGGGGTACGGTCGGCGAGACATTGTCCGAAGACGACGCCTATGCCCTGGGACGGTCCTATGGCGCAATATTGCAGGCACGGGACGGGCGATTGGTTTGTGTCGGTTATGACGGTCGGTTGAGCTCGCCGGCGCTGGAAGCGCGGCTCGTCGATGGGCTCTGCGCGAGCGGCATGCGGGTCATGCGTATCGGGTTGGGGCCGACGCCGGCGCTGTACTTCGCCGCCCGCGCGATGGCTGCCGATGGCGGCATCATGGTGACGGGGTCGCATAACCCACCGGATCACAACGGATTCAAGATGATGCTCGGCGCCGGGCCGTTCTGGGGCGACGACATCCAGAAACTGGGCGATATCGCCGCGCGCGGCGCCTGGACCGACGGCGAGGGCGACGCGCAACCCGTGGCGTTGCTGGAAACCTACGTCGCCCGACTGCGGACGGATTACGCGGCGACCCGTGGTCTTAAAGTCGCCTGGGATGCGGGAAACGGTGCCGCCGGCGAGGCGATGCGCATGCTGACGGCGCTTCTGCCGGGCGAGCATGTTCTGTTGAATGCCGAAATCGACGGGACGTTCCCGGCGCATCACCCGGACCCGACGGTGCCGGAAAACCTGATACAGCTTCAAGACGCCGTCGCGGACGAGGGGTGCGATTTGGGCATCGCATTCGATGGCGACGGCGATCGTATCGGGGTCGTCGACGGGCAGGGGCGCATATTGTGGGGCGACCAGCTGCTGTCGATTTACGCGCGCGATCTGCTATCCAGGCGGGCCGGCGCGACAGTGATCGCCGACGTCAAGGCGAGCCAAGTCCTGTTCGACGAAATTGAACGTTGCGGTGGGAACCCGGTGATGGCCGCGACGGGGCACTCCATCATCAAATCGAAGATGGCCGAACTTTCCGCGCCGCTCGCCGGCGAAATGAGCGGGCATATCTTTTTCGCCGACCGTTATTACGGTTTCGACGACGCGCTGTATGCCGCCGTCCGGTTGCTCGACATCGTGGCGCGCGCCGACCGGAGTCTGGCCGCGATGCGCGATGCGCTGCCGCAAGTCGTCAACACGCCTGAAATTCGCTTCGATGTCGCGGAAGATCGTAAATTCGCTGTCGTCGACGAAGTTAAAGCCCGGCTCGCCGAGACGGACGCCAATGTCGACGATACCGACGGCGTGCGCGTCCTCAGCGAGCATGGCTGGTGGCTGCTGCGGGCATCGAATACGCAGGCCGTTTTGGTCGTTCGCTGCGAGTCGGAGAACGAGGAGGGCCTGTCGCGGTTGAAGGCGGCTGTCGCCGGACAGCTCGGTCTCAGCGGGATCGATGCGCAGGTTTTCTAGATACGGGCCGTCAGATCCGGCGCTTTAGCGCGGCTGTGCTGCGGTTTGGCTTTGCGTCGAATGGCTGCCCGTCAGCCGTTCTGAGGGGATGGCGACGCAGGGTATTTTCCGCCGTTCCAGGCGCTTGCAGGCGGTCTTGGCGGAAGCACTGGAGAGGCCTATCAGCCGTGCCCGGTACATAAGCGTTTTGCCCGCATGGAAGGGCGAGATACTGACCCGAGTATTCTTGGTGAGCTTCGGGATACGCGTGATCGCCTTGCGCAGGACTTTACGCGCCGGTTCGATATTGCGATAGGCGCCGACCTGGATCGCCCATTCGTCGGCCGTTGGCCTCGCGGCAAGCAAACCCTGTGTGTTGCGCCAGCTTGGCGCGCGAGAGGGCGGGGCGGTTGGTACGGGTTTGCGCGGTTGTGGCCGCGGTTGCGTTTTGACCGCGACCGCCGCGGGCCGTTTGGCCGGAATGTCGGGCGGTCTGGGCGATATTGCAGCAACTTTCTTGAAGCCGCGCTCGAGTAGTTTGGCCATGTGCCTGTCGCGAGACCTTGCCGTTTTGCCGCCGAAAACGACGCCGATCAAGCGCCTGCCATTGCGCGTCACGGAGGCGGCGAGATTGAAACCCGATGCCCTGATATAGCCGGTCTTGATCCCGTCGGTCCCGGGGTAGGTGCGGAGCAGCGTGTTGTGATTTTTGAATTCCTTGCCGCGGAAACTGTAGCGTTTCCGCGAGAAATATTGGTATTGCCGCGGAAAATCCTGAACCAGGTGCTTGGCGAGCAGCGCTATATCGCGCGCTGTCGACAATTGCCGGCGATTTGGCAGCCCCGATGCGTTGCGAAAACTGGTACGTCGCATGCCGAGAACGTGGGCTTTCTTGGTCATCAGGCGCGCAAATTTTGCTTCCGTCCCGCCCAGAAATTCCGCGACCACGACGGCGGCATCGTTCGCGGATTTGGTGACGAGCGCCAGGATCGCGGTCTCGACGCTGATCGATTCGCCGCGTTTTACGCCGAGCTTCGATGGCGCCATACCGGCGGCTCTGGCCGATACGGGCAGCCGTTGATCGAGTTTCAATCGCCTCGTCTCAAGCGCTTCGAAGACGAGATAGAGCGTCATCATCTTCGTCAGGGAAGCGGGGTATTTGCGCGTGTCGGGATTGGCGGCGTGCAGGACGCGCCCGGTATCGGCATCAAGCACGATGGCCGCGTAACGAGCAAATGCAGAAGACGGCAGTACTACAAAACTTAGTAATACTGCGACCAGGATAGATGTATAGATTCCTGTCTTTTTCGTATAATTCGGTTCAAATATCATCTTTTATTTGACAGAAGTAACGCCAGCCACCCGGTTATTATTATAGTTAAATATAAAATTTCTGTCTATCGAAGTTACGTTTTTCCGTATTCGTGACCGCCTGACCGGGCGCGGGCTGTCCGCGCCCCCCGAGCTCAGTTTGGGTGCGCTGCAAAAAAATAATGTTGCGACGCACAAAATAACTTGTTGACAAAGTCAGGATACTGCCCATATTTGCGCCAATGCTGCATTGCAACAAAGATAGAGCCGCGACGCCGAATGCGTTCGTTTGTCGGAAAACTTTGCAGAAAACAGCTTCCCTATCAGGAGATATGAAATGACCAGCAAGACGCAAAGCACCGCCAAAACATCCAAACCGATCGAAGACGCCGTGACGGCGGGCAAACAGACCATCGAGCAGGCGGTCAAGGCCTCGACCGAAGGTTACGAGCAGGCGATTGCCATGGGCAAAGAGCAGGTGGAGAACGCCAGTAGCGCGATGTTTCGCGGCTATGACGATATTGCTTCGCTCAATAAGCAGGGCGTCGAGGCCGCGATGAAGGCGGGCAATATCTGGGCGCAAGGTTATGAAAAACTCGGTAAGGCCTATTTCGGTTACGCGCAGGAATCCGCTGAGCGCGGCGCGGAAGCGGCGAAGGCGATGATGAAAGCGAAGACTCTGCAGGACGTCATCGACGTGCAGACCGACTATACGAAGCAGGGTTTTGACAATTTCGTCGCGGAAGGCACGAAAATGTCGGAAATGTCGGCCAAGGTCGCTACCGAAGCGATGGAGCCGCTGCAAAAGCAGTTCGATTCGGCGGTTTCGACGTTGGCCAAGCCGGTCGCCATCTGACGTCACCGCATAGCGCAATTCAGTCGCAACGGCCCGGCGGGGGAACCTGCCGGGCCGTTTTGTGTTTGTATCTAAGCTGTTTTGTCGCGGTTAATCGACAAGGCCCACATATTCCCTTTTCCGGCGGGATTTTAATCCAATATTATGAAGAGGGAATTAGTGCTAAAGTAAAGATAGATGAGCGAACAGAATAACGACACTGGCGGCAGTGACGTCCAATCCGGGGTGGTCGTACAGACCAAACCGAAGACCAAGAAGCCGTCGATGTACAAGGTATTGATGTTGAACGATGATTACACGCCGATGGAGTTCGTCGTGCATGTGTTGGAGCGGTTCTTCAACAAGGGGCAGGAGGAAGCGACGAAAATCATGCTGCATGTACACCAAAGAGGGGTCGGTATTTGTGGCGTTTTCACGTACGAAGTAGCGGAAACCAAAGTGAATAGGGTTATGGATTTCGCTCGAAAACATCATCATCCGTTGCAGTGCACCCTGGAAAAGGACTGATTGGCCCGTGTTATCGCGTAACCTGGAAGAAAGTCTGCACCGCGCCATTGCGCTGGCAAGCGAGCGGCGTCACGAATACGCGACGCTGGAGCACCTGCTTTTTGCGTTGACTGAGGATCGCGACGCGGTCGCGGTGTTGCGCGCCTGCGGCGTGGATATCGAGAAGCTGCAAAAAGAGCTTAGCGAGTATCTCGACGGCGAGCTTGAGATGCTGGTGGCGAGCCTGGTCGAAGACCCCAAGCCCACGGCGGGCTTCCAGCGCGTGTTGCAGCGCGCCGCGATCCATGTGCAGTCCTCGGGCCGCGAGGAAGTGACCGGCGCCAACGTTCTGGTCGCCATGTTCTCCGAGCGGGAAAGCCACGCGGTCTACTATCTGCAGGCGCAGGATATGACCCGCTTCGATGCCGTGAACTATATCAGCCACGGTATCGCGAAGGTTCCCGGGGAAACGCCCGAACAGCCGGGTGTGAGCGGTGCGGACGAGGATGCCGCCGCCGAAAAAGTGAACAAGAAGGGCAACGAGGCGCTCGACGCCTATTGCGTCGACCTCAACCAGAAGGCGCGCGACGGCAAGATCGATCCGCTGATCGGCCGCAAGATGGAAATCGACCGCACGATCCAGGTGCTGTGCCGCCGTACAAAGAACAACCCGCTCTATGTCGGCGATCCGGGTGTGGGAAAGACGGCGATCGCGGAAGGGCTTGCCCGGCGTATCGTCAACGGCGAAGTGCCGGACGTGCTGCAGAACGCGACGATCCACGCGCTCGATATGGGCGCGCTGCTGGCCGGAACGCGCTATCGCGGCGATTTCGAGGAACGACTCAAGGCCGTTATCAAGGAATTGGAAGAGGAGGAGGGCGCGGTCCTCTTCATCGATGAGATCCACACCGTGATCGGCGCCGGGGCGACCAGCGGCGGCGCGATGGACGCGTCCAACCTGCTAAAGCCGGCCCTGCAGAGCGGCACGCTGCGCTGCATCGGTTCGACCACCTACAAGGAATTTCGCAACCATTTCGAGAAAGACCGCGCGCTGGTCCGCCGGTTCCAGAAGATCGACGTCATCGAGCCGTCGATCCCGGACACGATCAAGATCCTGCAAGGCCTGAAGCCCTATTACGAGGAACACCACAAGGTTCGTTATACGGGCGAGGCGTTGCGTACGGCTGTCGACCTGGCGGCTAAATACATCAACGACCGGAAATTGCCGGACAAGGCGATCGATGTCATCGACGAGGTTGGCGCGTCGCAGATGCTGCTGCCGGAATCGAAGCGCAAGAAGACGATCGGCGTGAAGGATGTCGAAGCGGTCGTGGCGATGATGGCGCGCATTCCGCCGAAGCAGGTTTCCAAGAACGACCGCGAATCGCTGGAAAGCCTGGAGCGTGACCTTAAGACGGTCGTATTCGGTCAGGACAAGGCCATCGATTCGCTGTCCGCGGCGATCAAGATGTCGCGCGCCGGATTGCGCGAGCCGGAGAAGCCGATCGGCTGTTATCTGTTCTCAGGACCGACCGGTGTCGGCAAGACCGAGGTCGCGCGCCAGCTCGCCATGACAATGGGGATCGAGCTGACCCGCTTCGACATGTCGGAATATATGGAGCGGCATACGGTCTCCCGCCTGCTGGGCGCGCCGCCGGGCTATGTCGGCTTCGACCAGGGCGGGCTGCTGACGGACGCGATCGACCAGAATCCGCATTGCGTCCTGCTGCTGGACGAGATCGAGAAGGCTCACCCCGACCTGTTCAACGTGTTGCTGCAGGTCATGGATCACGGCAAGCTGACGGACCATAACGGCAAATCGGTCGACTTCCGCAACGTCATTCTGATCATGACGACGAATGCGGGCGCAGCCGATCTCGCCAAGCCGGCCATCGGTTTCGCGCGCGAGGAACGGATGGGCGACGACGAGGAAGCGATCAACCGCATGTTCTCGCCCGAGTTCCGCAACCGGCTCGACGCGGTGATCGGGTTCAACGCGCTGTCGCCGGAAGTCGTGCACCGCGTGGTTGACAAATTCATCATGGAGCTCGAAGGGCAACTGGCGGATCGCAACGTGACGATCGAACTGGATGAGGGTGCGCGCGGATGGGTCGCCGACAAGGGCTACGATCCCAAGTTCGGCGCACGGCCGCTGGCGCGGGTCATCCAGGAGAACATCAAGAAACCGCTCGCCGAGGAACTGTTGTTCGGCGAGCTTTCCAAGGGCGGTATCGTTCGCGTCGTGCTGAAAGACGGCGAGTTGGATTTCGAGCTAACCCCGTCGAAACCGGGCGGCGGCTCGAAACCGAAGCCGGGCGGCGGCTCGAAACCGAAGCCGGGCGGCAAGAAGAAAGAACCCGCTCTAATCGAGAGCTGAGTCGACGGCGTTCCGGACAGGGGCGCCGCGACCCGCCATTGGAGCTGAGTCCAATGGGCATCATCTCATTTAGCAGCCGCGGGCTGACGGACGGTCGAGAACTGGCCAAGGATTGGTGCGACCTTGCGGCGCGCGCCGATGGCGGATTTTTCCTGTCCTGGGACTGGATCGGTTGCTGGCTTGAATGCATCGATACGGACGTCACCCTCGTCGAGGGCCGTGCGGACGGCAGGATCGTTGCTTTAGGACTGCTTTGTTCCGCGAAACGCAACGGGTTCGGCGGACGCGACGGCACCGCGGTCTATCTGCACCAAACCGGTGATCCTGCGGCCGACAGGATCGCAATCGAGTATAACGGCTTCCTGCTGGATCGGGCGGTCGCGAAGGAGGGGGCGTCACAAGCCCTTTCCGCTCTTGTTGCCGACGGCGGGTTGGAATGGGACTCACTGTTTCTGCGCGGCCTGTCGCAAGAGTTCGCCGACGCGATTGTCGCGGGAAACTATCCGGCCCGGCTGCGTTCCCGATCACCGACCGCACAGGTCGATCTTGCGGCGCTGCGCGCAACGGAACAGGAATTTCTCGAACGGTGCAGCGCCAATACGCGCGCGCAAATCCGGCGCGCGATCAGACAGTACGAAGCGCGCGGCGAGCTCCGCCTGGAGGCGGCCTCCACGGTACCGCAGGCTCAGGAGTTCCTCGGCGAACTCGGTGTTCTGCATCAACGTTACTGGGCCGACCGGGGCGGCGATGGCGCGTTCTCCAGCGACTTCTTCGCCACGTTCCACAAGCGTCTGATTGAGATCTGCCATCCAAAGGGCCGGGCGGAACTGTTGCGCCTGTCGGCAGGCGATACCGCGATCGCCTATCTCTATAACTTTATCGACGGCAAGACCGTCCACTACTATTCAAGCGGTTTCCTGTACGAGGACGACAATCGCCTGAAGCCAGGGTTGGTCGCGCACGCGCTATGCATCGAGCGCCATCTCGCGGCGGGCAGGGACCGCTACGATTTCATGGCCGGCGAAGCGCGATACAAGACCAGCCTCGGTGAGCCGGGACCGGATATTCTAGCTTATGTTCTTGAGAGACCGACGGCGGGGCAATCGGTCAAGGACGCGCTTCGCTGGGTCAGGGACCTGGCCGGCCGTAAATCCTGAAGTCAGATGGTGAGCGACAGAACGCTCAAGGCGCCGACGATACCCAGGGACAGTCCGACAAATCCGGCATAGATCAGATACGGCGACGGTTTGAAGGACGCCCGCCGGCGCGCCCGTTTGAATTCATTCATTGTCAACGATGTCATTTCAACACTATCCCGTTTCCTTCGGCGCGATCGCAAGCTACTCGGCGAATGTGTCGAAACCGGGTCGAAAGACGGACGGTTTGATGACTTCGTTTCATTTAGCTTCGCGATGCCGACACTGGTTATGCGCCGCCATCGATCCCCGCGCTGTGACGTTGGTCACCCTAACATTCAGTTGTTTAAGAATTCGTTAGGAAAAAAACCGGGTTAGTCGTTTTCGGTGCGTCGGAACGGAGACATGTCGTCCAGGGCGACCACTTCGCCGGCTTCGGCCCGCCGTTCGCGTTCGAGATAGTCCGCGACCGCGTCGCGGAACCCCTCGTCGCGAATCCAGTGCGCGCTGTAGGTGCGCTGCGGCAGGTAGCCGCGCTGGATCTTGTGCGGCCCCTGGGTCCCGGCTTCGACGGTGCCGAGGCCGCGTTCGATGGCGAAATCGATCGCCCGGTAGTAGCAGGCCTCGAAATGCAGGAACCGGTATCGCCCGGCACAGCCCCAGTTGCGGCCGTAAAGGGCGTCGGAACCGACCAGGTTCAGCGCGCCGGCGATCGCCATGTCGTCGATATCCGCGCGCACCAGGGCGACACTATCGGCCATTTCCTCGCCCAGCAGCGCGAAGAAGTCGCGCGTGAGGTAGGGGTAGCCCCACTTCCGGTCGTAGGTGCTGACATAGAAATGGTGGAACTCGTCCCAATGCTGCGGCTTGATGTCCGGGCCGTTCAAGGTCTCGATATGGATGCCGGCCTCTTCGACCTTGCGGCGCTCCTTGCGGATATTCTTGCGCTTGCGGCTCGAGAGGTTATCGAGGAAATCGTCGAACGTCGCATAACCGTCATTGCGCCAATGGAACTGATGTCCGTGCCGGATCAGGAATCCCGCCGATTCGAGCCAGTTGGCGTCGGTCTCCTGGGCGAAGGTCACGTGCAGTGACGAGACGCCGTACTGTTTGGCGACTTCGATCAGTCCGGACGTCAGGGCGGAGCGGATCGTGTTCTCCAATTCGCCGGGCCGGACCAGGAGGCGCGGACCAGTGACCGGCGAGAACGGGATCGCCGCCTGGAGCTTCGGGTAGTACCGTCCGCCGGCGCGCTCGTAGGCGTCCGCCCAACCCCAATCGAAGACGTACTCGCCTTGCGAATGGCTCTTCAAATACAGGGGAACCGCGCCGAGCAGGCGCCCCGCCTCGTCCTCGATCGCGAGATGCTGCGGCACCCAGCCGCTCTGCTCGCCGACGGACCCGCTGTCCTCCAGCGCATGGAGAAAGGTGTGGCTGACGAAGGGATTCTCCGCGCCCGCGCAGGCGTCCCATTCGGACGGCGCGATCGCGTCGATATTCTCCAGGATCCTGACGGCTATCGGCTCACGCCCATCCGGCATAAGCGGTTCCTCTGCGTTGCTCCCATAAAGAGTAACCGGACCGGCGGTCAGGACAAGGGCGTCGGCTCAGAAAATACGAACCTTGGCCGCTAAATCGTCAGCGCGGCGGTTTTCTTTTTGTGATCAGGTTCGGCGAAGCGTCACAGAGATGGTGCCCGCTAGTCCGTCAGTTTCAGAAGGGGGTAGCCGCCGGATGAATCGCGCGTCTCGGTCCCCACCAAAGCCGGATTGAAGACGCAAATCAGCTCAAGTGCCGTCTCTGCCCGCAATGTATGCGCGTCATGTTGGTCCAGGGCGTAAATTGTCCCGCGCCGGATCGGGTGCACCTCACCGCTAGCCTGCTCTTCGATGCTGCCTTGGCCTCTGACGCAGTACACGGCCTCCAAATGATGCTGATAACGCATGCTGATTTCGACACCCGGCTCGATCACGGTCACGTTCAGTGAAAAACCCATCCCGTCCTTCGCCAACAGCAATCGAGTACTTTCGCTGCTGGCTGATACGACACGGCGGCTGGTCGCCGCCTCATCTTCCAGGTTTCTGACGATCAAATTACGGCCTCCTCTTCCACGATCCATGTTTCGTCAAGCGAAAGCGCTGGCCACTCTTGTGACTGCGTCAGGGTCTTGGCGGCGTCACGAATTGTCGACACAAGCGTGTCGCGTACGGTCGACGCCGGGGCGTCGGCGCGCTCGACGAGGGTGAGGGGCCACCGAAGGCGCGGGTGAAATCGTTGTGCAATAAGTTCGGCGCGATCGATCTCTTCGCTGATCGCCCCCCAAGTCAATAACGAAGCGCCTACGCCCTGACGGATCAGCAGCTTGATGACGGGTTGTCCGTCGACTTCCGCCTTGAGATCCGGCGTCACCTCATGTTCTGCCATGAGCTTATCTATGAGGCGGCGCAAACTGTGTTCTCGACTGGGTAAGATCAGCGGAATCGTTTCGAGATCAGCGATACGAACCTGACCTCGGTCTCGGGGAAGGTCACGGCCGACAAGGAAGATTTCTTCGCTGACCAGCGGCGTTACGACGACACCACGCATCGGTGCCGGGTCGTGAATGCACGCAACATCCACGGCGCCTCTAAACAGCCAATCGCTCAACTGGCCGCTGAAACCTTCATGAATCCGAAGAAATACATTGGGGTAGCGTCGCTGGAACGCGGCGATGATTGGCGGA
>CAYLTU010000035.1:0-28627 GCA_964386465.1 uncultured Rhodospirillaceae bacterium
GTTACCCATGTCTCCGGTCTACTCTGTTACCTATGTCGCCGGTTCGGACCACCTTAATCCTCCCCATCAAGGGGGAGGAAGCATCTAGGGTGTGGCAATACATTATCCCCTCCCCCTCGATGGGGGAGGGCTAGGGTGGGGGTGTGCATCGCAAAGGTGACTGCAACGCGCAGTAGCCGCTCGCTTTTTGAAACGCTTGAACCTATCTCACCGCCGCCAGCGCCGCTTTCACCGTCTCGCACTTGTTGTGCAGGTGGCGTTTCAGGATCTCGGCGAGCCGCGCGCCGTCGCGGTCTGCCAGGGCTTCCAGCATCTCCTCGTGCTCGGCGACGGCCTGGGCCCAGCGATCGGCCGAGATGTTAGCGGTGTAGCGGGCGCGGTGGATGCGGCCCGACAAATTGTTGTAGGCCGCCGTCAGGGTCGGGTTGCGCGCGGCGTGCTGGATCTTCTCGTGGATTTGCTGGTTGAGGTCGAAATAGTCCGGACGTTCGCCGCGTGCATGGTGCAGCACCATCTGGTAGTGCAGGGCGCGGATCTCGGCCATTTCCGTCTCGGTGATGCGGGCGCAGGCGAGCTCGCCTGCGAGCGCTTCCAGCGCGCCCATCACGGGGAACAGCTCGTCCACATCGTTGACGGTCAGGCCGGCGACGCGGGCGCCGCGGTTCGGCGCGATCTCCAGCAGCCCTTCGGACGCCAGCACTTTGAGTGCTTCGCGCAGCGGTGTGCGCGAGATACCCAATGTTTCGCACAGCACCCGTTCCGGCAGGCGCGAGCCGGGCGGGTAGGCGCCCTCGACGATCATGTCGCGAATCCTTCCCGTCACCGCGTCGTGCAGGGAATGCCGTTCGATCGGGGCCATCGTCTGGTTCATACCCGCGCCTCCGGCAGGGCGGATTCGAGAACCCGCGCGACATGGACCGCTTCGCGGCCCGCGCCGTCGAGGATCTGGTGGCGGCAGCTCAGTCCGTCGGCGACCAGGATGGTGTCGGGTCCGGCTTCCCGCACGGCGGGAAGCAGCGACGCCTCGGCCATCTTCATCGAGATCTCATGGTTTTCGGCGCGGTAGCCGAAGGCACCGGCCATGCCGCAGCAGCTCGACTCCACCGTCTCGACTTCGAGTTCCGGTATCAGCCGGAGCGTGGTTTCGACCGCGCCCATCGCGGCGAATGCCTTCTGGTGGCAATGACCGTGCAGCAAGGCTTTCTTGAAGGATGATTTGTCCAGATCGAGGGACAGACGGTTCGCGGCCTGTTCGCGCGACAGGAATTCCTCGAATAACATGGCGGCATCGGCGAGCCGGTCGGTGGACTGTCCCGGCAACAGCGCCTGCGCTTCGTCACGGAAGGTGAAGAGGCAGGACGGCTCGAGCCCGATCACCGGCATGCCCTGCTCAATGAAGGCCGCGAGCGCTTCCATCGTGCGGATGATTTCGGCGCGCGCCTCGTCGACCAAGCCGGAGGCAAGGAATGTGCGGCCGCAGCAGAGGGGCCGTTTACCGGCGGGCGGTGCGGGCAGGTGGACCCGGTAGCCGGCCGCCATCAGCACGTTGACCGCGGCGCGCGCGTTCTCCGGCTCGAACCAGCGGTTGAAGGTGTCGGCCAGGAAGACGACAGGCGTGCCGTCGATTGGGCCGACCGCGTCATTGACCGTCTCGAAGGAATCCTTGCGCCAGCGCGGCAGCGAGCGTTTGGCGCTGAAGCCCAGCGACGACTCGCTGAGTTTCGCCAGGCCGGGAAATTTGTCACGCAGGTTCAACAGTGTGCCGATCTTGGCGGCAAATGGCGCGTAGCGTGGCAGGTAGGACACCAGCCTATCATGCAGGGTCAGGCCGTGTTCCTTCGTGTAGTGGTGCAGGAACTCCGTCTTCATCTTCGCCATGTCGACGCCGGTCGGGCATTCGCGCTTGCAGCCCTTGCAGCCGACGCAGAGCTTCATCGTGTCGTACATGGCGTCCGAGGTGAACGCGCCGTCGCCGAGCTGACCGGACAGCGCCAGTCGCAGTGTGTTGGCGCGGCCGCGGGTCAAATGCTGTTCCTCGCCGGTCGCGCGGAAGGAGGGGCACATGACGGCGGCGTCGAACTTGCGGCAGGCGCCGTTGTTGTTGCACATCTCCACCGCACCACCGAGACCGCCCCAGGCCGACCAGTCGAAGGCGGTTTCCATCTCCGGAACCGCATAGCCCGGTTTGAAGCGGAACAGGTTGCGGTCGTCCATCTTCGGCGGATCGACGATCTTGCCCGGATTGAACAGCCCGTCGGGATCGAAGCGCTGCTTTACTTCGGCGAAATTACCGGTCATGCGGCCGCCGAACATGGCTTCGTGGAATTCGGAGCGGACCAGTCCGTCGCCATGCTCGCCGGAATGCGATCCCTTGTACTCGCGGACGATCTCGAAGGCCTTCTCGGCAATGTCGCGCATCGTCTCGGCGCCGGCTTTCTGCTTCAGATTGACCACGGGGCGGACATGCAGGCAGCCGACCGAGGCGTGCGCGTACCAGGTGCCCTCGGTGCCGTGATCGTGGAAGATCTTGGTCAGCCGGTCGGTGTAGTCGGCGAGGTCCTCCAGCCGCACCGCGCAATCCTCTATGAAGCTGATCGGTTTCCCGTCGCCCTTCATGGACATCATGATGTTGAGGCCGGACTTGCGGACCTCCCAGACCGCCTTTTGCTGGGATGGATCGACCACCTCGACCATACCGTCGGGGAAGCCGAGATCGCCCATCAGTTCGACGAGCTGGGCCAGACGGCGCAGCAAATCGTCGCGGTCCTCGCCGGCGAACTCGACCAGCAGGATGGCGGCCGGGTCGCCCTGGATGAACTGTTCGATGGTCTGGCGGAAGATCGGGATATCGCGGGCCAGGTCGATCATCGTCTTGTCGGCCAGTTCCACCGCCGCCGGGCCCAGCTTGACAATATGCTGGGTCGAGTCCATCGCCGCGTAGAAATCGGGGAAGTGGCAGATGCCCAGCAGCTTGTGCGTCGGCACCGGCGTGAGATCGAGGGTGATGGCGGTGGAGAAGGCGAGGGTGCCTTCCGAGCCGACCAGCAGGTGGGCCAGATTGACCGGCGCGTTGCGGCCTTCGGCGACCAGCGCGTCGATGTTGTAGCCGCCGACCCGGCGCATCAGGTCGGGGAAGCGGGCGGCGATCTCCGCCTTCTCGCGGTGGCCGAGGGCGAGCAGGTCGCGCGCCAGCCGGGCGGTGCGCTCGTCCAGGCTCGCGAGGTCGGCGGGCAGGGGGCCGAAATGCATCGCCGTGCCGTCGGCCAGGATCGCGTCGATCTCCGCCACGTTGTCGCGCATGGTGCCGTGCACGATGGAGCGCGCGCCACAGCTGTTGTTGGCGGTCATGCCTCCGATCGTGGCGCGGCTCGAGGTCGAGACGTCGACCGGAAAGGTCAGGCCGTGCGGCGACAACGCGCTATTCAGTTGGTCGAGGACGACGCCGGGCTCGACGGTGACCCGACGCGCCGCCGGGTCGAGGTCGACTATGTCGTTGAAATGCTTGCTGACGTCGACGACCAGCGCCTCTCCGACGGTCTGGCCGCATTGCGACGTGCCGCCGCCGCGCGGCAGGACGGGCACGCCTTCATCGGCGGCGATTTGCAGGACGCTGTGGATGTCCTGCGCCGTCTTTGGCACCACGACGCCGATCGGCTCGATCTGATAGTGCGAGGCGTCGGTGCTGTAGCGGCCGCGGCTGAAGGCGTCGAACAGCACATGGCCTTCCGTCTCGCGCCGCAGCCGCGCCGCGAGGGCCGAGTCGCCGATTGTGGGGGCCATTTGCGTTTCCTCGCAATTATGTGTTCAGTAAATCGATATTATCAAATTGTATGCAAAATACAATATTAGTTTAGATGCCGCTGAAAAACGGGCTTGCAGCGCTAAAAAATTGTATGCAATATTCCAAACTTAGAAAACGTGACGAAGGGAGCGATGTTATGGCGAGACGCGGAGGACGGCATTTCCTGCAGATTCCCGGCCCGACGAACGTACCGGATCGGATTCTGCGCGCGATCGACAGCCCGACGATCGATCATCGCGGTCCCGATTTCGCGCGCATGGCACAAGGCGTCCTGCAGGACGTCCGCACCATCTTCAAGACCGCGCAGCCGGTTGTGATTTATACCGCGTCGGGCACCGGCGCCTGGGAAGCCGCCCTGGTCAATGCGCTGTCGCCGGGCGACCGGGTGCTGATGTACGAAACAGGCCAGTTCTCCACCCTGTGGCGCAACCTCTCCGAACGGATCGGGCTGAAACCGCAATTCCTCGAAGGCGACTGGCGGCACGGCGCCGACGCGGCGGCCATCCAAGAAGCCTTGGAGAAAGACTCGGCGCACGAGATCAAGGCGGTCTGCGTCGTGCACAACGACACCTCGACGGGTATCACCTCGAACGTGCCGGCGGTGCGCGCGGCGATCGACGCGGCGGGCCACCCGGCGCTGCTGATGGTCGACGTCATCTCGTCGCTGGGGTCGATCGACTACCGGCACGACGAGTGGGGCGTCGACGTGACCGTCGGCGGCTCGCAGAAGGGGCTGATGCTGCCGCCGGGGCTCAGTTTCAACGCCGTCAGCGTCAAGGCACGGGTCGCGGCGAAGACGTCGAAATCGATGCGTTCCTATTGGGACTGGGAGGATATGATCCAGGCCAACGCCAACGGCGTCTTCCCCTACACACCGGGCACCAACCTGTTGTTCGGGCTGCGCGCGGCGATCGACCTGCTGCACGAAGAAGGCCTCGACAACGTCTTCGCGCGGCATGACCGGCATGCGGAGGCGACGCGACGCGCCGTCACCGCCTGGGGCCTTGAAGTGCTGTGCCGGAACGAGGACGAGTATTCCAGTGCCCTGACCGCCGTGCTGATGCCGGAAGGCAACGATGCCGACAGTTTCCGCAAGGTCGTGCTGGAAAATTTCGACATGTCGCTCGGCAACGGGCTCGGCAAGGTCGCGGGCAAGGTTTTTCGCATCGGCCATCTCGGCGATTTCAACGACCTGATGCTGAGCGGCACCCTGTGCGGGGTGGAGATGGGGCTGGGATTGGCCGGCGTGCCGCACAGCACCGGCGGCGTCGCGGCGGCGATGGACTACCTGATGGCGGGGCGGCAGCGGGCGTAGAGCCGCCGCACAACCGGCGACGATTTTGACGGTCCCAAAGCGGACTATTGCGTCGATAGTTTGGCTGGAAATGAGTTGCTTACTGAAGATGAGGTAGGCATCGTTAGTTCCATAAGCGGCTAAATCAGGATCAATACGTACGGCTACCTTCCGATCTTCTGAACGCAATTCGCGGAATTTGGACGGACTACCTTGACCGAACTTGGAAAGGAAACCCTATGTCAAACTTGGTTCTGCTTGCAGTTGACGGTAGCCCCGCAAGTGACCGGGCCCTGCAATACGCGATGGAGAGGGCCAAGCTGGGCGGCGCAAAGCTGATCGTTGCCTTTGTCATCGAGTGGTCGCCCTATTCGTTCAATACACCCGAAGAAAACGCCGAACGGCACATGCGGCGCGAGCAGGAGATCGAAAAGGCGACTGAAATGGTCGTGAATCCTGCCGCAGAGCGCTTGAAAGAGGCGGGCCTGCCCTACGACACCGTGGTCGTGCACGGGCCGCCCGCGGAGACGTTGATCGGTCTTGCGACGAAGCACGACGTGGCGCAGATCGTCATCGGCCGACGCGGACAATCTGGAATCAAAACCCTTTTGTTTGGCAGTGTCGCGAGCAGCCTCATTCAGACTTCACCGGTTCCAGTCGTTGTCGTTCCGTAGGAGCGAAGACCGCGATTGCGCGCAAAAAATTCGGGGACAGAATATGCCTAAGATTATTTCAACGATCTTCGCTTTCCTTTTCTTCGCTTTGCCCGCGCATGCTGGCTTTGACGAAACAATTAATGAGGCAACCGCACCTGTTGCCAAAGCGGTTGGCAGTTTCGTCTTCTTTAAAATCCCATTGTTCGGGGCGCAACTTCCCGTGGTCGTGCTTTGGCTGGTGGTCGGTGCGGTTTTCTTTACCTTCTACATGCGTTTTGTGAACATCCAAGGATTCAAACACGCGTTGGAACTGGTGCGCGGCGACTATGCCGACCCGAACAGCACCGGTGAGGTATCGCACTTTCAGGCACTCGCAACGGCGGTTTCGGGCACGGTTGGTATTGGCAATATCGGTGGCGTTGCGGTTGCTGTTACCATCGGCGGTGCGGGGGCGACATTCTGGCTGATCGTTGCGGGCTTTCTGGGCATGTCCACGAAGTTCGTCGAATGTACATTGGGCGTGAAATACCGAAACGAGAATCCCGATGGCTCCGTCTCGGGCGGACCGATGTACTACATGCGCAAGGGTTTCGAAGAGCGCGGCATGGGTGGCTTTGGCCGCTTTATGGGTACATTTTATGCCGTCGGTATCTTCATCGGGGCCTTGGGCATCGGCAATATGTTCCAGTCCAATCAGGCCTATGTGCAGCTGAATACCGTTGCCGGCGGGGCCTTGGACGGCCTGGGCTGGCTGGTCGGTTTGATGCTGGCTGCGGTCGTGTTCGCCGTGATCGTCGGCGGTATCAAGTCAATTGCGCGGGTAACCGAAAAGATCGTGCCTTTCATGGCGGTATTTTATTGCCTATTTGCGCTGATCGTAATTGCGATGAACTTCGAATCGATCCCGCAGGCTATTTTAAATATCTTTGCTGGTGCGTTTACCGGTGAGGGTGTTCAGGGCGGCGCGATCGGCGCTTTGATTATTGGCTTCCAACGCGCGGTCTTCTCCAACGAGGCCGGTATCGGTTCTGCCTCTATCGCGCATGCAGCGGTCCGCACACCGGAACCCGTGACCGAAGGCTACGTCTCTCTGTTGGAGCCTTTCATCGACACAATCGTGATCTGTACCATCACAGCGCTTGTGATCGGAACGAGCCAGGTTGCTGACCCGAACTTTGCAGGCGAGGCGACGGGGGTGGCAATGACCTCTGCCGCGTTTGAGCGTCAGATTAGCTGGTTCCCGCTGCCATTGGCGTTTGGCGCGCTCCTTTTCGCATTCTCCACGATGATTTCGTGGTCCTACTACGGGCTAAAGGGTTGGACTTATCTCTTTGGTGAAGGTCAGATGGGTCAGATGATTTACAAGCTGATTTTCTGCGCTTTTGTGGCGTTGGGCTGCATGGTTCAGCTTGGACCAATCTTGGATATTTCAGACGCGCTGGTCTTCTTGATTTGTGTGCCGAATATCCTTGGTCTGTATGTCCTTGCCCCTATCGTGAAGCGCGAAATGATAAGCTATATGACGCGTCTGAATAATGGTGAGATCAAAAAGTTCAATCACTAGGATCTGAATTCATAACCGGAATTGACCGGCGGCGATGACCCGTGTGTTCGTGTATTGCAGGGGCGCCGACGGCTATCCCGTATCCGCAAGGATCGCCGCGATGGCGGCGGAGGCGAGGCGTGCTTCCGGCGGGTCGGCGCGGCTGGTGAGGATCGCCGGCACCTTCGCGCCGAGAACGATGCCGGCGGCGCAAGCGCTCATGAAATAGACCATCATCTTGAAAAGCGCGTTGCCGGTCTCGATGTTGGGCGCCAGCAGGATGTCGGCGTTTCCCGCGACCGGATGATCGATGCCCTTGATCCGGGCCGCTTCCGGCGAGACCGCGTTGTCGAAGGCCAGGGGGCCATGTACCAACGCGTCTTCGAGCTCGGTTGCCGCGCGTTCCGCCAGGGCCGCCGCGTCCATGCTCGACGGCATGCGTTCGGTCGGTTCCTCGCTGCCGGACAGAATCGCGACGCGCGGCTCGTCGACGCCGAGCGCCCGCGCCAGCGCCACGGCGTTGCGGATCGCCTCGAATTTTGTTTCCAGGTCGGGCGCGATATTGACCGCCGCATCCGTGATCAGCAGGGCCTTTTCGCTGTCCGGCACGGTCATATGGAAGACGTGCGTCAGCCGCCGTCCGGTGCGCAGCCCCGACTCCCTGTTCAGGATCGCCATCATGAAGGCGTCCGTGTGGACGTGGCCTTTCATCAAGGCGCCGGCCGCGCCGTCGCCGGCGAGCTTAGCCGCCTTCAGCGCCGCCTGGTCCTCGTCTCCCGCGTGAAGGATTTCCAGGTCACCGATATCCCATGCAATCTCGTCGGCGGCCCTCGCGATAGCCGTCTCGTTGCCGACCAGGAGGGGGACGATCAGTCCAGCCTCGGCCGCCAGCCGGGCGCTCTCCAGTGCGAGCGCCGAACCGGCATTGGCGACGGCGGTGACGACGGCGGGCTTCTCCCGCGCCATTGCCAGCAAAGCCGGTGGGCACTCGAACGGCCTCGAGCTCAGCATTCATCGCCCTCGTCGAACAGCGCCTCGCTCAGCCGCGCCGCCGCGTCGCGCATGGCGGGCAGATGGCGGCGGCAATCCTCGACGGTCATGCGCGGGATCGGGGCGTGGATCGCCAGCGCCGCGCGCAACTGGCGCGATCCCGGCGCCTCGGCGACCGGCACGGCGAGGCCGACCAGGCCGACCATGTATTCTTGATTGTTCGTGGCCATGTCCTCGCGGCGGATCGCGGCGAGTTCGGTCTCCATGGCTTCGGGCTCGGTAATCGTGTGTTCGGTGAAACGTTCCAGCGCCGCCGCGGCGTAGAGCCGTTCGCGGGCGCGCTTCGGCATCCGGCTCATGAACAGCTTGCCCATCGCCACCGCATGCAAGGGCACCTTGCTGCCGACCGAGAAATGCATTCGGAGCGGCCAGGTGCTTTCCACGCGGTCCAGATAGACGACCGAGTTGCCATCGAGGACGCCGAGATTGCAGGTCTCGCCGGTTTCCCTGGCGAGCCATTCGAGTACGGCGTGACGTGGCGCGCGTTGCGCCGAGGCTGTCAGGGTATCCGCCGCGAGCGCGTTGAGCCGCGGGCCGATACCGTAGGATCGGCCGCCCGGCTCGCGGATCAGAAAGCCTTCCGCTTCGAGTCGTCCGGCGATTCGGTGCACGGTTGGTTTCGGCAGTTCGAGCCGTTCCGCCATCGCAGCCAAGGTAATCGGCCGGTTCTCGGCGACGACGATATCCAGAAGCGCGAACGCGCGCTGAATCTGCGATCCCTTGTCCCGCGCCTCGCCGGGACTTTCGGCTGAACTCGTGCTGTCTGGTGCCATGTCCGCATCCTAGAGCAGATCGGGATTGGTTGGAATCACCTCCGGTGATCCAACAATCGCGTGAATCTGCTCTACAACTATTGAAGATAGAGCGGATTCACAAATATGATCGAACCCACAAAATGGGTTCGATCAAACTTGATCCGCTCTAGCCAAGGCGGGGAAGGGCGCAAGGGGCCTTCAGGCGTCGCTATGGGCCTGCAGGATGGCGTCCAGCGATCGTTCTATATCCGCGTCCGACGTCGCCCAGGCGCTGACGCTGATCCGCATCGCCGCCCGGCCCTGCAATTGGTGGCGCCGGCCGAATGTCTCAAGCTGAGGGAATAGCAGACGTCCGTCGGCCATGACAGCGACGGGGATTTTTAGCCACGAACAGACTCTTGCACTGCAACATAATAGTGGGTTCTCGATTTATGAAAGCTCGTCCGACAGCGCCTTTGCGTCGATCAGGTCCGGTGTGTCGAATCCTTCGGTGAACCAGTCATAAACGGGCTGCAGGAGATCTCTGGCCTCTTTGTTTTTTTCCTGGCCTTGCCATAGGCGCGCCAGGCTGGTGGCGGCGCGAAGTTCCCAGGATTTGGCGGATTGGGTCCTCGCCGCGTCTAACGCTTTCTGAAAGTACAGCTCTATTTCTGCCGCGGCATCGCCACGTTTGTGCAGAAACTCACCTTTGAGCCTATAAATCTCCGCTTCCCAGATGCGATCATCGCGGTCCAGAATGTTTGAAATGGCCTCATCGACGACCAACAGGCCCTCTTCCAATCTATCATCGTGCAGGCAGCATTGTGCCAAGGTGCCAATAAAGTAAGTCCACTGAGCCTTAGCGCCTGTGGCGAGGATGTCTTTTAAGCCGCGTCGTATTCGCTCTATCGCCTGATCACCGTCGCCACCCATGGTTAGTGCCCATCCGCGTGGCACTTGGACCATAGCTTCTGGCTGCCTCAAACCGTTCTCTTGAGAGATTGAATTTGCCGCCTCGGCGTTTTTGAGTGCAGCGTCATGCTCGCGCCTAAGCAGTTGCGTAATCGCGCAGGCGCGAAATGCCTGTTCCCGGCTTTGCGGATTATCAAAATCGGATGCTATCGCGATGCCTTTCTCGGCAAAGCAAAGTGCTTGATCGGGATAGCCCAGAAACCAATAGACCCAAGCGGCTGTACCCAAGCCAAATATACCCGGGTCGAGACCGCTGAGCTTTACATGGTCCGCATGTTGCGCTGGTTCATATGCGTCGAGGGCTCTATCGATATGCTCTTTCGCGCCACTGTAGTCGCCTATGCAACATAATGTGTGTGCCAAGGAGCTATGCGCTTGCGCAACGTGGATGGGGCCTCCCAATTGCTCGGCAAGATCGACAGCCCTATTTCCCGCATCGAGCGCGCCCTGGTAAGCGCCGCCGACACCGAAAATGTAGCGAAGGCCGATCAGCACCTGGAACTGGCGGTGCGGGTCATCAATGATTTGACAGAGTTCGTCGGCCCGCTGATAGGCTTCCTGCGCTTCCTTCGAAGCGTAGCCCTTTGTCGCCATAACGATTGGACCGAGTGAGGTCTGCAGCGTCAATTCCTTTTCCATCGCACCGGGACCAGCCAGTGTCGGCGTCATGGCCAAGCCCTTTTTCAAATGCGTCTCGGCTTCCGAATAGGCACAGGTCGCGGCGGCGGCTTGACCTGCCTTGATATAGAAATCAATGGCGGTCTCTACGTCGCCAGCCACCGCAAAATGATGTGCGAGTAGTTCGGGCTCGGAATCTGCGACGCTTTGGAAAGCGCGTCGAAGGGTATGGGCAACTTCGCCATGAATGCGCTGACGTGCGCTCCTGAGCAGACTGTCATAAGCGGAATCCTGTACCAATGCGTGCTTGAATATATAAACAGCTTCCGGCGGACTCCCACGTTGAAACACCAATTCCGACCGCACCAGATTGCTTAGTAACTCTTCGAGCTCGACCGCTGGTGTCTGCACAACATTCGCAAGTAGGGAATAGGCGAACTCCCGCCCAATGACCGCCCCGACTTGTGCGATTTTCTTGGCGTCGCCGAGCCGGTCGAGGCGGGCTATCAGGGAGGCTTGCAGCGTCTCCGGTATATGTTCGTCGAGATTTTGATCATCTTTTTCCGACTCGGCGACGGATTTGGCCAGCTCCTCGACATAAAGCGGAATGCCGTCGGCGCGGGCAATAATCCTGTCGATCATCGATTGCGACAGGTCGCCACCGCCAATGTCGGCCACAATCTCGGCCCCTTGGCTGCGGCTGAGTCGGCTCAGCGTCATCGACGTCTCGTGCGAATGGCGGGTCCAGGGCGGCATGTACTCCGGGCGGTGGGTAATCAGCATGAACACCGCCGCATCGGCCATCCGCGACATGATTTCCCCGATTAGCACCTCAGTCGAGGGGTCGATCCAGTGCGCATCCTCGAACGCGAACAGCACGGGTCGTTGCCGGCTCAGCGCGAGGATTTGCTCGATCAAGGCCACGACGGTGCGGTCGCGGAGGTGCTGCGGCGTGAGATCGAGGGGGCCGTAGCGGTCCTCGCCCGGCAGTGACAGCAAGGCGGCGAAGAGCGGGGCCACCGACTGCACATCGTCCGCCGTCGGCTTCAGTAGGGCTTCGAGCTTGTCGAGCCTCGTCTCGCCTGCGTCCTCGGCCAAAAAGCCCGCAGCGCGCTCCAGGCGCTGGATGATCGGGTAGAACGCGCTGTTTGTGTGATGGGGGGTGCATTGGTAGCGCAAATGAAAATGGCGTTCGCCCTCGATTGCGTCGCGCAGGCCCCGCAGCATGCGGGATTTCCCGATGCCCGCTTCGCCGGAAAGCAGCATGACCTGGCTCTCGCCGTTCTTCGCCAATTCCCAACGCGCCAGCAGGAGGCCGAGTTCGTGTTCGCGCCCGACCAAACGGGCCAGGGCGCCCGCATGCGATGCTTCGAAGCGGCTCTCAACCGCGCTTTCGCCCGTGACGGCCCAGGCGGGAACGGTACTGGAAAACCCCTTCAGTTCATGTCGACCCAAAGCGTCGAGTTCGAAGGTCTTGCCGACGAGAAGGCGGGTCGCTACCCCGATGACGACCTGCCCGGCGTCCGCGATCCCCTGCAGGCGCGCGGCAAGGTTGGGTGTCTCGCCGGTGATCGCCTGCGCATCGGTTGCCGCCGTGCCGACCAGATCGCCGACGACCACCTGGCCAGTAGCGATGCCGATACGCGCGCGCAGTATCCTTTCGCCAAGGCGCACCGTTTGAACGGCCGCGACGGCATCCAGGCCCGTGCGAACGGCGCGTTCCGCCTGATCCTCATAGGCCTGCGGCCAACCGAAATAGGCCAGGACACCGTCGCCGAGAAACTTTGCGACATGTCCTCCATAGCGTGCCACTGCGCCTGAAACAGCATCTTGGTACCGGCGCATCACTTCGCGTAAATCTTCCGGATCCAGTTCCTGCGATAGTTGTGTCGAACCGACGAGGTCGCAGAACATCACGGTAAGCTGACGGCGTTCTGCGTCGCTCGCCGGCATATCGGCCCGGCTCTCTGCATCGGCGTCCATGACATCATCGGAAGACGGCAAATCGCTGATGGCTTTCAAAAGACGACGGCGCGGTCCTAGCGCCAACCCGAGCTCTTTTAGGTCGTCATCCGAAAGCAGAGGTAAGTCACGAAGATCAACCTGATTTTCCTCGAACACCGTTGCCAAATGTTCAAGTTCAAGTGACGCGAGCCAATCTCGAAGACCCTGTACCATGATTACCCCCGGTAGGAAGCCTACCAAACAGAAGGCGTGTCTGCATGGTCATCTTCGCTGGCTGACTTCCGACATGGGTCATTTTTCTCCGTCGGCGGGCACCGTCGGTCACGTCTGAACCTGCGGGATAAGCGGGCGTAAAACCGGTGAAAGATCAAAGCGAGGTCGCCGCGGACGGCAAGTTCCCCCGGGCCGACTTCGCCTATGACGCAGAGCGGAACCTCTACGTTTGTCCGAACGGTAAGGAATTGAAGACGTCGGGAACACCTCATGGCGGAACCACGCTCAAATACATCGCCAAGCGCAGCGACTGCGGCCAATGCCCGCTCAAGCCCGAATGCACCACGGGCCGGGAACGCCGGATCGACCGTGATGTCAATCAGGAGGCCCGCGACATTGCCGGTTCTCTGGCCGGCACCGAGCCCTATCGCCAGTCCGCCGTGGAGCGAAAGAAAATCGAAACGCTCTTTGGCGAAGTCAAAAATGTTCTCGGCCTAACCAGGCTCCGATTACGCGGTCTCACGGGCGCACATGATGAGTTTCTGCTTGCCGCCACCGTCCAAAATCTCAAACGCCTGGTCGCGCGCGTCGCAATACCGCCCCCGATACCGACTACCGCCTGAACTGATGAAGCAAACACAGGTATAAACAGACTAAAGATACAAAACCCGGCCCGGCATGGCCGGCGGCGGAGGAAAACATCCGCTCATGGCGTTGAAAACGAGCGATATGCCGACCTAAATCCGACTTCTTCAACAGACTCAGCCATAAGCGGAAGTGAGACCCTGTCAACGGCGCAGATAGATTTCCCTGGTGATCGCCGCTAAGCTCCCTGGCAGGGAGGATACTGATGGAACGCCGTCTCGCCGCCATTATGTCGGCCGATGTGGTCGGATATTCGCGGCTGATCCGGGCCGACGAAGAGGGCACGATTACGACCCTCAAAGCGTTGCGTGCGGACCTCGTCGATCCGAAGCTCGACGAGCATCACGGGCGGATCGTCAAGTTGATGGGCGACGGTATGTTGGCGGAGTTCCCAAGTGTTGTGGACGCCGTGCGAGGCGCTGTGGAGACACAAATGGCGGTAGCCGAACACAACTCCAGTTTACCGGAGGACAGGCGGATCGAATTCCGCGTCGGCATCAACCTGGGCGACGTGGTGATCGACGGCGACGACATCCATGGTGATGGCGTGAACGTCGCGGCTCGGCTTGAAGGAATGGCGGAGCCCGGTGGAATTTGCATTTCGGGCAGTGTTCATGAGCAAGTGCGAGACCGCACAGACTTCGCATTCGAAGATTTGGGTGAGCAAGAGGTTAAGAACATCGACCGCCCTGTTCGTGTTTGGCAGTGGATCGCTGAGACTGAGGTGCAGGCGAGCGTTTTGGCAAAGAAGGATGAGCCGCTCTCGCTGCCCAACAAGCCATCCATTGCCGTGCTGCCGTTCGACAACATGTCGGATGACACGGGGCAAGAGCATTTCGCCGATGGCATCGCCGAGGACGTGATCACCGCACTTTCGCGCTTCCGTTCCCTGTTCGTTACTGCTCGAAATTCGAGTTTCTCCTATAAAGGAACCTCGCCGGATATCCGCACTGTCGCTGGCGAACTGGGTGTGCGGTATGTCGTCGAAGGTAGTGTCCGCAAGGCGGGCAATCGGGTGCGTATCACCGCACAGCTGATCGATGCCTCCAGCGGAAACCATCTGTGGGGCAATCGCTTTGACGGCGCACTGGATGACGTTTTCGAATTGCAGGATCGGATCACCGAACAGATCGTTATCGCGGTCGCGCCGGAGGTGGAGGCTCGCGAGCGTGAACTCACTCAACGTAAACCGCCGGAAAGCCTTGATGCCTGGGAGCTTATTCAACGCGGCCTGACGCATTTCTACAGCATGGATAAGAGCAATAACGACGAAGCCATACGATTATTTCGGCAGGCGGCCGCACGTGACCCGGGCTTTGCAGCGGCCTATGCCAACCTTGCTTATGCGTTGTTTACCTCATTGATGTTGGGCTATGCGGAGGATAGGCAAGAAGGGATGGCATCAGCGCGGGTAGCCGCGGAAACAGCGGTTTCGCTTGATGCCAACGAACCGTTGGCGCATTTCGTCTTGGGGCGGTTGCTTGCTTTGGCTGGTGAGATTGAAATGGCGATTGGTGAAGCGGAGACCGCGATAGCGATCAATCCTAACTTCGCCTGGGGTCATTATGGCCTCGGCTTCGTATACCTGACTTGCGCCAGCGTACCGGAGAAAGCCCTGCCGCATTTCGACGCCGCGCTGCGGCTCAACCCGCGCGATCCCTTGCGCTGGGCAGCGCTCATGCTCAAAGGTTCGGCGCTACGCATTCTTGGTCGTTACGATGAGGCCGTAGCTGTTGGCCGGCAGGCCTGTCAATTTCCCAACGTCGGCTACATGCCCTATATGCATCTCAGCGCGTCGTTAGCGGAAGCGGGGCAAATTATTGAGGCGCGGGCGGCTGCCGAGAAAGCTACGGAGCGCCAACCGGCGTTTTCGATCAGCTCCCACCGAGATAATTTCGCCGGCGCGAATGAAACCTATTTAGAGGGCTTGCTCGATAGCCTGCGGAAGGCGGGCGTGCCGGAATAGTGTCGGTATGTGGAACTTCCGAGTTGGGTCATAAGCAGCTGTCGCGACGTACGGCGCGCGATGTCGGCTCCTGTGGGATTGGCGGACTAAATTACGCGGAAGGAGACGCGGCCCACCGCTAAGTTTTCAGTGTTCCAACCTGTATTGGACGTTGCGCCTGGTTGGGAAGCGCCCGTGCGCAAAAGCGATCAGGCGTCCCGATGGGCTTGCAGGATGGCGTCGAGCGAGTGTTCGATATCCGCGTCCGTCGTCGCCCAGGAACTGACGCTAATTCGCATCGCTGCCCGGTCTTGCCAGTTCGTGGCGCCGGCCCAGCAGGTTCCCGACGCTTGAACCGCCGCGATCACCTTTCCGGTTCTGTCCGCATCACCGAAGGCGGCGACGATCTGGTTGAGTACGACGTCGTTCAGAATTTCAATATTGTTGCGGCGCAGGCCGTCCGCGAGTTGCGACGCCTGCCGGCAATTACGCTCGATGAGTTCGGCCAAGCCCGCTTGGCCCAAGGATTTCAACGCGGCCCAGACGTCGACCGCACGGGCACGGCGGGAGCTGTCCGGCGAGTAGTCGATCTGGTCCCGCTGTTCCGACGCCAGCAAGTAGGCGCCGCTGATCGACATGGCGCGCCGCAGATCGTCGGGCTCACGCACGAGAGCCACGCCGCAATCGTAGGGGACGTTGAGCCATTTATGCGCGTCCGTCGCCCAGGAATCGGCCTTCTCCAGCCCGGCGGCAAGCGGCGCCAATCGTTTCGAGGCGCGGGCCCACAGGCCGAACGCGCCGTCTACATGGACCCAGGCCCCGGCTTTGTGCGCCGCCGCGATGATTTCCGGTGCGGGGTCGAACCCCCCTGAATTAACGTTGCCAGCCTGAATGCAGACGATTGTCGGTCCATCGATGGTTGGGAGCGCATCGGCGCGCATACGGCCCTGGTCGTCGGAAGGAACGCGGATCACCCGGTCGCGGCCGAGGCCCAGCAACGAAAGCACCTTGAAAATCGTCGCGTGAACCTCTTCGCCGACGATCACATCGATCTCGGGCGCGCCGAACAGCCCGTTGCCGTCGACGTCCCAACCAGCGTCCTTGAGGACGCGCTGACGGGCGGCGGCAAGGCAGGTGAAATTCGCCATCGTCGCGCCGGTCACGAAGGTGCCTTCCGCTGTTGCGGGCAGGTCGAGGGCCTCCTTGACCCAACGCAGCGCCGTGGCCTCAATGAGCGTGATCGCGGGCGAGCTGACGGAATTGAAACTGTTCTGGTCCCAGGCCGTCGCCAGCCAGTTCGCGGCGACCGTGGCGGGTAGCGCCGCGCCGGTGACGAAACCGAAATAGCGGCCTCCGGCGCTGGCGACCGTGGCCGGCCCCGCCGTTTCGTCGAGCAGCGCCAATACGTCTTCCGGCGGCGTCGGTAGCTTCGGTAACGCGCCCTGCATCGCTTGCCTTAACGATTCGACATCTTCCGGTGGCGGGAAGACAGGCCTTGTGTCGAGAGACTCGAGATACGCGGCGGCCCGCGCGGCGGCGTTCGCGAGCAGTGCCCGCCTGTCGCTCATCGGTCAGCCCGCCAATGCGGCGATTTCATCGTAGAGCGCTGTGGGTAAGGTAACGCCGTCGCGTTCCGCTTCCGCCCGCAGGGCGAACCGCCGGACACCGGGAATGCGGGTGCCGTCCTGCGCCAGGATCGCGCCGACGAGCGTTTCCAATCGGTCGGCGAAAGCGCCGCCGGAAAAGCGATCCGGATCGAGCGCGATCAGGAACTGCCCGGTCCGCGGCGCGGGGCCTTCGGCTTCGAAAAAGGAGCTGGACTCGTAGCCGAACAGGGAGCCCGTCATGGCGGCGGCGAACAACTCGACCATCAGGACCAGTTGCGCGCCCTTGGCGTCGCCCAGGGGCAGCATGGTGCCGGCCATGGCGGCCTTGGCGTCGGTTGTCGAATTGCCGTCGGCATCCAGCGCCCAGCCTTCCGGAATGGGGTCGTCCTGCTGGGCGGCGACCATGATCTTGCCGCGCGCGACCTGCGACAGGGACATGTCTATGACCAGGGGGGCGTCGTTGCGGCGCGGTGCGGCGAAGGCGATGGGGTCGGTTCCGAACAGCGCCTTGCTGCCGCCCCAGGGCGCGATGGCTTCCGGCGAATTCGCGAAGAAAAGCCCGACCAGCCCAGTGCGCGCCAACCGCTCGACCGGTTGTCCCGCCGCACCGGCATGATGGGAATTGCCGATCGCGGCGGCGGCGATCCCGGTGTCCTTGACCAGTGTGGTGAGCTGTTCGACCGCAAGGTTCATCGCTGGGTAGGAGAACCCCTGTTTGGCGTCGATACGCCGTGCGGCACTACCCACTTCGTGGCATTCGGGAACAGCATGTCCATCGACCTTGCCGCTTTTGGCCTGCGCCGCGTAGAAAGGTACCCGAGATGCGCCGTGGCCTTTCAATCCGTCGGCTTCCGCGGTCACGATGGCGGCGGCGACCTGCGCGGCGTTTCGCGCGCTTGTGTTGTTGGCCGTCAGGGCCCGAATCACAAGCGCCTCCAAATCGGCAAGGGTCAGTTTTTGCGTGGTCATTAGCCGCCCTCCAAGACGCTGCGCACATTCGCGGCCGTCAGGTCGCTGGTGCGCAGATTGGCTTCGTCAGTCAGTCCGGCAATGTGCGGCGTCAGGATGAGATTGGGGACATCCGCCATGTGGGCGCCGCTTTGCGCGGTGACCGGTTCGGTTTCGAATACATCCAGCGCCGCGCCTCCCAGTTTGCCGCCCTTCAAAGCAACCGCCAGCGCTTTCTCGTCGACAACCCCGCCGCGCGCCGCGTTGACCAGGATCGCATCCGGTTTCATGCGGGCGATCGCATCGGCGTCGATGAGATGGCGGGTTTGATCGGTTAGCGGGACGTGAAGGCTGATCACGTCTGCGTTCGCGACCAATTCGTCCATGGTCATGGAGGTTGCATCCTTCCAGGCTGGATCGTCTGCTGCCAGAAGCGGGTCGTGGGCGACGATTTTCATGCCCAGCGGCGCGGCGCGGCCGGCGACGTCGCGTCCGATCGCGCCGAACCCGATGAGGCCGAGCGTCTTTCCGCTGCCCTCGCGTCCGATCGCATCGGTACGGGGCCAGTCCCCAGCCAACACGGCTTGGGAGACGCCGTAGGCCGGTCCACGCAAGAGTGTCAGCAGGGTCGTCACGACGTATTCCGCGACCGACACGTTGTTCGCGCCCGTCGCGGGACAGACGGCGATATCGCGCGCCCGGCAGGCGTCCATGTCGATATTGTCGAGCCCGACTCCTAGCCGTCCGACGACCTTTAGCGCCACCGCCGCGTCGAGCAGCGCACCGCGCACCTGGGTCCGGTTGCGGACGATCAACGCCCGCGCAGCGTCTATCAAGTCGTGAAGTCTGTCCGGCTGATCGACCAAGTCCGGGTCGTAAACGACTTCGAAGTCGGCGGCAAGATCGTCGACGGCCGTTTGATCCATGAATTCGGTGATGATGATTTCGGCCATCAAGATTCCGTCGGTGATTTCGGTTCGAGGATGTCGATAATCTTCATGGCCGCGCCTTTCGGGAGGTCGAATTAATCGATACCGCGTGCGCGGCGTGGGCGCTACTCAATAAGCCCGGCGCGGCGAGCGAGGTCGCGGTATTCCTCGGTTCGTTGCTCCAGGAACGCTGGTACATCCACATACGGGATATTCACCGGTACGAAGCCAAGCGCCTGTTTGCGGGCGACGAATTCAGGGTCCCGGTTGAGCTTGGCGAACAGGTCGGATATCCGGCGGCGGACCGCCTCCGGGGTGCCGCTCGGCGTCGCGATGCCGCGAAAGGCGCCGTCGACCATATTGACATCCAACTCGCGGAAGGTCGGTGCATCGGGAATATTCGGGTGGCGGTTTTCCATCGCGACGCCCAATATCCTGACATCGTCTTTATGTTTCATCGCCACGGTCGTGTATCCCCACGCCGCGTCGACGGTGCCCGACAGCAAGGCTGCGATGGATTCGCCGGTGCCTTTGAACGCCCGGTAATCGGTTTCGATCCCGAGGACCTTGTCGAAGCGAAGTTGGGCCAGGTGATTCGCGGTGCCCTTGCCGGAACCGGAGAACAGCACCTGACGCGGCCGCTCCTTCGCGTCCTTTATCAAATCGGCGAGCGTTTCGTAGGGTGAGTTGTCGGCAACGATCAGCGCGTTGGGGGTGTAGTGAAATAGGTACACCGCGGCGATCTCTTCGGTCTTGTATCGGGCGCCGCGGGCGGGCTGGATGATGATGTGCGGCAGATTGATGCCGACGATCGTATTGCCGTCGCCCTTCATGCCGTTCATTGCCGACCAGACGACGGCGCCGCCGCCGCCGGGTTTGTGGGCGATGACAAGGTCGTGTCCCGTCAGCCGCTTGAATACCGGCTGCTGCAGGCGCGCCGCGATGCCCGACTCGCCGCCATAGCCGAAGGGGATGATATAATCGATCGGTTGCCGTGGCCACCCGTCCGCGCTGCTCGGCGCGCCTGCGAGGGCGGCGCCGAGGATTGCGATAAACCCAAACACGATAGGGGCCGGTTGGACGCGCGTCTCTCTTACTCCGTTTCGAGAGAGCCTTAAGGAACACGCAGTTTACGCGCTCCGATAAAGCTTCGTCATCACAAATTCACGATGGCCAAGCGCTTCCGCCGCCGTTAAGCGGCCGTTGCAGGTGCGCATCGTGATATCGATCAACCGGTCGCCGGCTTCGTCGAAGTTCATTTCGCGGCGCAGGATGCCGGAAACGTCCAGATCGACATGCTCGCCCATCTCGCGCGCCGTCCGCGGGTTGGCGGTCAGCTTGATCACCGGTTCGATCGGATTGCCGATGACGTTGCCCTGTCCGGTCGGGAAAAGATGGACGGCGAAGCCCGCCGCGGCCTGCAAGGTCACGCATTCCGCCGCCGCCGACGATGTGTCCATGAAGTACAGGCCCGCGCCCTTGCTCGGCGCCTCGGCCGGTTCCAGCACATCGATATAGCTGGTCTTCTTGCCGATCTTTTCGAGATTGCCGAAGGCCTTCTCCTCGATCGTCGTCAGGCCACCCTCGATGTTGCCCTTTGTCGGCTGGCTGTCGGACAGATCGGATGTCTTATTCGGCTCGATAACCTCGTCCATATAGGCCTGCCAGGTGTCGAAGAATTTCTGGCCAATCTCGGGGGATACGCCGCGCTCTTTACAGACGTCTTCGGCGCCGGTGATCTCCGACGTTTCGCCGAAACAGCTGGTGATGCCCAGCGGGTCCATCTTGTCGATGAAGTTACCGACCGTGGGGTTGGAGCCCAGGCCCGATGTCGTGTCCGACTCGCCGCACTTGACGGAGACCCAGAGATCTTCGATCGGGCATTCCTCGCGCTGCTTCTCGCTGGCATTCTGCACGAATTCCTGCGCGATGCGGCTGCCTTCCATGACGACCTTGTGCTCGCCGTTGCGCTCCAACGCGAAGCCTTCCACCGGCTTGCCGGTCTTGGCGATGCCGTCGACGATGCGGCCGGTCCAGCCCATTTCGATGCCCACGACGACGACCGCGGCGACATTCGGATTGCAACCGGTGCCAATGAGGGTGCGGAAATGCAGGTCTAGGTCGGCGCCGAATTGCAGGCGGCCGTAATGGTGCGGCAGGGCGATGGTGCCCTTGACGTTGTTGGCGATCTTCTCGCACGCGGCATTCGACAGGTCGTCGAGCGGCAGGATTACGACGTGGTTGCGGATGCCGACCCGGCCGTTGTCGCGGCGATAGCCGGTGAATGTTTTCGGAGGTGCCATCTTGCCTACCACTTCGTCGTTTTGAGGTTATGGGTATGGACGTGATTGCCCTTGCCGATCGGCGAGACAGTTTTACCGATACTGTGACCATACTTCAGGATCGTGTCGCCCTCGGAGATATCGGACAGTGCGACCTTATGGCCGATGGGAATTGCATCCAATGCGGTGATCGTGATCGTCTCGTCGGTTTCCATGACCCAACCGGTCATTTCCGTGTTGGCTTCGACGGTTTCGACGACGACGACTCCGACGGAGTCTGTTTTATCGTGCACAACGAAATGGGGGGCGCTCATCGTTCCTCCTGTGCCTTTCGGTTCACTGCTGCCATTGTTGAAGGACAGCTTGGCCTGGATTCCAAATACTGCTATGTCTTATATAAGACATAAGAGTTGTCCCCCTGTCAACGGACCGACCGTGAACGATTTTCCCGACAAAAATACCGTAGTCGAACGGCAGGCGAGCCTGTCGCGACAACCGCTCTACGAACAGGTGAAAGCGCTTATCTTGCGCCGCGTGATCGACGGCGTGTGGCGGCCCGGAACGATGCTGCCGAGCGAAACGCAACTCGGTGTCGAATTCGGTGTCAGCCAAGGTACGGTGCGAAAGGCGCTCGACACCTTGGCCGCGGAAAATTTGGTCGTTCGCCGCCAGGGGCGCGGCACCTTCGTGGCCGAACATGATACCGACCGCGCGCTGTTTCACTTCTTTCACATGGTCGGCGAGGGCGCTGAACGGCAATTGCCGGAGAGCCACGTGCTGTCCTGCCGTTACGGCAAGGCGACGGCCGCGGAAGCGGGCCGGCTGGCCCTGCTGCGCGGCGATCCGGTGGCGCGCATTCGTCGCGTCCGGGAACTGGGCGGCGCGCCGGCGATCGTCGAGACGATTACCGTTTCCGAAGCGCTTTTCCCCGATATCGGCCGTGATAGCGATTTGCCGAACACCCTCTACGAACTCTACGAACGCCGGTACGAGGTCACGGTGGCCCGCGCGGAGGAACGGTTGCGGGCAACATTGGCAGATTCCGATTCGGCGGCGCTGCTCGCCATCGACGAAGGCACTCCCCTACTGGAAATCGACCGGACGGCCTTCGCGCTGGATGGCACGCCGGCGGAGTGGCGGCTCAGCCTCTGCGAGACCGGCATGCATCACTATCTGGTGGAACTCGTATAAACCCTAAGCTTTGGCGGCTGCCTGCAAGTCCTGCCGTCGCAGGGCCTTGCCGGGGCGTTCGCCGGTGGGCGCGCCGTCGCGCCAGACCTGCGTACCATTGACGAAGACTGCCTCGATTCCAGCTGCGGGCTCGGTAGGATGGCTGAAATCGGCTCTGTCGATCACCGTAGCGGCATCGAATATGACGATGTCGGCGTAGTTTCCCTCGGCGATGACGCCGCGGCCGGTCAGCCCGAATTCCGCCGCGGGAAGACCGCTCATCCGGTAGACCGCGTCCTCCAGGGTAAGCAGCCCGAGTTCCCGGCTGTAATGACCCAGGACTCGGGGGAAGGTGCCCCAGAGCCGCGGGTGCGGAAAAATATCATGCGGCAACCCGTCAGAGGCAACCATCGCGTGCGGGTATTGCAGCACCCGCTGGACATCCGCTTCATCCATCAGGAAATAGATCGCGCCGGCCGGCTGCAGGGCTTCCGCGGCCTCTTCGGCGCTGCAACCCATCTCTTGCGCGATATCGTCCAGGTCTCGTCCGGCGACGTCCGGCCGCGCTTCGGACCAGGTTACGATCACGCGCCGCGATTCAGCCACCCGATCGACGCTCAACACAGTCGAGGCCGCATCATAGGGATAGACGTCAAGCGTAACGTCCTGTTCCCGGCGCGCCTTCTCGACCAGGGCGAGGGACTCGACCGTGCCGCCGAAATTCGAAGCGCCGGCGGATTTATGGTGCGACAGGACCACCTTGGCGCCGGAGGCACGACCGATCTCGAAGGCTTCCCGCATGGCGTCCTGAAGGTGAGCGCCTTCGTCGCGCAGATGTGTAGTGTAGAGCGCACCTTCCGGCCCAAGCAGCTCGGCCAGCCGGATGACTTCATCCGTCGGTGCCGCGTTCGCCGGCGGATAGTAGAGCCCGGTCGACATGCCGATCGCGCCGGCTTCGAGCGCCTCGGCGAGATTGTCGCGCATCGCGCCGATTTCGTGGCCGGTCGCGCCGCGCTGCAAATCGTCCATTGCGCCGACTCGCAACGTCGTGTGCCCGCACAATAGCGCTGCATTGAGCGCCGGCGGCGTTTCGTCGAGAGCCTCGAAGAATCCCGCCATCGTGGGAAACCGGTAACCGTCGCCCAGCAGATCCATCGGCGGCGGCGGACGCTCGCCGAGGGATCGCAAGGGTGCCAGACTGAGGCCGCAATTCCCCGCCACGACCGTCGCGACCCCTTGGCTCGCCTTGTAGGCCATGTCTGGTTTTGCCAGCAGTGCGTGGTCGTCATGCGTGTGAACGTCTATAAACCCCGGCGCGACGATCCGGCCCGCGGCATCGATCCGCGCCTCCGCCGACTCCTGTGCCAAATCGCCGATCGCGGCGATACGGTCGCCCGAAACGCCGATATCTGCCGTCGATCCCGGCGCACCGCTGCCGTCGATAAGCGTTCCTCCTTCGATGATCAGGTCGTATCGGTTGTCCGGCATGGTCTTACTCGACATTGGTTTCGTTTCCGGTGCCACCATAGTCAAGCTGCGGCAGCGTCGCAAAACGTCCGGACGCCTTATCGCCATCACGAGCGAATCCCCTTATGGTCCGGAAATCGCACGGTACGTTGCAACCCGGAGGAAAGATGGCGGTGGAAGAGGGACCGGATTCGGCGCCGCCGCCGTATTCGGAACCAATGACCGTGCCGCGTGCGCGCGGCTGGTTTCGACAGGCGATATTCGCGTCCGCCGGCGCCTATGGCGAGGCGGCTCTTGTCGCGTTGCTCCTCAACATCCTGGTCCTTGTCGTACCGCTCTTCGCCATCGTCGCGTTCGACCAGTTTACTCAGTTCCCGTTCGTCAACATTGTGTGGCGCTTGGCAGCCGGTATCGCTGTCGTTTTCGGGTTTGATTTCGTCTTGCGGATGTTACGAAGCCACTTTGCCGAGGCGGTCGGCAGCGCGGCCGCGGCGCGGATCGAAGACCGCGTCTTTCAACGCATGCTGACGGCGAAGATGGCGGATCGTATAGATAGCGAGGATCTCTTGGCCGCTGTCGCCAGCGATCTAAAAGATTTGCGGGCAATGATGACCGCCGCACCAATTCTGGCGCTGATCGACTTGCCGTTCATCGCTGTGTTCATTGTGGCCTGCTATTTGATCGCTGGCCCCGTTGCGTTGATCCCCTTGATCGCGGTGCCCGTCGTTCTCTTCCTCAGTTTAGTGCTGCAACTGCCGTTGCGCTCTAAGGTCGCGCAGGCGCGGGACGGTGCACGACAGCGGTTCCGGCTCGCCAGCGAAACGTTGAACGGATTGGAAACGGTGAGGAGCGTCGGGTCGGAAAGGGCGCTGCAACGTCGTTGGGAGAACATCACCGCCGAGACTCAGCGTAACGCGCGGTGGACGGTGGGTCTCTCGGCATGGATCGCGAATCTGACGTCGGTTTCCGGGAACCTGGTTCTGATCGGCGTTTTCGCGTATGGCGCATTTCGCGTCTTCGGCGGGGATTTGTCGATTGGAGGTCTCGTGGCTTCGGCGCTGCTGGCGGCGGCGGCGATGGCGCCGCTCGACCGACTTGCTGGGATCCTGGTCGACTACCATCGCGGCCGTGTTGCGTTGGACGCCCTCGATGATTTGATGCGTGGACCGGTCGAACGGCCGGAGGGGGTAGCTTTCGCCGGTCCGACACGGATCGATGGTGCGATCGCCTTTCAGAATGTGACTTTCCACTATCCAGGGCAGGCCGCGCCGGCGCTGAATGGGGTATCGTTCCAAATCGAAGCCGGTGAGAAAGTCGGACTGATCGGCCGCATCGGATCCGGCAAAAGCACGATCGCCAGATTGACCATGGGGTTGTATGAGCCGCAGGACGGTCTGGTCGCGATTGATAAGTTCGACATCGCGCAAATCGATCCAGCGGGGTTGCGCGGCGGTATCGGTTATGTGCCGCAAGACGTGCACTTATTCGAAGGATCGATCAGGGACAACATCGTGCTGGGCGTGCCGTCGATCGATGACGAATCGGTTCAGCGCGCCGCACGAATCGCCGGAGTCGACGAGTTCGCCGAAAAACATCCCGCCGGTTACGACATGCTGGTCGGTGCGCGCGGTCATGCACTCTCCGGCGGTGAGCGGCAGGCTGTGGCCGTGGCCAGGGCGTTGGTCCGCGATCCACCCGTGCTTCTATTGGACGAGCCGACAGGGGCGTTGGACAACACGTCCGAAGGTAGGCTCCGGGCCCGATTGGCCAACGCGATTGGCGGCAAGACCCTGCTGCTGATCACCAACCGCGCCTCGATGTTGTCGCTCGTCGATCGGCTGATCGTCATCGATGGTGGCCAGATCGTCGCGGACGGCGCCAAGCAGGAAGTCCTCGATGGCCTCCAGGGCGGAGTCATCCAGGCATTGCAGGGCACCGAATGACGATGCCGTCGCATGATCCTGTTTTACGGCGGCACCGCAGCGTCGGTTCGTTTTCCCAAATCTTGCTCGTTGTCGTGATCGCAGCCGCTGTCGGTCTTGGTTACTGGGCGCGGGATCAGAGAGTTACCTCGATCGCGAAAGGGAGCGGCGTCGTTCGATCTCTCGAGAAAACCATTTCCGTAGTCGGTACCACCGGTGGCGTGGTCAGGCCGCATGAACTCGCCGAAGGCACGATGGTGGCCGAAGGTCAGGTACTGTTTCGCATCGAGACTGTGACCGAAGTCGCGGTCGAGCAGGAAGCGCCGCCGGTGCCGAAAATGCTGCGTGCCGCGACAGCACGCCTGCGGGCCGAAGCGAATGGCGCCGAGCGGATCGTTTTTCCGAAAGATATCGATGGCAGCGCCGAAGCAGCACGACAGCGTGTGTTGTTTCTAGAACGGCAGACCAAACTGAACCGGGCGGTACAGGCGTTGCGAGACACGGTAGGGAAGGCGCGTCTGGAAATCGACGAACAACGCGCGACGGCGGTGCGGTCGGCAAGGGCGAGGGAACTCGCACAAAAAGAACTCGACTTACTGAGGCCTCTTGTCGATCGAGGCATCTCGCCGAAGCTCGAATTCCTGCGCGTGCAACAAAAAGTGCAGGATCTGGATGCGCAGCGGGAACAGGCGCTGCTGGCCGTCCCCCGGCTCGAGGCGGCCATACGCGAGTCGGAGCGGCGAATAGAGGAGACCACGGCGGAATTTCGGAGCCAGGCAAAGCGGTTGCTTGCCGAAAAACAAAGCGTGCTTAGGGCCAGACCACGCGCCGTGGTCACCAAGAAACGAAAGGTTACGACAACGGAAGTCCGCGCACCGGCCGAGGGCGAGATCCGTCGCGTGCTCGTCAATAAATCCGGTGCGGCGATCGGTGCGGGCCAGGAACTCGCGATTATTTCGCCACCAGTGAAATTGCTAACTATCGATGGGCAGGTGCCGGCTTATGCGGGTGAGGGCCTTCTGCTGAAAGAAGACATTCTGGTGGAGCATGTTCGTGGTTTTGACGTCACCGGAATCGGAGCCGAGTTTCTTGCCATTGCGCCAATAGAGGAGAATTTGAAGGGGCCTTACGACGTTCGGCGAATAACATTGAGGGTTGCCGCCGGAACGCCTGGATTCGAAACTCTTGCCAAGTTTGGCGGGCGGGTCCGGATCACCGTTAGGTACCAAAAACCTGTCTTTGACTATTTGTTGGATAGTATTTGGATGGCAAGCGGTGGTCGCATTCTAAAGCGGCTATCGGGACAATGATTCAGGGGAACGACGTAGACATGGCGCGACGCAAGCCGCTGACGAAACCGGGGTTTCCAAAAATGCAGCCGATCGACGGGGTGCGGCTGGCGACCGTGGCGTGCGGTGTCGCCTATACGGGCCGCACCGATTTGATGCTGGTGGAGTTGCAGAAGGGTACGCAGGTCGCGGGCGTCTTCACGCGGTCGCTGACCGCCTCGGCGCCGGTCAAATGGTGCCGCTCGATTCTGCCGGGCGGCAAGGCGCGGGCGATCGTCGTCAACGCCGGCAACGCCAACGCGTTCACAGGCCGCGCTGGCGACGACATCGTGCGAGCGACCGCCAAGCGCGCAGCCGAAGTCATCGGTTGCCGCGAGAAGGAGGTGTTCGTCGCCTCGACCGGCGTTATCGGCCAATCCTTTTCCCCCAAACTGATCCCCGGCAAGATCGCCGGTCTGCACAAGCGCGCCAGGCCCGGCAGATGGGACGAGGCCGCCGCCGCGATCATGACCACGGACAGCGTACCCAAGGGCATGGTGCGCACCGCACGGATCAGCGACGCAACGGTGACGATCAACGGGATCGGCAAGGGCACGCAGATGATCCATCCCGATCTCGCGACGACGCTGAACTTCCTGTTCACCGACGCTAAGATCCCGGCGCCCGTGCTTCAGAAATGTTTGGCCTACGCCGCCGGCCGGTCGTTCAACTGCATTACGGTCGAAGGCGATACTTCGACCAGCGACTCGCTGTTCCTATCCGCGACGGGTGCGGCCGGAAATCCGCGGATTACGGATCACCAAGACCCCCGTTTGAAGGATTTCCGCCGCATCCTGCTCGAAGTCTGCGTTGGCCTGTCGCAGGCGATCGTGCGCGACGCTGAAGGCGCGTCACGGTTCGTGACCCTGCACGTCACGGGTGCGGCGTCCTTTCAGGCGGCGCGCAAGATCGGCCGCACTATCGCTTCGGCGACCCTGTTCAAGGTCTCCATCGCGGAGACGCTGCCCCCTTGGGGTCGCATGATCATGGCGGTCGGCAAATCGGGCGAGCGCGCCGACCGCGACAGTCTCGACATTGATGTCGGCGGTATACCGGTCGCCCGCGAAGGCGCGGTGATCGACGGATACGACGCGGCGGCGGTCGCCGCCCATCTGAAGGGATCGGAAATCGAGCTGTCGATCGATGTCGGCATCGGGCGCGGCAAGGCGACGGTTTGGACTTCGGACCGCTCGAAGGGTTACGGTTAAACGGCCATGACGGGTTTGCCTAGCCGATATTGGCAGGATCTCGGGACGGCCGATTTTGGCGCGCTGGATGCGGCGCGCGCAGTGGCCATCCAGCCGCTCGCCGCCGTCGAACAACATGGGCCGCACCTGCCAGTTTCGGTCGATAGTGATATCAACAAGGGCATTTTGGACGCGGCTCTCGCGTTGCTTCCGGTCGACGCGCCGGTGCTCGTGTTGCCGCCGCAATCGGTCGGCAAGAGCGACGAGCACAACCGGTTTCCGGGTACGCTTTCGGTCCCGGCGGAGACCCTGATCCGGCACTGGAATGCGATCGGCGACAGCGTCGCGCG
>CAYLTU010000036.1:0-28384 GCA_964386465.1 uncultured Rhodospirillaceae bacterium
TGTCTGTAAAATACCAATCCAAACAGGAGGTTGGAAATACTTCACGATCGACTATCTAGTGGACACAATCTAACATAGGGTTCCCCTAGGGACTGGCGCCGGAACGAATTGGGCACCGTAATGGATGAAACCGAGAGCACTTCCGGCTATTTGACCGGCCAGCTGCTCATCGCAATGCCGACCATGCAAGACCCCCGTTTCGAAAGGTCGGTAATCTATATGTGCATCCACAATGCGGACGGGGCCATGGGCCTGATCGTAAATAGGGCATTGGAAAGTTTGACCTTCCGTGACCTGTTGTCGCAGCTTGAGCTCGGCATAGACGATCCGTCTTCGGATATCACCGTTCAATATGGCGGGCCGGTCGAAACGGGTCGCGGTTTCGTGCTGCACACGCTGGAATACGAGCAGGACGGTACGATCGTCGTCGATGACAAAGTCGGACTAACGGCCACGACCGAGGTCCTGCGGGATATCGCTATTGACCAGGGGCCGCGGCGGGCGATCCTGGCGCTCGGCTATGCGGGCTGGGGACCAGGCCAGCTCGACAACGAAATCCAACAGAACGCTTGGCTAAACGTCCCGGCGGACGACGCTATTATTTTCGATGTGGAGATCGACAGCCGCTGGGAGCGGGCGATCGCGAAAATCGGCATTGATGTTTCCCTGCTGTCCGGCGATCACGGTCACGCCTAATACCAAAGGTCATGGATAGTGACCGCTAGAGATCGCGTAGGGCTGCTTTGCAAGGCTTTCGGACAGCGTCGCGCACGGCTTCCGATGCACCGCATCGCCACGCCGCACGCTCCTAGCCGAAAACCTTGCAAAGCCGTCTATAGGGGTCACCATCCATGACCTTTGGTATAAGTCGTTTTAGGGCCTATCCCGATGTTCCCGGGCGCGAATCGGTCCGCAGAATGGCGAACGACACATGATCCTGCCAAGTGCCGTTGATACGCAAGTAGCGCCGCGCGAACCCCTCCTGGATAAAGCCGCTTTTCAGAAGCAAATTGCGGCTTGGCGTATTCGACGGCAGACAGGCCGCTTCGACCCTGTGCAACCCTAACGTATCGAACGAAAAATCAAGCGTGAGCTGAATGGTTTCCGCCATATAGCCATTTCGCGCATGCGGCTTGCCCATCCAGTAACCGATACTGGCCGATTGGGCGACGCCGCGGCGGACGTTCGATAGCGTGATGCCGCCCAACAATTCTTCATCTCCGCGCCGGAAAATAAGAAACGCGTAGGTCGCGCCATCGCGCCAGTCCGACGTGAACTTCTTGAGACGGCGGCGAAAGGCCGCCGGCGTCGTCGCATCCGACGGCCATGTCGGCTCCCAGAACTCCAGAAAATCCCGGCTTTCCTCACGGATCGCGATCCATTGCTTCTCGTCCGTCCGAACCGGCGGCCGCAACATGACTTTGGGCCCGTCCAGCTGGACCGAGGGTGAATTGTTGGAAAGCAGATTGAACATGGCCGCTACAAATTATATCCGCTAATCGTTCAGCGCCGCCACGACCGAGTCGTAATCGGCGAGCTTGTCCAACGGACCCAATGCCGCGATCGTCGGCCGGCCCGAAAAGATCCGCCGGGCGGCAACGGCGACGGCGTCGACGTCAACCGCATCGATCTTCACGATCTGCTCCTCCACCGGAACTTGACGATCGAATATCAATGTCTGCTGCGCCATCTGCTCGCATCGGACCCCGGTCGATTCTAGCGCCATCAAGGTCGCCGCCTTCAATTGATTACGCGCCCGCGTGACTTCCGATTTCTCCAACGTCGCGGCAAGACGGCGGATTTCGTCGCAGAGCGCGGTCGTCAGTTCGGCGGTCTCCTCGCGCCCGGTTCCGGCATAGATCGAAAACAGGCCGCAGTCGGAATAATAGGAGGAGAACGAATAGATCGAATAAGCCAGACCACGGCGTTCGCGAATTTCCTGAAACAGACGTGACGACATTCCGCCGCCGAACAGCGAAGACAATACCGACGTCGCATAGAACGCATCGTCATGGTAGCCGAGGCCCGGAAATCCAAGTACGACATGAACCTGCTCGAGATCGCGGTCTTCGCGATAATCGCCGCCGGTATATCGCCCTGGCGCCGTTTCGCGGCCGGACTCGCTCTGCAGCCCATCAAACAAGCGTTCCGCCAACGCAACTACCGCGTCATGTTCGACCAGTCCGGCGGCGGACAGCACCATCGCCTCGCCGCCATAGGTCTGCCGCATGTGTCCCATGATGGATTCCCGCGGCATACCTTCAACGACTTCGGGGAGGCCCAATACCGGCCGACCGAGCGGTTGATCGGGAAATGCCGCGGTTTGGAAATGATCGAAAATGATATCGTCCGGCGTGTCGTTCGACTGCCCGATCTCCTGCAATACGACGGCGCGCTCCCGCGCCAATTCGTCCGGATCGAAAACCGAATCCTGCAGGATGTCGGCCAGAATATCCATCGCCAGCGGCGCATCGCCGTGCAACACTTTCGCGTAGTAGGCCGTATGTTCGCGGCTGGTATAGGCGTTGATCTGACCGCCGACATCCTCCACCTCGCGCGCTATATCTGCGGCGCTACGGCGGTTCGTCCCCTTGAACGCCATGTGTTCGAGCAGGTGAGCGACCCCGTTGATCTCGCGCGGTTCGTTGCGGGTCCCGGCGCCGACCCATACGCCCAGCGACGCCGTCTCCACCGTCTCGACGGTATCGGTGACCACTCGCATACCGTTGGCTAAAGTTGTTGCGCGGACTCCGCTCATGCGGCCCCCGGAAGGCTGACATGGTCGCGCACGAAGGCTTCGACCTGAGCGAGATCGTTCGGCAGAACGGTGGTCCGTTCCGGCCGTTCGTACAGGTCGGCGAGCGCCTGCGGCAACGACGGCCGGATACCGGACGCTTCCTCGACGGCGTCGGGAAACTTCGCCGGATGCGCCGTCGCCAGGGCAACGACGGGGGCAGCCGATGCGTCCACCTTGGCTTTCGCCGACGAGACCGCGATCGCGCTGTGCGGGTCGAGCAGATACCCGTTCGCCTCATGAATCGCGCCGATCACCGCTTTCGTTTCCATATCGTCAAGACGATGCCCGTCGAACGACTCGCGCGCCGTCTGCCACAGATTGTCGCCGACCGACAGGATCCCGGTGTCGCGGAACTCGGTGACCGACTGCGCCGTCACCGCGCCGTCGCGGCCGTAAAGCTCGAACAGGAACCGTTCGAAATTGCTCGACACCTGAATATCCATGCTCGGTGAGATCGTCGGCGTAACGCCGGTCATCTCGAGCGCACCGCTATCGAGAAAACGCGGCAAAATATCGTTGACGTTGGAACCGACGATGAAGCGTTCGATCGGCAGCCCCATCGCGCGCGCCGCGTAGCCGGCATAGACGTTGCCGAAATTGCCGGTCGGCACGGCGAAGGAGACCGGTCGGTCCGGGCCGCCCAGCGATATCGCGGCGTGGAAGTAGTAGACGATCTGCGCCATGACGCGCGCCCAGTTGATCGAATTCGCCGCGGACAGACGCATTTCATCGCGGAAGGCGCTGTCGTTGAACATCGCCTTCACGAGATCCTGGCAGTCGTCGAAGGTTCCCTCGACCGCGATCGCGTGGACGTTGGCGGAGTCGACCGTCGTCATCTGGCGGCGCTGCACCTCGGAGACCCGCCCGTTCGGGTAGAGGAAGAAGATATCGATCGCATCCTGGTCCCGGCATGCTTCGAATGCGGCCGACCCGGTATCCCCGGATGTCGCACCGACGATCGTTATCCTTTCGCCGCGCCGGCCCAAAACGTGATCGAAGGCCCGACCCAGGAACTGCATCGCAAAATCCTTGAAGGCGAGCGTCGGGCCATGGAACAGCTCCATCGCCCATAGATTCGCGTCGAGTTGAACGAGCGGCGCCACGGCGTCGTGCCCGAAATCTTTATAGGCGTCGACCAGGATGTTGGCGAGCGCCGCTTGCTCGATCTTGCCACCAACGAACGGCGCGACAACGCGTTCCGCCAGTTCGGCGTAGGACAGGCCACGCAGCGCGCGAATCTCGTCTGCGCTGAATTGAGGCCATGCCTCCGGCAGATATAGGCCGCCATCCCGCGCCAGTCCGGTCAGAAGGACGTCATCGAACTCAAGAACCGGCGCGCGCCCGCGCGTGCTGATGTAACGCAATTCCGTTCCCTCAATCTCTCCTGGGCGGCGGTAGATTATCCACACCGATACACCCAAGCAAGGCCGCAAACCGCATCATAAGACGGTGATTTCGCTAGCTTTGCAGGAGCCTGGCGGTCTCTTTCGGGTGGGTCAGCATGGGGTAGTGGCCAGCTTCCATCACGACCCATTCGGCGTTCAGGCGGTCCGCCGTACGACGCTGATGCGACTCCGGCGGATTGGCGCTCGCGGTGCAATAGATCACCGTCGCCTGCCACGATTGCGCCCAGAAATCGTCAAGCTCGCCCGGCTGCTGATCGGACAAGCCGACGGGATGCGGCGTCGCGCGCGCCATAGCCCAGTCTTTCATATCGCCGCTCAGTTCCGCAAACAGGCCGGTCGCCATCTGCTCGTGGGACGGACCGCGCGTAAACTCGGTCATCTCGTATGGCGGCGCTCCGGGCGGCCGCTCGACGATATCGGTGACGCTTTCACCCGGCTGCGGGACCAGCGCGTCGAGAAACACCAGCCGCTCGATCCGGTCACTGGCCAGAACCGCCGTTTTCTCGACGACCAGTCCGCCGGAACTTGTTCCAACCAGCACGACGCCCTGCAAATCTTCATAGAACAACGCCTGAGCGAGCTCTTCAGCTGCCGAGGTGACGGTGAGGCCGGCGCGCAGATTGACCTTGCGTTCGGCGCAACCGTCCAATGTCGGGACGGTGACGCCATGCCCCGCGGCGCGCAAGGTATCGGCCGTCGGTTGCCAAATCCAGCCGCCCTGAAAGGAGCCATGAACGAGTACGAATTGTGCCACCTGATCCCCCTCAATCCCGCGTCTTGGGCAGCTCGAAATCGGCCGCGCGTTCGATAACCTTGACGATTTCGCTCATGTCGCCCTCGCGCAGGCCCATCGCCATGGCCTGTACCATCGTTTGGTAGGTCGCGTTGGCTACATTCTGCGGCACTTCCAGCCGTTCCGCCTCCATGCGCCACAGCATGACGTCCTTCTCCGTGATGTACATCGGCGCCTCCATATTGAATTTCCGATTCATCACGAAATTCGGAATCTTCGACAAGGTCGCGCTGTTCTGCCCCGAGCCGGAATTGATCACCGCCAGCACTTTTTCCGGATCGACACCGCCCTTGGCCGCCATGGTGACAGCCTCAAGCCCGACGATCAGGTTGGTGAAGGACATGATGTTGTTGCAGATCTTCGTTATCTGCGCCTGCCCGACCTTCTCTCCGACATAATGGATGTCTCGCGCGAAAGATTTCAGGAACGGCTCTGCCTGGGCGAAGATCTCTTTCGGGCCGGAGGAAATGACCGTGATGTCGCCTTCCCACGCACGCTGCACGCCGCCCGTGATCGGCGAGTCGAGAACCGGCACGCCCTCCGCGCCCAAGGTAGACTCGATCTCGGCCAGCGCCTCGGTTCCCATGGTACCGAGATTGACGAACGTTTTCATCTGGCTGCCGTGAATCACGCCGTCGTCTGCGGTGACCACCGCGTGGAAGCTGGCGATGCTTGGCATGCAGGCGAAGACGATATCGGAGTCGTTGGCGACGGCGACCGGAGAGTCGACGATGCGGGCTTGTTTCTCGCTCAGCGATTTCGTCGCATCCGGATTGATGTCGTAGGCGACGAGCGCGTTTTCCTGCTTCAAGATGTTCGATGCCAGCGGCAGCCCCATGCTGCCCGTACCGATAAATCCCGCTTTCATCCCGCTCCCTCCGGTTCCGATAAGGTGTGGCCAAGCCTACTGCTTCGCATCGCCGCCACCAAATCACCCGTCCAGATAGCGCGCCCGCAAATGAGTCTTGAACGCGGTATCGTCGAGGGGCCGCCCGGTGGCGCTTTCGATCAGCGCGGCGGTCGACAGCAACGACCCTTTACCGTGGATGTTTTCGCCGAGCCAGCCCATCAGCGGCGCGAAATCGCCTTTCGCGATCGCGGTGGGTATAGAGGGGTCGGTACCAGAGGCCGCCACATAGATCTGCGCCGCCGCCATCGCCCCCAAGGTATAGGTCGGGAAATAGCCCCAGGCGCCGTCATACCAGTGGATATCCTGTAGACAGCCGAGCCGGTCGTCCGGCGGTTCGACGCCGAGCAGTTCCCGCATCCCCTCATTCCATGCCGCCGGCAGGTCGACGATCGCCAGATCGTCCGCCAGCATTGCCTTCTCCAACCTGTAGCGCAGAATGACATGCGCCGGATAGGTGACCTCGTCCGCATCGACCCGGATGAAGCCGCGCGTGACCTGGGTCGCCAGGCGGTAGAGGTTTTCCGCATCCCACCCTTCGCCTTTTCCCTGGAACGCTTCGCGCATGACCGGCGCGGCCCAGTTCAGGAATCCGCGCGACCGGCAGACCTGCATCTCGATCAGCAGCGACTGGCTTTCGTGCACGATCATGCCGCGCGCTTCGCCGACCGGTTGGCGCCGCCACGCCAACGGCCTGGCGCGCTCGTACATGGCGTGACCGGTTTCGTGCAGGACGCCCATCAGGGCGAGGGTAAAGTCGCTTTCGTCGTAGCGCGTTGTAATGCGGCTGTCATCGGGAATACCGCCGGAGAACGGGTGCAGGCTTTCGTCGAGCCGCGCGCTCGCGAAGTCCAGGCCCACCGCTTCCGCCATTCGGTGGAGCAGTTGCCTTTGCGCGGCAACCGGGAATGGACCCGCCGGCAGCCGCGGTGCCGGCCGGGCCGCCTGCCGCGTCAGCACGTCGTCCAGAAAACCCGGCAGGAATTCCGCATAACTGTCGAAAATCGGGTCGATCTCGGCGCTTCGCCCACCCGGCTCATAGGCGTCGAGCAGCGCGTCGTAAAGGGTACAATCGAGCGCCGCCGCCTTCGCTTCCCCTAGGCGCCGCGTCAGTGTAAGGATTTCCGCGAAGGCGGGCAGGATCGCAGCAAAATCAGCCTCGCGGCGCGCTGTCCGCCATACTGTCTCACAGACATTCGAAGCCTTGGACCTCGCCTCGACCAGATCAGACGGAACGGCTGCGGCATGTACCCAATTGCGGCGCATTTCCCGCAGATTCGACGCCTGCCAGTCGTCGAGCCCCTCCAATTGATCGGCTTCATCGAGCAGGTCGGACAACGCAGCTTCCGTCATCATGGAATGACGGATCACCGCCAGCGCGGCAATCTGCTCGCCCCGCGCCGCGGCCCCGCCCTCGGGCATCATGACCGATTGGTCCCAGCTGAGCATGCCGATCGATTCGCCGAGCAGCGCAATGCGGGAAAAGCGCTCTTCCAGCTGCTTGTATGTGGAGGGCATCAAGTCTTCTGGCGGTGATACAGGACGTAAATCACGACCAATGCCACGGCCAAGAGGTACCACGTTATGGCGTATTCCGTGTGGTTGTTCCGAATGTCCACCCGCCACTGGCTCGGTACGGGATATCCGCCCGGCGTATCTTTCGCGCCCGACAAGACATAATAACCGGGAAGCGCGTCGAGATCGGCGACCCGCGCCATGGCGGCGGGATCGACGAAATACCAGTTGTTACCCTTTGGATTGTTTTCCGGCGTGAACGTGCCCGGCCCTTTGACCAGATGCACTATACCCTCGAACACAACCTCGCCATCGACTTGACCCGCGGCGCGGGTGGCCGGCATACGTCTTTCAAAAGGTATCCACCCGCGATCGACCAGCGCATGGCCTTTGCCGTCGGCACGGCGCAACGGCGTCAGGACATGTAATCCCGGACGCCCCCGCAGCGAACGGCCGAGCAGGAAAAACTCGTGTTCGTGCAGAAACGCACCGGACACCCGGACGCGCTGAAACTCGATTTTTTCCAAGTCCATCGGCATCTCGGGCAAAGCGATCGCCGTCGCTTCGGAACGGGCCTTCAGCTTCGCGACGAGATCCGATTTCCAACCGTAACGCTGCACTTGCCATGTGCCGAGTCCAAGCAGCAATGCCAGCATCACCGCCGTCGTCAAGGTCGGCCAGAAACGGGGTCGAAAAATCATCGAAACGCTTGCCGTGCACTCAATCGAAGGTGCGCGTTCCCGCTTCGCCCGCCTTGTGGCGAAATTGAAGCGCAACAAGAACCGCCTTGAACGGGCGGAGCAATGCAATGGATCCGCCCAGAATTGCAGGGACCCAGAGCACCAAGTGAACCCACATCGGTGGCTTGAAGGAAAATTCCAGCCAAAATGCCAACCCCGTCACGATCGGACCGACGATGAATATAACGAAGACCGCAGGCCCGTCGCCACTGTCCTGTGCGCTTAAATCGAGATCGCAATGTGTACAACGCTCCGCGACGGTCAGGAGTCCGCTGAAGAGGTTGCCGATGCCGCATCGCGGGCACCGGCATCGCATACCTGTTGCGTAGGGCGAAAGGGGAGGAAACGAGTCCGCCATTCTCCCGCGATCAGCCACCCCACCAATAGACGCAGACGAACAGGAACAGCCAAACGACATCGACGAAGTGCCAGTACCATGCCGCCGCTTCGAAGCCGAAGTGATGTTCCGGCTTGAAATGCCCCGCTCGGGCGCGGAAGAAGCACACGGTGAGGAAGCAGGTGCCGACGATTACGTGGAAACCGTGGAACCCGGTTGCCATGAAGAAGGTCGATCCGTAGACCCCACCGGTAAACGTGAACCCCGCATGTGAATATTCAAATGCCTGCAAGGCCGTAAAACAGATACCGAGCAGGATCGTGATAGCAAGACCAAGAACCAGGTTCTTCCTGTCGCCCTTGATCAAGGCATGGTGCGCCCAGGTCACCGTAACGCCGGACATCAGCAGGATGAGTGTATTCATGAACGGCAGCCCGAACGGCTCGAACGGCACCACCCCTTCCGGCGGCCATACGCCGCCGGGAAGATCGTAGGGTACTTCCCTCGGGAACAGGCTGGCATCGAAGAAGGCCCAGAAGAAGGCGGCGAAGAACATCACCTCCGAACAGATGAACAGGGCCATGCCGTAGCGCATGCCGAGCTGAACGACCGGTTTATGGAAACCTTCGAATTCCGCCTCCCGAATGACGTCACGCCACCAGAACCAGAACGTCACGAAGAGGAGTATGACACCCGGTGCAATGAGCCAGAGGCCTAGCGAAGTCAACGCTCCTTCCATGCCATCGCCGAAAAAATCGGGATGCATGAAAAGAAGCAAGCCGAAGAACAACGATCCGGCGGCTACTGTGCCGACGATCGGCCAAGGACTCGGATCGACGAGATGGTAATCGTGGCTGTGGGCGTGTTCGGCGCTCATATCTCGGTTCTCACTCGTTCCTGTTTAAATTCTTGTCCGTTTCCGGCATACCGCCGATCAATTCACCGTCTGCAGATTTTTCAACATTGTAGAAGCGGTTTTATCGCCTCCTTCGTCATCATCCACGGCGAAGAAGGTGTAGGAAAGGGTAATCGTCTTCACGTCATCCAGGTTGCGGTCCTTTACGATGTCGGGATCGACAAAGAAGGTAACCGGCATGTCGACGGATTTCCCGGGCTCAAGCGTCTGTTCGGTGAAGCAGAAGCAATCGATCTTGTTGAAATACTTACCCGCCTTCATCGGCGTGACATTGAACGTCGCCGTTCCCAAACTCCGCGTCGCGGAACGATTCCGCGCACGGTAGAACGCGACGGCGCTTTCGCCGATATTAATCGATATCTCGCGCTGAACCGGTTGGAATTGCCAATCGAGGCTAGAATTCACCGAGGCGTCGAACCGGATCCGCACGACCCGGTCGACAATTTCACCGCTCGATTTCACCGCCTGCCGCGTTGTGCCGCCGTAGCCGGTTACCCGGCAGAACAGGTCGTATAGCGGTACCGCGGCGAACGACAGCGCCGTCATGCCCAGGACGATGCCGACGCACGACACCAGTACCAAACGATTTCGGTTTGCGCTCGCCATCGCGTCACCCGCCACCGATACGAACGATGGACACGACGTAGAAAAGTACGACCAGCCCCGCAAGCACCGCGAGCATGGTTAGATTCTTCAGCCGCTGCCGCCTGTGCATCTCGCTCGGATAGCGGCGCTTATCGTTGTCTTCCGCCATATTCTCCGTCACTGCCGCGCGCGCGCTCATGGCAACCTACCCGCCAATTCCCGGCGTCGCGTCGGCCACCATTACCGCAAATAACGCAAAAAGATAAAAGATCGAATAACCGAACATCCGTTTCGCCGAACGATCGGTGCGGTCGAACCATACCGCAACCGAAACGGCCAAAAAAATCAAGCCCAACAGCACCGCCGCGGCGCCGTAGACCCAGCCGACGAACCCGAACCAGACCGGCGCTATGCCCAGCGGGACCAGCAGCGCGGTGTACAGGATCATCTGCTTCTTGGTTTCCGTTTTGCCCGCGACGACCGGCATCATCGGAATACCCGCCTTTTCGTAGTCGCCACTGCGATACAGCGCCAAGGCCCAGAAGTGCGGCGGTGTCCAGAAGAAGATCAAGGCGAACAGCAGCAACGATTCGATACCGACGGATCCGGTCACCGCGGCCCAACCGATCATCGGCGGAAACGCGCCAGCCGCACCACCAATCACGATGTTCTGCGGGGTCCGCCGCTTCAACCAAATCGTGTAGACGAACACATAGAACAGGATGGCGACCGCCAGCAGTGCCGCCGCGGTGAAATTGACCGTGAGCCCCATAACCGCGACGGCGCCGGTCGCCAGGACGACGCCGAATCCCAGCGCATCGCCCGGCAGGATCCGGCCGGTCGGGATCGGTCTTTGACGAGTCCGTTCCATCACGGCGTCTATGTCGCGGTCGTACCACATATTGATCGCGCCCGATGCGCCCGCGCCGACCGCTATGCAAAGCACGGCGACCGCCGCGATCAGCGGGTGAATCGATCCCGGTGCGACCAGCAGCCCGGCCAGGCCGCTGAAGACGACAAGCGAAACGACCCGCGGCTTGAGCAGGGCGAAATAGTCGCCCGGCCCCGCAAGCGCCGAATCCGGCTGCTCGATCGTGCGGTATGCGGTATCGCTCACCCTTGTTGTCCCCTATGGCCCGTCACGCACACCGCTATTTGATCTGCGGGATCTCTTCGTAGCTGTGGAACGGCGGTGGCGAGGACACGGTCCATTCGAGCGTTGTCGCCCCTTCGCCCCAATACGAGCTTTCCGCAGGGCGTCCCGCCTTCATCGCGTAGAACATCATAATAAAGAAGAATATTGTCGACGCCGCGGTGATGTACGAACCGATCGACGACACCATGTTCCATCCCGCAAACCCATCGGCGTAATCGATATAACGCCGCGGCATACCCGCAAGACCGAGAAAATGCTGCGGGAAGAAGGTCATGTTGACGCCAAGAAAGGTCGTCCAGAAATGCAGTTTGCCGCCCCATTCCGGGTAGTGCCGGCCGGTCATCTTGCCGAACCAGTAGTAAACCCCGGCAATGATTGCAAAGACGGCCGCAACCGACAACACGTAATGGAAGTGGGCCACCACATAGTACGTGTCATGCATTGCCAGATTCACGCCGGCATTCGCAATCATCACACCGGTCACGCCGCCGACGGTGAACAGGAAGATGAACCCGATGGCCCACAGCATCGGCGTATCGAAGCGGATCGAACCGCCCCACATCGTCGCGATCCAGCTGAACACCTTGATGCCGGTCGGGACCGCGATCACCAAGGTCGCCGCCACGAAATAGGCCCGCATGTCGACGTCCATGCCGACCGTGTACATGTGATGCGCCCAGACGATGAATCCGACGAAGCCGATCGCCACCATCGCGTACGCCATGCCGAGATAGCCGAAGATCGGCTTCTTCGAGAACGTCGAGATGATGTGCGAGATGATGCCGAATCCGGGCAGGATCATGATGTAGACTTCGGGGTGCCCGAAGAACCAGAACAGATGCTGGAACAGGATCGGATCGCCGCCGCCGTCGGGCTTGAAAAATGCGGTACCGAAGTTACGGTCCGTCAGCAGCATCGTGATCGCGCCGCCCAGCACGGGCAGCGACAGCAGCAGCAGGAACGCCGTCACCAATATCGACCAGGCAAACAGCGGCATTTTGTGCAAGGTCATGCCCGGCGCCCGCATGTTGAAGATCGTCGTGATGAAATTGATCGCACCGAGAATCGAAGACGCACCGGCCAGATGCAGCGAGAAAATGGCCATATCGACGGATGGTCCGGGATGTCCTTCTACATTGGAAAGCGGTGGATACACCGTCCAGCCGGTCCCGGCACCGCTACCGACGATGGCTGAACACGCAAGCAGCAGCAGCGAAGGCACGAGCAGCCAAAAGCTGATATTGTTCATACGCGGGAAGGCCATGTCCGGCGCCCCGATCATGAGCGGTACGAACCAGTTGCCAAAACCGCCGATAAGGGCGGGCATGACGACGAAGAACACCATGATCAGTCCGTGCGCCGTGACAAAGACGTTGAACGCCTGACCATCCGGGTCGCCGTCCTCGGTTAACATGTACTGAACGCCGGGCTCCATCAACTCCATGCGAATATAGATCGAGAATGCGCCCCCGACGACCGCGGCAGCGACCGCTATGAGGAGGTACATCGTGCCGATGTCTTTGTGGTTGGTCGAATAGACGAAGCGCCTCCAACCGGTTGGATCTGCGTGTCCGGCAGCCATTTCGAATCCCTTCCCCTAAGCGTCTCAGTCGGCGTTCACGTTTTTCGCGAGGTGGACGGATGGCAGCGTGCCATCAGCCTTCGCGAATTTTTTCTGGGCTTGTTTCACCCATTTTTTGAAAGCTTCCGACGGGACCGCTTCCACCACGATCGGCATGTAAGAGTGGTTGATGCCGCAAAGCTCCGAGCAAAATCCGTAATAAACGCCCGGTTTGTTGATCTGCACCCATGTCTCGTTCAGCCGCCCGGGAACCGTGTCGAGCTTGATGCCAAAGGCCGGCACCGCCCAATTGTGAATGACATCGTCCGCCGTCATGAGCAGTTGAATCCGCTTGCCGACCGGCAATACGATGCGGTTATCCGTGTCCATAAGTCGTTTCAGGCTCGAATCCTTCGCGATGTCCTCGTCGCTCACCATGGACGAATCGAAGGTGAAATTGCCGTGATCGGGATATTCGTAGGTCCAATACCATTGATGCCCGATTATTTTCAGCGACATGTCCGGATCATCGACACGATCGGCGAAATACAGCAATTTGAAGGACGGCACGGCGATCGTTACGAGTATGATGATCGGCACCGCGGTCCAAATCACCTCAAGCAGAAGGTTGTGCGTCGTCTTGGACGGTGTCGGGTTCGCCCGCTCGTTGAAGCGGAAAATTATGATCACCAGCAAGACCATCACGAACAGCGCGATGACCGTCGCGATGATGGTCACGAAATCGTGGAAATCGTGGATCCGCTCCATCGTGGGCGACACGGCTTCTTGCAAGCCCAATTGCCAATTTTTCGGTTCCGCCGCCAAAGCGCCCTGGACTCCGGATGCACCGGCAATAGATGCCGCAGGCGCGATAAATCGTGCTTTCACGTTGCTACTCCCATCCCAAAGCGGCCGCGTTCCCGCCTCATGCTCCAACGCATCGACGCGACCGGCCCATACTAGCCGGCTACGATGCCAGTTCAAGCGTAACGACGCCCGGCATCATCGCGATTCGATAACCCTATGCGATACAATAAATAAATTAATTGGTTCGCGCTTGGGTCAGAAGTGCGCGCGACATTTTGTCGCAGAAGACATACGCGATTCGGCCTTTCGTCCGATTGCCGACATCGAGGCTGATCCTACCGTCGCCTTCGATTGGCCGTGTCGCGGTCGCCGTCAACCCATCTCGACAGGTCCCTTTGATCAGGGGTTCGAAACCGGTTCCCGCCCGAAAACCAGGCAGCGGGGACGTCCTGCGAGGTCGGCGCGCGCATCGCGGACGACCAGACCATTGCCAAGCGCAAGATCGGCGACGGCGTTACGTTGGCCGACACCGAATTCGACGATGGCGACACCGTCTTGCGCCAGGAGGCGCGGCAGGTCCGGCATCAGCCGGCGATAGGCGGCGAGACCGTCCGGACCGCCATCCAGCGCCGCGGTCGGGTCGTATTCGGCGACCTCGGGCTGCAAGCGCGCGATCTCCGCGGATGGAATGTAGGGCGGATTGGCGACGACGAGATCGAACGCGCCCTTCAGGGAGGCGGCCCAGTCGGCAACCACGATCCGTCCGCGATCCGCCATCATCAGCCGGGTAATGTTGCGTCTGGCGACATCCGCCGTCATCGCGCAACGCTCCACGCCGACGCCCCACGACGCGGGAAATTCCTCCAGCAACGCCGCCAGCAAACATCCCGTACCGGTCCCAAGATCGAGAATGCGCAATTCCCGCCCGGGGTCGCGGAAATTGTCGAGCGCGGCCTCGATAATCGTCTCGCTATCCGGCCTCGGATCGAGCGTGTCCGCCGTCACTTCGAATTCCAGGCTCCAGAATTCGCGCCGCCCGAGCAGGTGGGACATCGGTTCGTGCGCCGCCCGCCGGGCGATCAGCGCTGAATGGGCGCCGCAGGCTTCAACGGCGCGTTCCGGATATCCGATCAATGCCGCTTCGCTAAAGCCCGTGGCGTGGGCCAGCAACAGGCGCGATTCCCGCCACGGGTTTTCAATTCCTGCCGCCGCCAATCTCTCCGCGCCGCGTTTCAGGCAGGTGCCGACATCGTTCATTCCAGGCTCGACAGGCGCGCCGCCTGATCGTCCGCGATCAAAGGATCGATAACCTCATCCAGCACCTCGCCGTTCACGATCTTGTCGATTTTGTGCAAGGTCAGATTGATCCGGTGATCGGTCACGCGCCCCTGCGGAAAATTATAGGTCCGGATGCGTTCCGAACGATCGCCGCTGCCCACCTGACTGCGCCGGTCGGCCGCCCGGGCGGCGTCGAGCTGTTCTCGTTCGTGATCGTAGATGCGCGCGCGGAGAATTTTCATCGCCTTGGCGCGGTTCTTGTGTTGCGATTTCTCGTCCTGTTGCGAGACGACGATTCCCGTCGGTATGTGCGTAATGCGTACGGCGCTGTCCGTCGTGTTGACGGACTGGCCGCCGGGACCGCTGGCGCGGAAAATATCGACACGCAGGTCCTTGTCGTCGATCTGAACGTCCACTTCTTCGGCTTCGGGGAGTACCGCGACGGTCGCCGCCGAGGTGTGCACCCGGCCGCCGGATTCCGTCGTCGGCACGCGCTGGACGCGATGGACGCCCGATTCGAACTTCATGCGCGCGAACACACCGCGTCCTGAAATTAGCGCCGAGGCTTCCTTGTAGCCGCCCAGTTCCGTATCGCTGATGCTCATCGGCTCGAACTTCCAGCCACGAATGTCGGCGTAACGCTGATACATGCGGAACAGTTCCGCCGCGAACAGCGAGGCTTCGTCGCCGCCCGTGCCGGCGCGCACTTCCAGGATCGCGTTCTTCGCGTCCGCCGCATCCTTCGGCAACAACATGACGCGGAGTTCTTTCTCGATCTCGGGCAAGCGCGCCTTGAGGGTTCGCGACTCGGTTTCCGCCAGCTCTTTCATTTCGGCGTCGCCTTCGGCAGCGAGTTCCGCCAGATCTTCCAGCTCGGACCTGGCATCCCTGAGCGCCTTCACCTTTTCGACGACCGGGGACAGCTCGGCATATTCCATCGACATCGACGTAAATTCCGACGGTTCGAGGTTGCCCGACGACATCAGCGCCGACAGTTCCTCTTGCCGCGCAATCAAGCTGTCGAATTTTTCCTCCATACTCATTTCTTATTCCCGTCTTCCTTCGCGCCCAGATTAAATAGCCGGCGCATAAGCTGCTCCGCCGTTGCGACATAATTAGCCCGGTTGCCCGACTCTGTCTCCGCTATTTCCCGCATCGCGCGGCTCGGTTCGTGCAACAGTTTGTTGATCAACATGCGGGTCGCGGCTTCGGCGTCCGCGTTTGGCTCCGCCGCCAGCAATTCCTCGCGCGTCGCTTCGAAATGTTTCCGGAGGGCTACGATCGCCGGCACCGCATCGCGGGCTGCCCGGTTGCGCCGCCAGGCGGCGACTTCCTGGTCGACGATATCCCAAGCCGAATCCGCCGCGGCACCGCGGGTGGAGCGCCCTTCCATGGCGACACGCTCCAGATCGTCGAGCGTGAACAGGAAAGCGCCCTCCAGATCGCCGACTCCCGGATCGACATCGCCCGGCACGCCGGCATCGATCAGCAAGACCGGTCGCCGCCGGCGCGCCGCGAGCGCCCCTTCCATCGCGGCCGATGTAACAAGGCGGCGCCCGGAGCCCGCAGCGGCGACGACAATCTCGGCATCCTTGAGCGCCGCATCGAATGCATCGAAGGGCACGAACCCGTGCCCAGCGCGCCTCGCGGTTGCCTCGGTGCGCCGGGACGGGCCGCTCATCGTGATCCTGGAGGCGCCGGCGGCGCGCAACTGGTCAACGATGATATCGCCCATATCGGCAAGACCCACGACGAGCAGCCGGGCGTCCGACAGATCGCCCTGGACGTCGCGGGCAATACGGCCCGCGGCCGACGCGATAGATACCGGATGATGGCCTATCTCGGTCTCGGACCGGACCCGTTTCGCGACCGTGTAGGCGGCTTGCAGGAGCGTTTCAAGCTCCACTCCGACCATGCCGCAGCCTTGCGCGAAACGATGTCCCTCCTTGACCTGCCCGAGCACCTGAGGTTCGCCCACCGTCTGACTGTCGAGCGACGCGGCGACGGCGAAAATCTGGCGAACGGCAGCCTCGTCGCAATACTCGTAAATCTGCTCCGCGATAGCGTCTCCGGATTCCCCCGATCCGGTGACCAGCATCTTCCGCACGATTTTCGCGCCGCCGTCCGGATCGGCCGCAACCGACTGGATTTCCACGCGGTCGCAGGTCGACAGGACAATGGCCTGGGCAATGCCCTTCTCCGCCAGTCTGGCCAGGAACAGCGAGGCCTTTCCCTCGTCGAGGAATAGCCGGTCGCGCAAGCCGACGCTGCTGGAGCGATGGTTCGCCCCAACGACGAAGGGCCGCATAGGCGCGCCCGCGGTCACCGGCACTACCGGTAGGGGGCGAGAAATTCCGGGAGGGAGGCCAGCGAAACCTCTTCCTGCTCGCCCGTATCCATGTGCCGCACGGTCGCGGCGCTACGCGCCAGTTCCTCGTCGCCGAGGATTACCGCCGCGGCGGCGTTAAGCCTGTTGGCGCGCTTCATGCGGCGGCTCAGATTGCCGCTGTAACCGATGTCGGCCCGGTAACCGCCGCGCCGCAGCCGCTCCGTCAACGCAAACCCGGCTTCGCGCGCCGCGTCGCCGACCGGAATGACGACGACGGGCCGCAGCGCCGATGGCGGATCGCCACACAGCATGGCGAGCCTTTCGATGCCGCCCGCCCAGCCGACACCGGGAGTCTCCCGCCCGCCCATCATGCCGATCAACCCGTCATACCGGCCGCCGGCGATGACGGCGCCCTGGGCACCGAGTTCCTGAGTGGTGAATTCGAAAGCGGTATGACAATAATAATCGAGGCCGCGTACCAGACGCGGATTCAGGGTATAGGCGATTTCCAACGCGTCGAGTCCCTCCCGGACAGCGCCGAAAAACGCCCGGCTATCCTCGTTCAGATACTCTTCGAAAACGGGTGCATCGGCGACGATTTCCCGGTCGCGCTCGTTTTTGGAATCGAGTATTCGCAAGGGATTCCGCTCAAGCCGTTCCCGGCTATCGGATGACAATGCGTCAGCGTGGCCGGCAAAGTAGGAGACCAGCGCGTCCCTGTAGCGGCCACGGCTCTCACTGTCGCCCAGCGTGTTGAGCTCGAGCCTCGTATCGCCCAGCACGCCGAGATCGTCCAGGACCCGCGCACCGCAGGCGATCACTTCGAGATCGGCTTGCGCCTGCTCGACGCCGATCAATTCCACGCCGATCTGGTGAAACTGGCGCAGCCGTCCTTTCTGCGGTCTTTCGTAGCGGAACATGGGGCCGCTATAGAAAAACTTGACCGGCACGCTCTGCGCCAGCCCCTCGGAGATGAAACTGCGCGCCACGCCGGCTGTATTCTCTGGCCGCAAGGTAATTTCGTCGCCGCCCTTGTCGACGAAAGTGTACATCTCCTTCGTCACGACATCCGACGTATCGCCCAAGGTTCGCTTGAACACCTGGCTGAACTCGAACATCGGCGTGGCCATCTCATCGAATCCATAACGCGCGGCCGCTTCGCGCGCGGTATCGGACACACGTCGATGGGCACGCATTTCATCGGGCAGGAGATCGTGCGTACCGCGCACGGGCTGTAGCGATGCCATTATGTCAAAGCCGTGTTTCTGTAGATCCGGGCGCGGCGAATGTGCGCATACCGCAGCGAATAATCAAGCTATAGTGGACACAATCTAACAGAAGGTACCCCTGCGAAAGCCGTGGTATTCGATGGCTAGCGCGACGTACCCGCCTTCAAGGTTTCGGCATCCAGCGCAACATCGCGCCGTACCGCGCCTTTCGGCCCGATATCCGGTATGACGGCGCCGTCGACCGTGATTTCCAAGCCACCGGCATTGCCCGTTTCCATCAACAGTCCCGGCCTGTCGGGTACCCGGAAGCTGTCTCCCTCCCGCAGGACCCGGGTGAGCAGCTTCTCGCCGTCCTGATCGCGAATCTGCACCCAGCTATCGATCCGCGCCTTGATCACAACGCGGGATTCGGCGTCTTCGCTGCCATATTGACGTGGCGTGGCGGAGGCGACGGCCGGTGGCTTCGGCGGCATCTGCACGGACGCCTCGGCAGGCTGCTCGTCGGCCGGCGTCGTGGGCGTGTCGACCTGATCCACCGGAGCGGCAGCCGGTGCAGGTGGTTCGGTAGCCTGCGGCGTACTTTCCACCGCTGCCGTCGAACCAGTCACGGACGCCGTATCTTCCAGTGCCGCGATGGGTGCGCTCGGTGCCGCGTTCTGTTCCGGCACCGGAGACGGCGGTTCCGTATCCGGCTCGCTGACGCTCCCGGTAACGGCGCTGGCCGCCGCAGCCGCCTCCGTACGGATTACTGTGTTTTGCCCCGGATCGGCTGCGGCAGGGGTATATTCCTCTCTTGCAGGTGCAGGCTCTGCCGGCGCGGACTCTGCCGGCGCGGACTCTGCCGGCGCGGACTCTGCCGGCGCGGACTCTACCGCCGCGGGCGCCTGCACCGCACTTGCCGCCGGTTCCGGTCTCGTGGCGGCCGGTGTTTCCGTTGCGGTATCGTTCGACATCCCGGTCGCCGCCGTGGCGGTGTCGGCCGGGGCCGCAGTGCCCACCGTCCGGGTGTCTGCCGGCGGTGGATCCGAAACGGGAGTCGAAGCCGGCGGCACCTCGGTAGCGGCGGATTTCGGCGCGTCCGGTGCCGTCTCCGTCCGGGCCTCGGACGTCGGCCCTGAAGTCTCTGCGGTTTTATCCGATCCCAACAGTGACGAAAACTGCTCCGGCAGCGCCGGTACGAGTTCAGCGAACTTCACGTTCTGCTGGGCGAAAAACACCCAACCGGCATAGACCAAAACCAACGAAAGAACGGCGACGAGGATAATGGCCCCGCTTGGCACTTTGCCTTCCGGCAGGGGTGACGGGAATACCAGGCGAATGTCGTCGCCGAGTTCCGCCGTCTCATCCTTGTAGCGTTCGACAATCGCGGGACCGTCCAGCCCGAGGTAGTCGGCGTAGGTCCGCACGAAACCCATCGCGTAGGTCGCGCCGGGAAGGTTGTCTATGCGCCCTTCCTCGATGGCGAGGAGATAGGTATAGCGGATATTCAGATACTCGGCCGCTTCGCGCAGTTCGGCGCCGAATTCCTCGCGCTTTGTCCGCAGCAAATCTCCGACGGTCTGTGGGGCGGATTCAATCGGATTAAGGTGTACGACGTCCGAATCGGCATAGTCCGACACTTCCGAACGAACAATCTTCTTCAACCCTCTCGCCATCGCACGCGGTATCCACGAAAATCGGACTTATCCACAAGATCGCGGCTTTTGTCTTTTTGCTAGAAGAACCGCAATCCAGACACATCGACCAGCAGCAACTTCAACACGACGTGGTCAACGCGTTATAAAAAGAACCAAACTATTAATATACTATAAAGGTTGTGATGTATTGGCAATAAAGAATGCTTGTCGAGATTAGTCATCGCTCAAGCAAATTTAGCTCAAGTAATAACTAAATGTTTGCAGGATACCCGAATAATGTTTTGTCATTATTCATGCACGGTGGGTAGAAATGCGTGCAGTATAATGTTCACTCGGCATCTAGCCCATAGGCTGTATGGAGAGCACGTAGCGCAAGTTCCGTGTATTCCTCGGCGATCAACACGCTAATCTTGATTTCCGACGTCGAAATCACCTGTATGTTGATTCCCTTCTCGGCGAGCGCCTGGAACATCCGCTGGGCAACGCCCGCATGGGAGCGCATGCCGACTCCGATCACCGAGACCTTGACCACGTTGGGGTCGGTGCTCAGCGATTCGAAATTGATGTCCTGCTTCACTTTTTCCAGGACTTCTATGGCGCGATCGAAATCCGATTTCCCGACCGTAAATGTCATGTCGGTCCGCTTGCCGTCGTCGGAAACGTTCTGGACGATCATATCGACATTGACGTTCGCGTCGGACAACGGACCGAAAATGCCCGCAGCGACGCCCGGCCGGTCGGCGACACTCACCAGGGTTACCTTCGCCTCGTCCCGGCTGTAGGCGATGCCGCTAACGACTTGCTGTTCCACGATCTCATCCTCATCGACAACCAGAGTGCCGGGCGCGTCGTCGAAGGTCGAACGGACCTGCATTCGGACGCCCCGGTTCATAGCCAACTCGACGGCGCGGGTCTGCAGGACCTTTGCACCCTGCGACGCCATTTCGAGCATTTCTTCGTAGGTGATCTTCTCCAGCTTCCGCGCTCTGGTCACGATACGCGGGTCGGAAGTGTAGACCCCATCGACATCGGTATAGATGTCACATCTTTCGGCGCTCAACGCCGCCGCCAACGCGACCGCAGATGTATCGGAGCCGCCGCGTCCGAGCGATGTGATCCGGCCCTGCGGCGAGACTCCCTGGAACCCGGCGACGACGGCCACGACACCGTCGGCGAACTGGTCGATCATGCGCGACGGATCGATATCCGCTATTCGCGCCTTGCCATGCACATCGTCGGTCTGAAAGGGAACCTGCCAACCCAGCCAGGACCGTGCCGGGACCCCGATATCCTGCAGCGCGATCGCCATCAGTCCGCAGGTGACCTGTTCGCCCGACGCGACCACCACGTCGTACTCTCTGGTATCGTGCAGCCGGCTGATTTCGTTGACCTTCGAAACCAGATCATTGGTCACGCCGGACATCGCCGACAGCACCACGGCGACCTCGTTGCCGCGGTCATATTCCGCTTTCACGCGGCCCGCGACATGCCGGATGCGTTCCAGGTCGCCGACCGAAGTGCCGCCGAATTTTTGTACGATGCGCGCCATCGTTGGAAGTCCGTAATTTTGCCTCTGTCACCGGTTGCTCCGGTGCGGCGGCGTATCCATACTCGTATGAATTATCGGGCGCAAGGGCGTCTCTATCAGGTTCGGGAGCCACACCAGCGATGTCGGCGGACAACGATAGTACGCAAAACGCTTCGGTGGACGAATCAGAGGTCGCCAAATTTGCCGCGCTGGCCGAAACCTGGTGGGATACCGAGGGGCCCTTCCGTCCGCTGCACCGGCTCAATCCTGTCAGACTGCGGTTCATCCGCGATCGCGCAGCCGTCCATTTCGGTCGCGATCCATCGGCCTCCCAACCGCTGGAAGGATTGCGTCTCCTCGATATCGGCTGCGGCGGCGGCCTGCTCGCCGAGCCGCTGACCCGGCTCGGTGGGATTGTCGTCGGGATCGACGCGGCGGCGGAAAACGTGAAGATCGCCGCTTTGCACGCGGAGCAAAGCGAACTCTCGATCGATTACCGCCATACGACCGCGGAAGCGTTGCTGGAACAGGGTGAGCGCTTCGACGTCGTGCTCAACATGGAAGTGGTCGAACATGTCGCGGATGTCGATGCCTTTCTGGAAACGTCGGGCGGCCTCGTCGCCGACGGCGGCATCATGATAGCGGCGACCTTGAACCGGACGTTGAAATCCTATGCGCTGGCGATCGTCGGAGCGGAGTACGTCTTGCGCTGGCTGCCGCAGGGCACCCATGACTGGCAGCGTTTCGTCCGCCCGTCCGAACTAGCCGCTGGGCTGCGCCGCGCCGGCATGACGGTAAAATCCTTCACGGGCGTCATCTTCAACCCGCTGACGGGCGTCTGGTCTCTCAACGACCGCGACCTCGACGTGAACTATATGGCGATTGCCGTCAGGAACGGCTAATACCGCTCCTTGGTATTTGTTCAGCTGTCGGCGCGCGGGACCCAGGGAATCCGGCCGAACTCGACCCCTTCGTCCGCCAGGTCGGTCGCTTCCTGGTCCGACGCTTCGCCGTAGATGTCGCGATGCTCGGTTTCGCCATAATGGATCTTGCGCGCTTCCTCCGGAAAATCAGCGCCGACATAGTCGCAGTTTTCTTCCACCGATACGCGCAGCTTGACCAGCATGTTCTTCATGGTCTCTGGCGAGACATCGTCAGACCCGCCGCCATCGCTTTTCGCGACACGCGGCGCCATGATCGTCTTTTCGACTTTGGTGCTGCCGCACACCGGACACGCCACTGTTTTCTTTTTGACCTGTTCGCTATAGGCATCGCTATTGCGGAACCAAGCCTCGAAAACATGCTCTTTCGCGCATCGAAGATCGTATGAAATCATACCGATACGAACCGTTTTACGTTATCAACACCCTACCACCGACAAAGATGGTACCTAACACACTGTTTCGCAAGGATTAAAATATTACAAACCGATGACTACTTCGAAATCCCGTGGGAAATTGACCGATCCCTCACCTTGGATCGAACGGTTCGCCGCCGAGGTCCGGAGCCATGGTAGCGTTCTCGATTTGGCCTGCGGCGGCGGACGCCATGGGCGATTGTTTCTAGAGCGCGGCTGTACCGTCGTGTTTCTGGACAGGAATATTTCCGGGATTGGCGATATCGCCGACAACGGATTGGCGGAGATCATCGAGGCCGACCTGGAAACGGACAACGAATGGCCGCTGAGCGGCCGCCTGTTCGATGCCGTCAACGTGACGAACTATCTGTGGCGTCCGATCATGCCGAAAATCATCGCCGCCGTCGCGCCGGGTGGATACCTGCTTTACGAAACGTTTGCCCGCGGCAACGAGACGTTCGACCGCCCCAGGAACCCCGAATTCCTGCTGCGCTCAGGCGAGTTGCTGGAGTTCGTTCGGGGACAGCTCGAGATATTGTCCTACGGGCAGCTCTATCGAGATGCGCCCTACCCGCGCATCGTCCAGCGTATCGCCGCCCGGAGGCCGCACGGATCCTCGTAGGGGATATATACCAGCGATAAGGCGCGCTATTCGCCGGCGAGACGGAGCGCCTCCGGCGCCGCGTAGTCGCGGTCGTGGGTCAGCGACGGGACCATCGATCGGGCTTCGTCGACTTTAGCCAGGTCGAGATCGGCAAGGATGACGCCGGGCTCCTCTCCCGCCTCCGCCAAAACTTCACCCCAGGGCGAGACGATCAGCGAATGCCCATAAGTCTTGCGGCCGTCTTCATGGTCGCCGCACTGCGCCGGCGCGATCACGAAGCAGGCGGTCTCGATCGCCCGCGCGCGCAGCAGCGTGTGCCAATGCGCCCGCCCGGTCGGCTGCGCAAACGAAGACGGCACGGTCAAAATTCGCGCCCCGGCATGCGCCAGGTTTCGGTAAAGGTAGGGGAACCGCATGTCGTAACAGATCGTCATGCCCACCGGGCCCCAGGGCGTGTCAGCTATGACAGCCTTTGCGCCGGGTCGGAATCGGTTCGACTCCCGGTAGCTTTCTCCGCCTTCCAGGTCAACGTCGAACATATGAATTTTGTCGTACTTCGCGACGATCTCGCCACTCGGATCGATCAGGAAGCTGCGATTGGCCTTCCTCGGATCGTCCTCGAGCTTTACGACCAGCGATCCCGCCAGCAGCCAGATCCCCAATTTCGCGGAGAGCTCACGATAGGCCTTCAGCGCCGGCTCGGAGACTTCCGGATACGCTTTTTTCTCCAGCCCACCGGGCCGCCTCTCGCAAAGATTGACCACTTCCGGCAATGTCACGAACACGGCGCCTTCGGCATGCGCCTGGCGGACCATCCCGCTCGTCGTCGCGATGTTCGGCGCGATCTCCGCCGCCGACGTCGTTTGGACGCAGGCGGCGCGCAGGATCACGCCGCACCTTCCAGCATCGTATCGAGCTTTCCGTCCGCTTCGAGCTCATACAATTCGTCGCACCCGCCGACATGATGGCCGTCGATAAAAATCTGCGGGACACTGGTTCGCCCGCCCGCCCGCTCGACCATCTCCGCTTTGCGAACACGATCCATCATGATGTTGATGTCTTCGAACGCGGCTTTCTTCTTGTCTAAAAGCCTCTTCGCGTGATGGCAGAAGCCACAAAAGGGACTCGAATAAATTTCGATCTTGACCATCTCTGCTCTCATCGATGTAGGAATTTCGACACAGTAGATATTTAGGCGTCGGCGCCGCAAGTTCCACACTTTTTTTCTGTGTTTCGCCACCCGCTTGATCCAGCCGGTCTCCTACGATTGTATATCGACGCATGTTGCGCCGCGGGTGCGGGAGCGTTTCGGGTTTGGGCGACACGCCGTCTCGCGTGACGCCGCCAGGGAGGATGGTAAATGAGATTCAATTTCTCGGACGAACAGGAAGAGTTCCGCGTATTTTTGCGGCGCTTCCTGGACGATAAATCGCCGACGACCGAGGTCCGGCGGCTTATGGAGACCGACGAAGGGTACGATGAAGCGGTCTGGAAGCAATTGAGTACGGATCTCGGCCTTCCCGCCGTACACGTTCCCGAGGAATATGGCGGACAGGGTTTCAGCTACGGCGAACTCGGTATCGTGCTTGAGGAAATGGGCCGGGCGCTGCTGTGCGCGCCCTATTTTTCCTCCGCCGTACTGGCGACAACGACGATACTCAACGCCGGGACCGAGGAACAGAAACGCACCCTGCTGCCGCCGCTCGCCGCGGGCGAGAGCCGCGCCGCCCTGGCGTTCACGGAAGACAACGGTCTCTGGGACAGTTCCGGCGTCGCGATGACGGCGACATCGTCGGGTGGCGGCTACACGCTGAATGGCGCAAAGAGCTTCGTGCTCGACGGTCACACCGCCGACCGCATCGTCGCGCTCGCGCGGACGCCCGGCACCAGCGGCAATGAAGGCCTGTCTTTCTTCACGGTGCCGGGAGATGCGGCGGGATTGACCCGGACGCTGCTGAAAACCGCTGACCCGACCCGCAAGCAGGCGCGATTGGAATTCAAGGGCGTCCAGGCGGAATTACTGGGCGTGGAAGGGGCCGCCGCCGAACCGCTCGCAAAAACGCTCGATCTGGCGGCGGTCTGTCTTGCCAACGAGATGGTCGGCGGTGCCGAAAAACTTCGAGAATCCGCACTGGATTACGCCATGATGCGGGTGCAATTCGGTCGTCAGATTGGATCGTTCCAGACCATGAAGCATAGATCGGCGGACATGCTTCTCGAAGTGGAACTCGCCAAGTCGGCTGCCTATTACGCGGCGGCGGCGGCGGCGGAAGAAGACGAAGATCTGCCTGCCCTCGCCAGTCTCGCCAAGGCGAGTGCATCGCAGGCCTACATGCAAACGGCGATCAACACGGTGCAGATCCATGGCGGCATCGGCTTCACATGGGACAACGACACGCATCTGTGGTTCAAGCGCGCGAAGAGTTCGGAAGTCTTCCTGGGCGATCCGAGCTATCACCGCGAGCTGCTGATGCAGCGCTGGGACGTTTGAGGAGGATTGGCGATGAACGACGTAAATGAAGCGACCGTCCGCGACGAAGTCCGAACCTGGCTCGAAGCGAATTGGGACCCCGATCTCGGCCTCGTCGAATGGCGTGAAAAGCTGGTCGAATCCGGGTGGGGCGCACCGACCTGGCCGACCGATTGGTACGGCAAGGGCTATTCCGATGCGCTCGGCCGAGCGATCGACGAGGAGTTCGAGAAGATCGGCGCGGTCACCGTGGCCCGGACCGGCATCCGCAACCTGGCCGCCGCGACGATCCTGGCGCACGGCACCGATCTGCATAAGGAAAAGTTCCTACGCCGAATACTCACCGGCGAGGACACCTGGTGCCAGCTGTTCAGCGAGCCCGGCAGCGGATCGGACCTGGCGGGCGCGACCACGCGCGCCGACAAGAAGGGCAACAAATGGATCGTTAACGGCCAGAAAGTGTGGACGACCAGCGCGCACCACGCGCAGTACGGATTGCTGCTTGCCCGCACCGACTGGGATTTGCCGAAGCACAAGGGTCTGAGCTACTTCATCCTCGACATCGAACAGCCCGGCGTCGAGTGCGTGCCCTTGCGGCAGATGAACGGGCACGCCTCCTTCAATCAGGTCTTCTTCACCGATGCGGAGATCGAACCGGAGTTCCAGATCTCCGAGCTGGGCGACGGCTGGAACGTGGCGACCACGACCCTGATGCACGAGCGACGCGGCGCCGACGGGCTGCGCCGCTGGCAGCAGGCATCCGACCGGAAGGGCCGCTGCTATGAGGAAGAGGCGGAAGAGATCGCCCATCAGCTGGAGCCCTACAAATGGTATCCGCAGCGCGCCGGACGCGTCGATCTGGTGGTCGAACGGGCGCAGGAAACCGGTAAGAACACGGATCCGGCGGTGCGGCAGGAAATCGCCAAACTGCTGATCATGGCGAAATCCGCCGAATGGACGGCGCGGCGAGCCCGCGCGGCCCAGGAGCAGGGACAGGCGCAAGGGCCGGGCGGCTCCATCGGCAAACTGACCTCCAGCAACGTGGCGAAGCAGGCGGCGCATGTGCACACCATGATCACCGGCGCCGATGCGATGCTGACCGGCGAGGACAGCCCCATGGAGGGCATTATCGCGGAAATCCTGGTGTCCTTCCCGGCGACCTCGATCGCCGGCGGCACCGACGAAATTCAGCGCAACATCATCTCCGAGCGCGTTCTCAGGATGCCGAAGGAGACCCGCACGGACACCGGCATTCCGTTCCGCGAGGTGCCCCGGAACATCATCCCCGAGAATTAACACAGAGGAACCGCCATCGTGACTTCCCCGCCACGCGGCCCGCTGCAAGGCGTCCGCGTCATCGACCTCACGACCGTCATGCTTGGTCCGTACGGCACCCAGATCCTGGGCGAGATGGGCGCCGACGTCATCAAGATCGAGCCGCCCGGAGGCGATATCGGCCGCTGGACGGGGGTCGCAAAATCGCCCGGCATGTCCGCGGCCTTCATGATGAAAGGCCGCAACAAACGCAGCGTCGTGCTTGACCTGAAGAAGGAGGAAGCGCGCGAACCGCTGCGGCGGCTGGTCGAAACGGCCGATGTATTCGTCCACAACATTCGACCCAAGGCCGCGGCGCGCCTCGCCATCGATTACGAGACGATATCGGCCTGGAAGGAAGATATCGTCTACGCCGCCGCGACCGGCTATGGCGAGGCGGGGCCCTATGTCGACAAACCGGCTTATGACGATCTGATCCAGGGCGCGTCGGGCTTGGCGGCGCTATTCGGCGCCGTGACCGGCACGCCGCGCTACGGCCCGAGCGTACTGGCGGACAAAACGACCGGACTGTTCGTGACATACGCCATCACCATGGCGTTGTTCCACCGCGAACGCACCGGCGAGGGCCAGCGCGTTCACGTGCCGATGTACGAGGCCTTCTCGGCATTCGTCATGAACGAACACATGCAGGGCCGCTCCTACGAACCGCCGCTGAGTCCGGCGGGATACCAACGCATGCTGACACCGCACCGCCGCCCCTTCCCGACCGCCGACGGGCATATCTGCGTGTTGCCCTATAACGACAAGCATTGGGCGACATTCTTCGATGTCGTGGGCAAACCCGAATTGACGAATGATCCGCGTTTCGCGGACCAGCCGTCGCGGTCGAAGAACATCGATGCGCTTTACGAGATCGTCGTCGGCGTGATGCATACCAAGACCTCCGCGCAATGGCTCGAAATCCTCGAAGAGGCCGACATTCCCGTGATGCCGATGAACGAACCGGAAGATCTGTTCGACTGCCCGCATCTGAGCGCCGTCGGCATGTTCCCGGTCGTCGACCATCCGACGGAGGGGAAGGTCCGGCACATGAAGGTGCCGGTCAGCTTCTCCAAGACCCCCGGCGGTTATTATCGCCATGCGGAACAACTCGGCGA
>CAYLTU010000037.1:0-28179 GCA_964386465.1 uncultured Rhodospirillaceae bacterium
TCGCCGGAGAGCATTGCGCCCGTCGTTCGGTCGGTGTTGTGAATTTCGCCCTCGATCGCGACCGCTCTGCCGCGCTGTAAAGCCGGCAGCGACTTCTCGATCAGCCAGCGGTCCATGATGGAATCGAGATCGTGATCCTGGGCTTCGCAATTGTGTATCGCGGTGCCGTTCGCGGCTTCCGGCTTGTGCAGGACCTTGGAGAGATCGATTCCCTTGGCCTTGTAGTGCTCGATCGCCTTGCGCTGATCGAGCCGGTCGGACTGCCCGATCAAATCGTCGAAGCGTCGGATGCCCATTTCGGCCATGATCTGGCGGACTTCCTCGGCGACGAAGAAGAAATAGTTGATGACATGTTCCGGCTTGCCCGTGAACCGTTTCCGCAGCTCGGGATCCTGCGTCGCGATACCGACCGGGCAGGTGTTGAGGTGGCATTTGCGCATCATGATGCAGCCGGATGCGATCAAGGGCGCGGACGCGAAGCCGAATTCGTCGGCGCCCAGCAGCCCGCCTATGACGACGTCGCGTCCGGTACGAAGGCCGCCGTCGACCTGCACCGCAATGCGGCCACGTAGACGGTTCAGCACGAGGGTCTGATGCGTTTCCGCGAGACCTATTTCCCAGGGAGAGCCGGCGTGGGTGATCGAGGTCAGCGGGCTTGCACCCGTACCGCCTTCGAAGCCCGAGATCGTGACGTGGTCGGATTTCGCCTTCGAGACGCCGGCGGCAACCGTACCGACGCCGATTTCGGAAACCAGCTTGACGCTGACATCGCCCTCCGGGTTGACGTTCTTCAAATCGTAAATCAGTTGCGCCAGATCTTCGATCGAATAGATGTCATGGTGCGGCGGCGGCGAGATGAGTCCGACACCCGGCGTCGAGTGGCGTACCTTGGCGACGACCGCGTCGACTTTGTGGCCGGGCAACTGCCCGCCTTCGCCCGGTTTCGCGCCTTGCGCCATCTTAATCTGCATCATGTCTGAATTGGCGAGATACTCGGCTGTAACCCCGAAACGGCCCGACGCCACCTGTTTGATGGCGGAACGCTCGGAATCTCCGTTTGCTTTCAGAACGTAGCGGTCGGGTTCTTCGCCGCCCTCGCCGGTGTTCGACTTTCCGCCAATCCTGTTCATCGCAACCGCGAGCGTCCGGTGGGATTCGCGGGAAATCGACCCAAACGACATCGCACCGGTCGAGAATCGTTTGACGATTTCACTCGCCGGCTCGACTTCATCGAGCGGAACGGGGTTGTCCGAGGTCCGGATGTCGAACAGTCCGCGGATCGTCTTGAACCGCTCACTCTGATCGTTCACCGCGTCGGCGTATTCCTTGTAGCGGTCCTTGTTGTTGCCGCGAACGCTGTGCTGCAGGCTGCCGATGGTTTCCGGCGTCCAATAATGTTCCTCGCCGCGCAGCCGATAGGCATACTCGCCGCCGGCGTCGAGGTATTTTTGGTAGATATGGGCATTGCCGAACGCCTGCGCATGGCGCTCGACCGTTTCCTGGGCAATCTGATCCAACGCGATGCCTTCGATCGCGGTTTGCGTGCCGAAGAAATATTTTTTGACGAAGGCGCTGGACAGGCCGACGGCATCGAAAATCTGTGCGCCGCAATAGGAGTGATAGGTGGAGATGCCCATCTTGGACATCACTTTTAGGATGCCCTTGTCGATCGCTTTGATATAGCGCTTCTCGATTTCCGAGTCGGAGAGATCGGATGGCAAGTCGCCCTTGATGTCGAGCAAGGTGTCGAAGGCAAGGTAGGGATTGATCGCTTCCGCGCCGTAACCGGCCAGGAGACAGAAATGGTGGACCTCGCGCGCTTCGCCCGTCTCGACGACCAGACCCAGTCCGGTGCGCAAACCTTCACGGATCAGATGGTGATGCACGGCTGCGGTGCCGAGCAATGCCGGGATCGCGATTCGTTCCGCGCTGATCGCGCGGTCACTCAATACGATGATATTGTAACCATCGGTATGCGCGTTTGCCGCATGCTTGCACAGCTCGTCAAGGGCCGACTGCATACCTTTCGCGCCGTCTGCAACTGGGTAGGTGAGATCAAGCGTGACCGTGCGGAAAGGGTTGTCGGCGATGTCGCCGATCGCGCGTATCTTTTCCAGGTCGCCATTGGTCAAAATCGGCTGACGGACTTCGAGACGCTGATGGGTGCCGGATTCGTTTATGCGTAAAAGGTTCGGGCGCGGCCCGATCAAAGACACAAGTGACATCACCAGTTCTTCGCGGATCGGATCGATCGGCGGGTTGGTGACCTGCGCGAAGAGCTGCTTGAAATAGGTGTAGAGAATTTTGGGCCGGTCGGATAGCGCGGACAACGGCGTATCGAAGCCCATCGACCCGATGGCTTCCTGGCCCGTGGCCGCCATGGGCGTCAGAAGGATCTTCAAGTCCTCCTGGGTGTAGCCGAACGCCTGTTGCCGGTCGAGCAGGCTCGGCGTATTGGAAAGCGGCTCCTCGCTCGCGACCTTTGGCAATTCCTCCAGAACGATTTGCGTCCGGTTCAGCCACTCTTGGTAGGGGTGCATACCGGATAATTCGGCCTTTATATCGGCATCGTCGATGATCCTGCCCTGCTCGAGGTCAATCAGCAGCATCTTGCCGGGTTGAAGGCGCCACTTTTGGACGATCCGTTCCTCGGGGATCGGCAAAACACCCATTTCCGAGGCCATGACGACCGTGTCGTCGTCGGTGACGAGATAGCGCGCGGGTCGCAAGCCGTTGCGGTCGAGAGTCGCACCGATCTGCCGTCCGTCGGTAAAGGCGACGGCGGCCGGGCCGTCCCAAGGCTCCATCAGCGCGGCATGGTATTCGTAGAAGGCGCGCCGTTCGTCGTCCATCAGCGGGTTGCCGTGCCACGCTTCGGGGATCAGCAGCATCATCGCGTGCGCCAGCGAATATCCGCCGAGAACGAGCAGTTCGAGCGCGTTGTCGAAACCGGCGGAATCCGATTGTCCTTCGCGGATCAGCGGCCAGACTTGGTCGAGATCGGCGCCGAACTTCTCCGATTTCATGGAATAGCGCCTCGCGTTCATCCAATTGAGGTTTCCGCGCAACGTATTGATCTCGCCGTTGTGGCAGATCATCCGGAAGGGATGGGCCAAAGACCAGGCGGGGAAGGTATTCGTCGAGAACCGCTGATGGACCAGGGCCAGTGCAGATTCGACACGCGCATCGGCAAGGTCGGGATAGAAGGGGCCGACCTGATCGGCTAGCACCATGCCCTTGTAGCACACCGTCCGCGCGGACATGGAGGGGATGTAGAAATCGGCGGTATCTTCTCCAAGCGCACGGGTTTCCCGCGACGCGCGCTTACGGATCACGAATAGTTTTCGTTCCAGCGCGTCCGTATCGTCGTCGCTGTCGCCGCGGCCGACGAAGACTTGGCGGATAAAAGGTTCGGTTGCCTTGACGGATTCGCCGAGATCGTTGTTGTCCACCGGCATGTCGCGCCAACCGAGGACCGTCAGGCCGCCCTTGGCGATACTGTTTTCCAGGATCCGTTCGCATTCCGCGCGCCGCGGTTCGTCGTGCGGTAGAAACAGCGTACCGACGCCGTATTCTCCCACCTCGGGAAGCTCGAAGCCGAGCGCCGCGCATTCCTCGCGATAGAACCGGTCGGGAATTTGCAGAAGGATGCCCGCGCCGTCGCCGGCCTTCGGGTCGGCGCCCACCGCGCCGCGATGGGTCAAATTGATCAGCAGTTGCAAGCCCTGCTCGATGATGTCGTGGCTTTTCTTTCCCTTGATATTCGCGATGAAGCCGATACCGCACGCGTCGTGCTCGTTGCGCGGGTCGTAAAGCCCTTGCGGCTTCGGAAATCCTTTCGGCGGGGTATATTTATACTCACTCATCGCGGTTATTTCCCCTGTGCGGCCTCTATCGTCCGTCGTCTTGATAATCGAATTTGCCCCTGCGCCGGTCGTGCGGCGCGGAACCCGCTGGGTTCAGTGCCGGTCCGTCACTACCGCTTTCGCGGCGCAGAAATCCGGTATGCCGTTTGTCATCTCGTGCGACATTTTGCCGTTCAGCATTACGGGGTATGAATCTCGATACAGGGCGTTTTATCGAATTTCACTCGCAAATCCAACCACGTTGTTGCAGCGCGGCGAAATTTCGCAGGTAACCGGCACGGAAGCGGCGCCGCAGGCCTAGCTTCGGCCTTTACGCCAGCGGAAATCGCAATGCGGCGCGCCCTGCATCCTTGTCTGCGTTCTTTTGAAATCCCAATCAGGCCTGATCAGGGCCTCGGCGGCGAAATCCACGCCGCAGGTCATCAGAGCGCCGATCTCCGGCTCGCCGATCGACCGGAAGTAATCCGCGAACTGGCAGCCGGTAATATCATGACCGTAGCCCGTATCGCTGTCCTCAACCACATCATGTTCGACGGGAAAATCCATCCCGTTTTCCTGTTCGGTCCGGGGGTGCGAGTTCGTTTGGAAGCCGCGGCGTTCGCGGTGCGCGACATACGCACCCGCAATGGCTTGACCGACGACGGCGTGCGCCTTTTCCTTGCCGATCTCCTTCTCCAGCGCTTTCACGATGGGGATCACGACGCGCGATTGAATTTTGACGGCCTCAAGAATCTTGTTCGTCACGGCAGTCCTCCGGCTAATTCGAAACATCTATCGTGACGTACATGCTGTTGATTTTCCAGTATCGACCGTCGCAACCGCGCGCTAATACTGCATTCATAAAATGTAAAAATAAGGACCATACAGTCATAGGGGAGAATGACGTTCCGGCTAATTTCACAATCCACGCAAATTAATTATTGGGCGGAGACCCGCTACCTGTGGATCGCACGCAGCTCACCAACCTGATCGATTCAAGCCGTTCCGTCGCCTTGGACTGTTACGGCATCGGCCGGAATATCGATTTGGACGATCCCGTCGGGCATCTCTTCCAAACCGATGCCCTGAACAAGTCGATTGTTCTGAAACAATATGAAAAAGTTCAACCGGCGGCCGCGAAGTCGAAGATATTCGACGCGGAGTTCTTGAAAGAGTACGGCGGCGGACAGAAGGCGCCGCCGCCGGTTAACGTGAACACCGTCATCTATTTCCCCTACGATACCGGCAACGTCTATGGCGGCGGCGAGTCGGTTGTCTACAGCGGCGCAAAATTTATCGGTTATCTAGCCGACAAGATTTCTCACGGCGGGCCTTCGGGCGAGTTGATGCTACAGTTGAATGCCGATGCCGAGGCGCTGGACTTGCTCGACGCGATCCCAAGTCTCGATCCTTTCCTGCTGCGCTGCAAGGCGGAACAAATCGGTGTCGACGGAAAAATCCACGCCGACTATTTCGCCGTCTCGAAAGAGGAATGGCAGGAAATCCGCGGTCCGATCCAAGGTAAGATTGCCCGTTTGGTTCGTAAGGCCCTTGGCGACATGGAAGGCGCGCCGATAGCGGCCGACAGCGATTTCGAAATCTCCGTCGATACATCTGCAGCGGAGCAGGACTATATCACTCATTTTCTGGAAAAAATTTGGCACGCGAAAGATGTCGACGGTATCGAAGGTTTCGTCGAGGCGATGCAGATCGAACCGGTGGACGCACCGAGGGTTTTCTTCGCTTGGAAGGCGGTCTGCTATTTTCAGTTCCGATTCGCGAAGCTTACCGAATCCTTGAAGACGATGTTCCATTGGGTCGGCCATGACGACCTCTGCTATCCGGCCGACGCCTTGCAGCTTTCGGAAGCCCAGCGTAACCGGATCGTGGAGCGCCGCACGGCATTGCGCGAGAGGATGCGCGCCGGCTACCTCGCGGCGAATGAAGTCCTCCAGAAGTACGAGCACAGCTACAACCAGTTCGTCGCGGAAGGAAAACCGCACCTTTTTCTCGATTTCCTCTCAAACGCGGAGCATTCCTATCTATTGCTCGCCAACCACGTATCGATCGCGACGCACAGCGTGAATTTTTGGCGGAACTTCCTCGCGCAGAATGGCACGGAGTTGAAGCAAGAACGGTTTTCCGAGTTGTTCGATGGTTTGCTCGTCCTCTACAACGTCAGGGCGGAAACCTGATCCCCAGCACCGCACCCGACGAACTTCCTATCGTTTGACGCAGCCGGGCTGACACCCAATAGTAGGGGCACAGCGAGTTCAGGGCCGCTTTTGCGGTTGTCGCGCGGATGTATCGAAGACGGGGACAGGATGAATTTCGATTTCTCAGAAGAACAGTATCTCCTGCGCGACCAGGCGCGGAAATTTCTCGATGACCGCTCAGCGCCAGCCGTGGTGCGCGCCGTTCTTGAAGATGACGACAAGCCGTACGACGCCGAACTTTGGCGGGAAATGGCAGAGCTCGGCTGGATCGGCACGACCATTCCCGAAGAATTCGGCGGCGCAGGCCTGAGCCGAGAGGACCTTTGCGTCATCGCCGAAGAATTGGGGCGCAGTCTCGCGCCGACACCGTTCGCGTCCTCCGTCTACATGGCAACCGAAGCGCTGTTAATCGCCGGTAGCGATGCGCAAAAACAGGAATACCTGCCGGCGCTAGCGGCCGGCGAGCGGATCGGCTGCTTCGCCGTATCGGAAGGCGTCGGTGTCGCCAACGCGGCATCGATAAAGATGCGCGCCGCCGACGGGACAGTCGACGGTACCAAGGTTCCTGTAGCCGATGGCGATATCGCCGATTTTGCCGTGGTTCTGGCGCGTTACGGCAGTGACCTGTCCCTCTTCATTGTCGATCTGGAGAGCGATGGCGTGAGCCGTAGTTCGGTAGAGACCGTCGATCCCAGCCGCTCGCATGCGGAGATCACCTTCGACAAGGCCGCTGCCGATCCGCTCGGCGCGGCGGGCGAGGGCTGGGAAACAACGCAGGCCGTATTTGACCGCGCCGCGATCCTGATGGCGTTCGAGCAGGTCGGCGGGGCGCAAGCCTGTCTCGATATGGCGACGGATTACGCGAAGAACCGGTTCGCCTTCGGACGGCCGATCGGATCCTTTCAGGCGATCAAGCACAAGCTCGCCGACGTCTACATCGCGACCGAACTGGCCCGCGCCAACGCCTATTACGGCGCCTGGGCGCTTTCGACCGATGCGCCGGACCTGTCGACCGCCGCGGCGGCGGCGCGCGTCGCGGCGAGCGACGCCTATAACCATGCCGCGCGAGAGAACATCCAGACGCATGGCGGCATGGGCTTCACCTGGGAGTTCGACTGCCATCTCTATTACCGCCGCGCCAAGCTGCTGTCGCTCGCGCTGGGAGGGGAACGGCGCTGGAAGGACCGGCTGATCAGCCAGCTCGAAACCCGTAACTTCACCGGGGAGGAATAGGCGATGGATTTCAACGATTCTCCGGAAGAAGCGGATTTCCGCGCCGAGGCGCGCGCCTGGTTGGCGGAGAACGCCGAACCCAAGACGCCCGGCAAGGTATACAAGTACAAACGCGGCGAACCGGAACTCATCCCCGCGGCGCGCGCCTGGGAGGCCAAGAAGTTCGACGGCGGTTTCTCCGGCATCGCCTTGCCGAAGGAGTATGGCGGCCGCGGCGAAACGCGGCTGCAGCAGATCATCTTCGCCGAAGAAGAAGCCAATTACCTGATACCGCCGCCGGTGTTCAGCATCAGCCACGGCATGGCGGTGCCGACAATGCTGGCCTATGCGACGGAAGAGCAGAAGCAACGCTACGTTCCGGCAACCCTGCGCGGCGACGAGATCTGGTGCCAGCTTTTCTCTGAACCGGCGGGCGGCTCGGATCTCGCCGGCCTGCGCACCCGCTCGGTGCGCGACGGTGACGAGTGGATCATCAACGGCCAGAAGATCTGGACGTCCGGCGCGCACTACGCCGACATGGCGATTCTCGTAACGCGCAGCGATCCCGACGCGCCGAAACATAAAGGGCTGACCTATTTCTTCCTCGACATGAAATCACCGGGCATCGAAATCCGGCCGATTAAGCAGGTCTCCGGCTTCGCGAACTTCAACGAGGTCTTCATGACCGACCTGCGCATCCCGGATGCGCAGCGCCTTGGCGACGTGGGGCAGGGCTGGCAGGTTGCAATCACGACACTGATGAACGAGCGGGTCAGTTCCGGAGTCCGTCCGGCGCCCGACTTCGAGGATGTTTTCCAACTGACCAAGGATATCGAGCTGGATGACGGCCCCGCCATCGCGGATCCGGCGGTGCGCGAGAAACTGGCCGACTGGTACGTCAAGGCGCAGGGCGTCAAGCTGATCCGCGCCCGCCTGATGACGGCGCTGTCCCGCGGCGAGCGGCCGGGACCGGAAAACTCCGTCTCCAAACTGGTCTCCAGCTTCCGACGTCAGGAAATCGCCCATTTCGGCATGGACCTGATGGACATGAGCGGCGCGATGATGGATCCGGACAAGATGCCGTCCCGGGCGCTCTACCAGCAGGCCTTGCTCGACTCTCCAGGCGGCCGTATCGCCGCCGGCTCCGACGAGATCTTGCGCAACATCATCAGCGAGCGCGTGCTCGGCCTGCCGCCGGATATTCGGGTCGATAAGGAAAAGCCGTTCAACCAACTGCCGACGGGCGCCGAGTAGTCGCTACCTTACGTCTTCGAGTGTACGGAGGCCGTTGTAGTTCAGTTCGAACGCCCGTTGATATGCGGGACGCTCTATGACCCTTTGGAGATAGGCGTAGAGCGGTTCGGGCAGTTCAATGTCATAGCGGCGGCCCCAGTCCAAGCACGTCACCAGTAGAATATCGGCGATGCTGAAATCGTCGCCGAACAGGTAAGTGCCAGCCGCGTCCACGCGTGGCGCGACCGCGCTCAATTGTTTTAAAAAATACTCCCTCGCGGATGCCACCGCTTCGGGCGCCGGTCCGTAAATTTCCGGTAGGCCCTCGTGCCGGCGGATCACATAGAGCGTATGCGCATCCAGTTCCATGGCGACGAAGACGCACCACTCGTTGACCTTGGCCCGGCCTACGGGATCGCGTGGTGCATTGAATCCGGGCGGCGGATCGAAGGAATCCGCAATGTAGGAAATGATCGCCGGGCTTTCGGTCAACACCAGGTCGCCGTGCTGGAGCGTGGGAATTTTCTGTTTCGGGTTCAACGCGGTGTATTCGTCGCTCAGCGTCTCGCCGGTCCGCGACTGAATCGGCCGAACGTCGTAATCGAGCCCGAACTCCTGCAGCACCCAATGCACCCGCATCGCCCGACCGGAGCCGTGTCCCCACAGGGTGATCTTGTCGTCAGCCATTTGCCGTTCCTGGTTCACTGTACGGTCGAGATTACACACACATGAGATCAGTCCCAAATGCCTCGACCTCATACAACCGCTGTCATCCCCGGCTTGACTGGGGATGACATGCGGGGTGGGTTTCGAGCGATCCAAAATTTTATGAAAGGGTTCGAAAACACAAATCTCTAAAGCAGCCCCATCGACCGGAAGCTTACATGCTCGCTCTTGCCGATCACGACGTGGTCATGCAGCACGATGCCCAGTTTCTCGGCTGCGTCCTGGACCCGCTTGGTCATGTCGATATCGCCGCGCGAGGGCGTGGGGTCGCCTGACGGATGGTTGTGCACCAGGATGATGGCGGAGGCGTTGAGGTCGAGCGCCCGTTTGACGACTTCGCGCGGGTAAAGCGGCGTATGGTCGACGGTGCCCTGCTGCTGTACTTCGTCGGCGATCAGGACGTTCTTGCGGTCGAGGAACAGCACCCGCAACTGCTCGATCTTTTCGTACCCCATCGCCGCCTTACAGTAGTCGAGCAGCTTGTCCCAGGAACCGATGGCGTCTTTGTTCATGATCTGCTGCCGGGCGAGCCGGAGGCCTGCGGCGTGCGAAACCTTCAACGCAACAGCGGCCGCATCGCCGATGCCTTTTACGCCGCGAAGCTTCTCCGCCGGGGCACTCAGCACCGCGCCGAGGCTGCCGAACGCGGCCATTAGGTCCTTGGCGATCGGTTTCACGTCGGTGCGGGGGATCGCTTGCGATAGCAACAGTTCGAGAATTTCGTAATCCGGCATGCCGTCGCCGCCGGTTGCGAGGAACCGCTCGCGCAGTCTTTGGCGATGGCCGAGATAGTGCGGTTTGTCCTTATTGCCGGTCATTCGGGCCGCCCCGCTGACAGAAGGTCCGGCAACATTGTATGCTCCCGGCTTGCTTGGCAACGACGATTCGCGCGCCGGTTGTTCGACCCTCCGTCGCGCGCGTGCGTCGAACGGAGTTTGCGCATGACGATGGAAGACAACAGGCCGCTCGCGGGAATCCGTGTGCTCGATTTCTCTCGCGTCTTCGCGGGACCGCTATGCACGCAGCAGATGGCGGATCTGGGTGCGGAAATCATCAAGATAGAACACCCGGAGCGCGGCGACGATACTCGCTCCATGCGTCCGCCGGAAATCGGTGGCGAAGCGACGTTCTTCCTGTCGGGCAACCGGAACAAGCGCAGCGTTGCGCTAGACTTCACGACGCCGGAGGGTGGTGAAGTCGTGCACGCCCTAGCTTCGAAATGCGATGTGCTGGTCGAGAACTTCCGCAAGAGCGTGATGGACCGGCGCAAGTTGAACTACGAGGCGATCAAGGACCGCCACCCGCACCTGATCTACTGCTCGGTATCCGCCTACGGCCGCAGCAGCCCGCTGGCCGATCTGCCCGGCTACGATCCGATCCTGCAGGCGGAGTCGGGCCTGATGTCGTTCAGCGGCGAACCGGGCCAGGACCCGCTGCGCCACCCTCTGTCGATCATCGACATATACACGTCGCTGTACGCAACCCAGGCGGTCATGGGCGCGATCCTGACGAAGCAGCGCACCGGCCGAGGCCAATTTATCGATTTGGCGCTATACGACGTGGCGCTCAGCATCCTGACCGATGTCGGCGCGGGTTATCTGAATACGGGTACGGAACCGATCCAGCGCGGCAATGCGCGGAGTTCTTCCGTGCCGAACGGATTGTTCCACACGCAAACGGGGCCGGTCTACATCGCCGTCGGCAATCCGCGGCTGTGGAAGATGTTCGCCGAAGGCGTGCTGGAGCGGCCCGAACTGGCCACCGACCCGCCCTTCAACACCCGCGAAGGCCGGGTCGACAATCGCGACGCGCTCAACGGGTTGATCTCGGAGGTTTTCGCGACGAAACCACGCGACCATTGGCTAAAGAAGATCACCGACGCCGGCGTCCCGGGCGGTGCGGTCAGGACCATGGCGGAAGCCTTGGATGCTCCGGAAACCGAAGCGCGCGGCATGATCTCGAAAATGAAGCATCCGACGATCGACGATTTGCGACTGGTCGGATCGCCGATCAAGTATTCGGACACGCCGGTCGTCGATCCCGTCGCGCCACCATTGCTGGGCGAACATACGGACGCGATGTTGCGCGATCTGCTGGGGATGAGCGCGGGCGATATCGGTAAATTGCGGAAATCAGGAACCATCCGCTAACCGGTTAAACGCGGGGTTAGACCGGCTTCGCGTCGATCAGGATGCCCGCCAACACCGCGATATCGTCGCTTCGGTTCGACCAGGCGTGGTTCGTACCGCGTTGCACGACCACGTCGAGCGGTTTCATGTCCACTTCGCCTTCGTCGAGGATCATGGTCACCTCGCCCTGCAGCAGGATTATGTAGTCGATCGTATCCGTCTTGTGCATGTTGGGATGGCGCGCGTTCGGATCGCGGTTGTGCGCCGCCCCCATGGCAGCGAAGGTCGCATCGGCCGCCGCCTGCAACTCCTCCGGCGATTTGCCTTCCCCGGTATCGTCCGGTGGGATCTGGAAGAAGCGGAAGACCGAACCGTTCTCCGGCGGCGTCAGCACGACCTCGGTCGCCGCGTTGTCCGCGTCGCCCGTGTTGTCGGCGGGGCTTTCGAAGGCGCGCCACAGATCGGTCAAGCCGCGGTTCGGATAGACCGGGCTCGGCCGTGTGTGCGGCGAGATTTCGTCGCTCAGGACGATAGAACGGCCGTTCTCGTCATGGCCGGTGACAATGCGTCTGACGGGTTTCAGCATGGCTCTACTTCAGCGGTGAATAGTTGGTCGGCACGAGGATAATCGATTCCATGCTCGACAGGAGCGTCGGAGCGACGCCGAGGAATTTTCGCCATTCCGGGTCCGCCCCCGCCGCGACCCGAACATCGTCGCGCGCCTGCATGCTTTCATAGGGCCACATATGCATGACGTTGTTGGGAAACGGCGCCTCGCCTTGCCACAGGCAAACCGGTTGGGAATATTTCGAGCGGACCGGCATGATTTCCTTGAAATGTTTGAGAAACTCCGGCGCGCGACCCGTTAGAGCCTGGTAATGGCGCAGTTCGTAGATATTTCCCGTCGTGGTCGGCGGCTTGAACTCGATCACCGGGTTGAGAAAGCGGATTTCCTGCTTCTGAATCAAGCCGCGGATGTTGGCGACGTATTCATTGCGCCAGGCGTCGTTTTTCGCAAGCTTCTGACGCAGCGCTTCGCGCTCGTTAAGGTCCTCGTAACTCCACAGGTGCCAGATTTGCCCCAGCGTGCCGATTTCGGTCGTCCAGTAGCCCTGGTTCAACCCGTAATCGTTGCCGCGGATCGGGCGGCCGACTTCCTCGGCCAACTTCAGATATTCCGACTGCTTGCCGGGGTGAAACGTGTAGGTTCTCAATTCATGGATCATGGTCGCGCGCGCCTCCCTTACGGAATTTGGAACGATTATACGGTCTGGACCGTTATTGCGAAGCGTTCCGGCACCTGTTACCAAGATTTAGCGTGGATTTTGGAGACTCGATGAGCCATTCAAACGACTATCCCCACGAAACCGCCGACATCGCGGGCCGGATCGGTCGCGATAGTGTCGAACGGATGATCGCCGATGGCATCGGATGATCTCCTGAAGCGCACTGCCGCGGCATGTCGGCGCGCGATCATGGGCGTTGCCGTGATCAGCCTGTTCATCAACATGCTGATGCTGACGGCGCCGCTTTACATGATGCAGGTGTTCGATCGGGTTTTGGCCAGCCGAAGCACGGAAACGCTTTTCTTCATATCCCTCATCGCGGTCGCCGCCTTGCTGACACACGGGTTGCTGGAATTCGTCCGCAGCCTGGCGTTTATCCGCGTTGCCAGTTGGATCGAGCGGCAATTGGGCGGCGAAATCCTGTCCCGGAGCATTGCCGGCGCACTGGAGCATGGAAAAGCGCCGTCGGTTCAGGGTCTTCGCGACATCGGCGTGCTGCGCGGATTTCTGACCGGACCGGCAATATTCCCGATCCTCGATGCGCCCTGGTCGCCGATTTTCCTGATCGTCGTGTTCTTGTTGCACACTTGGCTCGGAATTTTGGCGCTGTCCGGCGCCGTCATATTGTTCATCCTGGCGCTCGGCAACGAGATCGCGAGCCGGACTTTGTTGAACGATGCGGAAGGGATATCGATGCGGGCCGTGCGGCGCGCGGAGTCCGCCGTGCGGAATGCGGACGTGATCGGCGCCATGGGCATGCTGCCGAATATCGTCGGCCGCTGGCGCGAAGACAGTTCCGCGGCGCTGACGCTGCAAACGAAGGCGAGCGCGCGCAGTGGGGCAATCACGGCGGCGTCCAAATTCCTTCGCCTTGTGCTTCAGATCGCGGTGTTGGGGCTGGGCGCGTATCTCGTCATCCAGAACGAGCTGGGCCCCGGCTCCATGATCGCGGCTTCGATTCTCATGGCGCGGGCGTTGGCGCCGGTCGAAATGGCGATCGGCAGCTGGCGGACCGCTGTTGCCGCACGGGAGGCATACGCCCGTATCGGCAAATTGATGGAGGGGGCGGGAACACCGGAACCCGGTATCGATTTGCCCGAACCGAAGGGACTCATTTCAGCGGAAAACCTCCTCTTCGCCTACCCGGTCGCCAAGAAGCCGGCGATCAAGAATGTTTCGTTTGTCGTGCAACCCGGCGAACTGGTGGGGCTGATCGGTCCGACCGCGTCGGGTAAGAGCACATTGGCGAGCCTCCTGGTGGGAAATCTGGTTCCGCGCGGTGGCCATGTCCGCCTCGACGGGATGGAGATGTCGCTTTGGGAGTCGAGCGATCGCGGCCGGCATGTTGGATTCCTGCCGCAGGACGTCGAGCTTTTCGCGGGTACGGTGCGCGAGAATATCGCGCGCATGGGGGACGGCGATTCCGGGTCCGTTATCGCCGCCGCGACGCTGGCCGGCGTGCACGACATGATCCTGCGCCTGCCCGCGGCCTACGAAACGGATATCGGCGAGGGTGGCGCCGCCCTGTCCGGCGGTCAACGGCAACGTATAGCGCTGGCCCGCGCGGTCTACGGAGATCCTTGTGTCGTCGTTCTCGACGAGCCGAATGCCAGTCTCGACAATGACGGCGAAGTTGCGTTGCTGGAAGCGATCGCGGACTTGAAGAAGAAGGGCACAACGGTTGTTCTCATCGCGCACCGGCCCAGTTTGCTGCGCGATGTCGATAAAGTTTTGATCCTGGAGGACGGCGCCGTCCGTATGTTCGGGCCGCCGGGCGACGTCATTCCGTCTGTCACGCGAGCTTCGGCCGCGGCGGCGCAAACATGACGGACAGCACCAGCATGGGAATGACGCCGGTGATGGCGAGCGGGGGGCGATCATCGGATTGTTTTTCCTGGCGTTCGGCGGTTGGGCGGCCCTGGCGCCACTGAAGAGCGCGGCGATCGCGCCGGGCGTGGTTGCGGTCGAATCGAACCGCAAGACGATCAAACATCTGGAAGGCGGGATCGTCGGCGAAATCGGTGTGCGTGACGGCGATGTCGTGACGGCGGGTCAGGTCTTGATCCGCCTCGACGACACGCAGGCACGCGTTACCTTGGAACGGCTGAAAGGGCGTACGGTCGCGGCACGGGCCCTTGAAGCACGCCTGATCGCGGAGCGGGACGGCTCGGGCCGTATCGTTTTTCCGGTCTCGTTGACGGAAAACGGCGGAGACAGGGAGAATGCGGAAACGTTGGCCGGCCAGTTGAAGATATTCACGACCCGCAAGGAAGCCGTGGCCGCGCAGGAAAGCATCCTGAAACAGCAATCCGCGCAGCTGAACGAGGAAATCACGGGTCTGAAAGGTCTGATCGCGGCCGAGAACACGCAGATCAAGCTGATCCGGTCGGAGATTGCGGACGTTCAATCGCTCGTCGCCAAAGGGTTGGCCAAGCGACCGCGGCTTCTCGCGCTGCAACGGCAACAGGCCGAGATCGAGGGCGCGCGCAGCCGCAATATCGCCTCCGTCGCGCGGGCCAAGCAGCAGATCGCCGAAACGCGTTTGCGCGTCTCCGAACTCAAGACCCAGAAATTGAACCAGGTCGTCGAAGAGTTGCGCGCCACGCAAACGGAGCTGTTCGATCTGGAGGAGCGAATTCGCTCCGCAGAAGACGTTCTGGTACGCACCCGCATTAAGGCGCCCTTGGACGGAACGATCGTGGGGCTGCAAATTCATACGCCCGGCGGCGTCGTCGGGCCGGGCGAACCGCTGATGGATCTGGTGCCCAGCGGTGCCGGATTGATCATCGAGTCACAGGTCGATCCGAACGATATCGACGTCGTGCATGCCGGGTTGCCCGCACAGGTGCGGCTGACCGCGTTCAACCAGCGCAATCTCAGCCCGATCGACGGCAAGGTGCTGACGGTTTCCGCCGACCGGCTGACGGACGAGCGGTCCGGCGTGCCCTATTTCCTCGCCCGCGTCGTCCTCGTCGAGGATCTGTCCAAGGATCTTGCCGTCGCTCTCTATCCCGGCATGCAGGCCGAAGTGATGATCGTGACCGGTGAACGGACCGTCCTGGATTATATTTTCAGACCGCTCGCCCGCAGCCTGGGCCGCGCTTTTCGGGAGGATTAGCCGGCCAATCCCACCGCGCAGTTGAAACGCCTGTATTTCCGCTTGCATGCGTCGCACGCAGATTCTTTCCAGTCGCCATCGGGTAACCGCTCGCCGCATATGCACATATCGCCGGCATGCCGTGCCGGATTACCGATCATCAGGGCATGATCGGGAACGTCACGCGTGACTACGGCGCCGGCGCCGACGAACGCGTATTTGCCGATTTCCACACCGCATACGATGGTCGCGTTGGCGCCGAGGGTCGCGCCCGTCCGCACCAGGGTTTCGCCGAATTCATCCTTGCGGGAAACCTCGGCGCGCGGATTGACGACATTGGTGAACACCATGCTTGGGCCGCAGAAGACGTTGTCCTCCAGCGTGACGCCGTCATAGACGCTGACATTGTTCTGGATCTTGCAACCATCGCCGATCGAGACATTCGGGCCTATGACCACATTCTGACCGATATTACAGTCTTTCCCGACCGTTGAATTTTTCAGGACGTGCGAGAAGTGCCAGATCTTTGTTCCGTCACCGATCTCGCTCGGCTCATCGATGACCGCCGTGGGATGAATCAGATCGTTTTTTTTTGCGGCCATATTCCGTGCCAATGAAATCGGCCGCTGTTCATCGATAGAGCGTTGCGCGGCATCGAGAACGCGCAGGACCCGCAACGCTTCTTCGCCATCGGTGCGCGGCGTCGCTCCATTCGCCACGCAGTCGAGGAAGTGCCGGCATTCGAGACGTAGCGGTTCATCCGGATCGACGGCAACGGCTTTGCCGTCCGCTTTCGTCGGTATCGGTACGCCATCGCGCCAGTTGATTTCGTGATCGTAGAGACAGATTTTCGACGGCCAGTCCTCGCTGTCGTCGAACACGGCCATCCCCTTTTCACCAATCACGACAAGCCGTTGTTCCTTGAAGGGGTAGAGCCAGGAGACATGAATATGCGCCGCCTGTCCGGACGCGAACGTCATATGGGTCGTTGTCACATCGGCGACGGACTGGTGCAGATAGCAGTGTCCGGTCGCGCTGACGGATTCCGGCACGTCGTTTATCAGCGCCAGGATCATGGAGATGTCGTGCGGGGCAAAACTCCACAGCGCGTTCTCGTTGGTGCGGATCTTTCCCAGATTGAGCCGGCTGGACGCGATGTAGTTGACTCGGCCAAGCGCACCTTCCCGACACAGCGCCATCAGCTTGAGGAAGGCCGGATGGTATTGCAGCAGATGTCCGACCATCAACACACGGTCATGTCTGGCCGCCAGTTCGCAAAGCGACTGGCCGTCCTCTGCCGTCAGCGAGAGCGGCTTTTCAACGAAGACATGCTTGTTCGCCAGAAGCGCCTCGTTGACGAGAAGCGTATGGAGTTCGGCAGGCGCGGCGATGACGACCGCCTTGATGGCGGTGTCGGCGAGGACATCGGTCATGGGGCGGAGTGGAACGCCGTACTGCTCGGCCATGGCGGCGCCGAGCGTGGGATCATGCTCGCAGATCGCGGCTAGCGCGTCGAGATCGTGAAAATTGCGAACCAGGTTCTTGCCCCAATGGCCGCAGCCGATGACGGCGATTTTCGGCGCGTCCGTCAAACCACCCACCTTACGGTTTCGAAGACTTCGGCGAAGTCGCTGCCGATTTGCACGCCGCGCGTCCGGGCGAGGGATTCGATGAATTCGGGATTGCTGTAAAGTTTACCGGCCTGGGATTTGTAGCACTGCAGCGCTTCGATCTTCTTGTCGATATGCTTTCTGTCCAGCTTGAAAAAGGTCGAGGTGTTGAGGTTCAAATTATTCCAGGGCATCTCGTAGGACACCACGGTTCTGTCCTTGTAGGCGCGCAGCCCTTCCATCGCGACAACCTGATGGTCCTGGTGCATATCCTCCATGCAGGGCATGAAGACGATATCGGGCTGGATTTCGAGTTTTACGTCGATGATGTCCTGCAGGATGTCCTGCCGGACTTCCTGAAACCGGCGGACTTGGTGGCTGTATAGGAATACTCGGTCTTCCGGTATGCCGAAGGCTTGCATGGCGTCCAGCAATTCGTACTTGAGCGTGTCCGGTTCGAATGGCGGCGGCAGGCTTTGCTCGCAGGCGGAAAAGGCGGAATAGAAAACTTCCGAGCCTGCCTCAAGGAAGCGGGCGATCGCACCGCCGCAGCCAAATTCGCCATCGTCGGTGTGCGGGGCCAGAACCATGACGCGCTTGAAACTCTTTGACAGCATGGTTTTCCGTAACCTCAATCCAGCTCGAAGGCGTCTTTATAATCGCGTTTTAGCGCGGGATCCTGATCCTGTTTTTCCAGGATGCAGTTGCCCACGGCAAGCATGTCGAGTTCCGTGCCCATGAAACAGTGAAACGCGTCTTCAGGCGTGCAGACGATCGGTTCGCCACGGACGTTGAAACTGGTGTTGACGACCACCGGGCAGCCGGTCCGCGCCTTGAAAGCTGAAATAAGCGCGTGATAGCGCGGGTTGGTTTCCGCGTGCACGGTCTGGATGCGGGCGGAATAGTCGACGTGGGTGACGGCCGGAATTTCCGAGCGCGCAATATTCAACTTATCGATGCCGAACAGCGCTTGTTCGTCCGCCGTCATCTCTTTCTGCCGTGCGGGCGCGACATCGGCTACCATCAGCATATAGGGGCTGTTGTCGTTGATGTCGAACCAGTCCGCGACGTCCTCGCGCAGAACCGACGGGGCAAATGGACGGAAGCTTTCCCGGTACTTCACCTTCAAATTCAACGTTTTTTGCATGCTGGGTGATCGAGGATCACCCAATATAGAACGGTCGCCGAGCGCGCGTGGACCGAATTCCATACGTCCCTGGAACCAGCCGATAGCTTTTTCGTCGGCCAGGGCGTCGGCGACTTTTTCGACTAGTTCGCCGTCATCGACGGTTGTGAACTTTGCGCCTTCCGCCTGCAACCGCGTTTCGATTTCGTTCTGCGAGAAATCCGGTCCAAGATAGCTACCCGCCATCGCATCAAGTGCGCCGTTGACATGGCGCGGCTGACTTTGAAATCCGTGATAGGCGGTAAGCGCCGCACCTAATGCACCACCGGCATCGCCTGCCGCCGGTTGAATCCAGATATTTTTGAACGCGCCATCGCGAAGCACTTTACCGTTCGCGACGCAATTGAGCGCGACGCCGCCTGCCAAGCAGAGATTCTTGCTGCCGTTTTCCTTTGCAAGTGCCCGCGTCAAGCGAAGCATCACCTCTTCTGTCACCGCCTGGATCGAGGCGGCCAAATCCATATGCTTCTGGGTGAGGAGTTCTTCCGGTGCGCGTGGCGCGCCGCCGAACAGTTCGGCGAATCGATCGTTCGTCATACGCAATCCGGTGCAATAGTCGAAATATTCGAGGTTCAGCCGGAACGAGCCGTCTGCTTTGAGATCAACCACCTTGTCGAGAATTACGTCCTTGTATTTGGGCTCACCATAGGGGGCCAGTCCCATGACTTTGTATTCGCCTGAATTCACCTTGTATCCTGTGTAGTAGGTGAAGGCGGAATAAAGCAGTCCCAACGAATGGGGCCAATGAATCTCCCTTGTCATGACTAGTTTGTTGCCGGCGCCTTGCGCGACGGACGCGGTCGCCCATTCGCCGACCCCGTCCATTGTCAAAATTGTGGCGTCTTCATAGGGCGATGGGAAAAACGCGCTCGCGGCATGGCTCTGATGGTGTTCGGCAAACAGCAACCGGCTTTCCCAATCAAAGTCCGGTGCCCTTTCTTTTAGCTTTTTCGTCAGCAGCGATTTTTGAAAAAGCTTCTCCTTGATCCAGACCGGAATTGCCATGGAGAAACTTTTGAACCCGCGCGGTGCAAACGCCGTGTAGGTTTCAAGCAGTCGTTCGAACTTCAGAAATGGCTTGTCGTAGAAGGCGACGAAGTCGACATCGCCTAACTTGATATCTGCAGCGGAGAGACAGTAGTCGATTGCGTGAGATGGATAATTGGAATCTTGTTTGATGCGGGTAAAACGCTCTTCCTGTGCTGCCGCCACAATTCGGCCATGCTCGACAAGCGCCGCGGCGCTGTCGTGATAGAAGGCGGAGATACCCAGTACGCGCATGGCCAACTCAGAAAATCGTGTAGATAAAGGGTGCGATGGCGCTGCCTTGGGTGAGAACGACTAATCCACCGAAGATAATCATCATGATAAATATCGGCAGGAGCCAAAACTTCTTCCGGGCCCTCATAAATGCCCAAAGTTCTTTAACAAATGACATGTCGAATGTTCAAATCCGTTGTTTCAAAATTGCTGTTTCATCGTATCCGGGGAAGGACCCGGAGGGTCGCGGGGAATCCAATACGAAGTCGCATTAGGATCGGTTTCTAGAAGCAGGGGTCGCTTTCCCGAAATGCGCATGATCAGCGCAATCGGCGTTACGACAAAGAAAAACAGTAATGCCATGATTAACGGATTGACAATCCGGTGCAACAACAGGCCAAACCGCATCCAGAGGCGGTTGAGCGGTGTGAGTATCTTGGGATGGGCGAACGCCGCCACAAGGAACAGAATCGCAATCGCCAACGCCCACCATCGAGGTCCAGCGCCGCCAATTAGGGGGTACAGGCCGATAATGACGAATACGACCGTAAATACGATACCAAAAGATCGATCGGACGATCCTTTTACTTCGTCGCGCTGACGGAAGCTTTCATGTGCGCCGTGGTTAGACATGGTTCGGTTTTACTCTTTAGAATTATTGACAGCAACAATCATTTTACTGAAATGCAAAGTAATATTCGACTAACGAAGGGTCGCTATAGTCCCCGCCTCAATGAGGCCGTCAGCAACGCGTTTGGCCATGAGCCGGCTACCCGCATCGGTAAAATGAACGGAATCCTTAAAATATTTCTTCGTTCCGGGTATGCTGTGTTCGTTGCCGATCAACAGCGTGCCTGTATGCCGGGAAACTGTACGGATAGTCTCGTTGTACGCGGCAAAGTAGCGGACAAATTCTCCCGGTTGTATATACGGCATGTAATATAAGCTTGTAACAGACGATTCTTTCTTTTCCTGCTCGGATTGCTGCGCGCGAATACGCGTTGAAAACGTAACTAGAACGACTTTCCTTGCAATACTTTGAGCTTGTCGTACCAACTCTTCGAGGCTTTCTTGGAACGGTTCCGCGAGGACTCTGTCGGGGACAATCAGTTTGTTCGTTTTTTCGCCGAGGTTGTTCTTTGTAGCCCAGAGGAAGTAATTCTTTTCTAAAAGATAGAAAAGTTGCGAATATTCCGATAGCCAGGACAGCCTCTCCGCTTCCGTCGAAAACGAGATGCCATTTTTGGTAGCCGCAATTCGGCTGAAATGGGTCAAATCATTTGTTGCGTGACAAATCACTACAATGTCAGGGTCGTGTTTGGCGACGCGCAGTTTGAAATTTTTGAGTGAAAATTTTGTCCAGTACCCTGGTATCCCCGCATTGATGTAATCGAATTTCTTGCTGGTATAGGATTTACGCAGTTGTTGAACGACCAAGTGCGGCCAGGTTGCGTTGTTGCTTGAGACATCTGCGCTGAATGTTGTAGAGCCACCCAAAAATGCGATCCGAATCGTCCCTGTTGGCTTGGGTGAAATGAATTCGGGATTTCGGAATCCCTTGCTGTCGATCGTAATTCTGTCGCTGCTAAAATTGGCGATAGGGACGCGTAATCCAAGAGTCTCGTCGATCTTATAAATCTTTTTGATTCCACCGCCGACTTTGCCGTATAGGGCAAACTGTCTGATGCGTACGGCGCCTTCTGCGAGCAGTACAATTAAAATAACTACTATAAGATTAAACGCAACTAGCAGGCATTTTTTTTGATCGCGGCGAAAAATTTTCGAACCGGTTCGATGATTGTTGCAATTTTTACTTCCGATATTGTGCTGGACAATTAAAACAACCCAGTACTGCAGCCTGGATCAACGGTAAAAATTCGCGCAAGAATTATCCCATAGTCGAATGTAGTTCTGGCATTTTACCGAACATTCCCAGATGCCTACTCCACGAGTTAAGACCGAAAAACAATAATCTCTAAGTAGATGATCAAAACTGAAAATAAATAAACGGTGTCTCTTTCGCCAGGCTGGCGACACACATGATGAAAAGGACTCCGAATACCGCTCCTGACAGGACACCAAATTTTCTTGCGATGTGCTGAGAATTTGGTCCCATAAACGCAATCAGCAGGCCGAGGACTATGAACGGGGCCACCTCGATACCGCCCGCAACGTCCACAATATAGGGAAGTCTACCGAAGGTCGCAGACAAAATATTGAGGTCCAGCAAATTCTCGGTCCCGTTCAGCCCCAGCATACCGAGATAGATATCGGCTGCGCGTTCGAAGTTGGGCGCGCGGAAAAGGACCCAGCCGAAATGAACGGCAAGAAATGTGACGGCGACCGCGAGGAGTCGCGGTAACCTCCATTCGTTGGCTTGTTGCCAGACAGCGTTGCAGGTCAATAGCAAGCCGTGGAACAAACCCCAGACAACATAAGTCCAGGCTGCGCCGTGCCACAGACCGCCTAAAAACATCGTCACAAACAGGTTTCGAACAGTCCTGACAAGCGATCCTCGAGAACCGCCGAGGGGGATGAACAAATAGTCCCGCAGGTAATGCGACAATGTAATGTGCCATCTGTTCCAGAATTCGGAGATGCTGGCGGATTTATAGGGTGAGAGAAAGTTTACGGGAAATCGGAAGCCGAGCATCAATCCTAACCCGACGGCCATATCACTGTAACCGGAAAAGTCGAAATAGAGTTGCACGGTGTAGGCAAGCGAACCGGCCCATGCGCTGCCGGTTTGAATCGCACCGGAGCCATCAAATATTCTATCGGCCAGTGGGGCGACTTGGTCGGCGATCAGCAGCTTTTTCGATAGACCGATGACGAACAGGAAAATGCCGTTGCAAAACTCCCGGAGCCGCGGTCTGTATCCGCGCAAATCATTGAGCTGTTCGGCCATCATTCCGTATCGTACAATTGGGCCTGCGACCAATTGTGGAAACAAAGATACATATGCGGCGAAGTGAAGAAAATCGGGAGCCTGTTTCGCATCCCCGCGATATATATCAAACGAATAGCTGATACTTTGGAATGTATAAAAAGAAATTCCAAGTGGAAGTATAATGCCCAACAATGGAATGTTTGGTGCGAACCCAATCATCGAAAGACTGGCCGCAGCGGATGAAACGAAGAAATCGAAATACTTGAAGAATCCGAGGAAAGTCAGGTTCACGAATATTGACACGAATAGAAGGATTTTCTTACGCCCTTCTTGCGAGCGGGCGATGGCTCTTCCGCAAAAATAATCGACTACCGTCGATGCCGCGAGTAGCGCCACGAACCGGTAATCCCACCAGGCATAGAAAAAATAGCTGGCTGCGGTCAGAGCGAATAGCCGGACGTAAAACGGCATTCTCGATAACCAAAGCAGCAAAACGATAGGTAGAAAGGCAAACAGAAAAACGTAACTGGGAAATACCATTACTTCTTGCGCCAGTCCTGATGAAGCCGTTCGAGAACCAAGTCGGTATTAATCGGGGTCATATGATACTTATCGTGAAACGCATCAGGCTTGCCTCGAAACTTGTATATGTGTGATGCGTCAAGAACCGTATTCACGTTTTCGAATTCCGCTTGTAGACTCTTTAAAAATTCCTTCAGTTCGTTGAGGTGTTCGACATAATTAGTGTGTTTTACGAGAAGATCGTAAAAGTAGGGGTGTGTCGGCAGCATGATGATACCGACCTCGATATTTCGGCTATGCAGAAGCGCGATCGTTTCCCGGAAGAGCGCGAAGTCCTCAGGCTGCATCCTGTCCCCAGGTAAGAAGTTCACGACATCGTCGAGCCGAATATAGTGCGACGCCGTTACATTTCGCCTTGCTTCGCTGAGTGAGTTTGGGTCCGTGTTATACGTCGACCGTTCGACGGCGCGCCGATACAAATCGTTTATTTCAGGCGGCAAAAAGGGATCCGCTTCAATTTTTGATAGCGGTCGACTCGTGCCGTCTATATTGAATCGAGGGTTCGATTCCAACGCTCGAACCTGCCTGCGACGGAACCCATTTTTCCTGACCATGCGTGCCATGATGCGCATGTTCTGGATCGTCAGACTGTCGAGCAGTCTGCTTACCTGATAGCGCAAGTCTGAATATTCGGGCAGGTATTTCGCTAGGTTTTTTGTGACGATCAACCGGCGGCGGTATTGCGAGAGCAGAGGCGGCCCGCGTTGGTCGTCGGCGAAGGTCCATGGCTCGACACCCAAAATGACGACTTTTGGCGCAGCGCTCAGATCGTGAACGATGAAGTTCGTCCAACTCCACAGATCCTCGGCACGGCCCCAATAGGATCCGAGATTAAAGGCGTTTTGGGTGTCGAAAAATCGATTCAGCGTACGAGGCTGAAACGGCAGCATATTCGACGAACCGATAATCCAGGCATCTGGCAGCTCCTCTCGCGGCAGCTTAAGTAAATACGCGGCCTTTGCTCGGCGTGCATTGTAGGTTTCGAACTGGCCGGTAGTGCCGAAATATCCGAACGGATTAATATAGATAGAGGCTATAATCAGCCCTGTCGCGAGGATGAATACCGTTCCGAAAAACCCGATAACAAACCGGGAAAAATTCTGCGGTGTGTCTTCGGTTATGGATGAAATTGGCTCTTTTCGATAATCAACCAAGGCGCGTCCCTAGATTTGTACTCATTGTTTGGTACAAATTCGTTCAAAGAAGCCGATTTTAGCGAGGGCATGAACAGCTTGTTATAATTTTCTCAAAGTATTCATTGAAGTTCGTTAAGGCACATTTAACTACAGTCGTCGAATACTATTATCACTAGTGAATGGTGAAAATTGTTGTAACATTTCGTTACTGGCGATGCATGCACTGTCGTGCCAATTTGCGCAACCCACAGGTAAAGCCTCATTGGCCGTTCGTACGGAAAATCAACTATGAATAACGCTCAGGTCATGGTCGTCGTTCTGGCGGCGGGTAAAGGGACGCGGATGAAATCCGCGCGTTCGAAGGTTCTGCATCCAGTCGCAGGTCGGTCGTTGCTGGGCCACGTTCTCGACACGGCGACAGCTGTCGATCCGCAGCGGATCGTCGTTGTGACTGGGCCGGAAATGGCGGATGTAGAAGCGGCCGCTGCGCCGCACGACTTCGTTCTTCAGCCCGAACAACTCGGTACGGCTGACGCCGTTAAAGCGGCGCGCGGCTTGCTCGTCGACTTTGCGATGGGGACGGTGTTCGTTTTGTTCGCGGACACACCCTTCATCAGCTCCGATACGCTGAACGAAATGATCGCACGACGTGCACAGGGAGCCGGTGTCGTCGTGTTGGGATTTCGGCCGAACGATCCCGGTGCCTATGGTAGATTGATCGTCGATGATTCGAACCGCCTGCAACGTATTGTCGAATTCAACGATGCCGACGATGATGAACGCGCGGTAACTTTATGCAATTCCGGTGTTATGGCGATCGATGCGGCGATTCTGTTTCGGCTTATCGATGCAGTCGACAACGTCAACGCAAAAGGTGAGTTTTATCTCACCGATATCGTCGGCCTGGCGCGCGAGGACAACATCGACTGCGCCGTTGTTGAAGCGAACGCGGACGAGTTGCAGGGAATCAACAGCCGCGCGGATTTGGCGGCGGCGGAAGCGTTCTGGCAGGCGCGCCGCCGGAACGCTGTCATGGACGAAGGCGTCACGCTAAGCGATCCATCGACGGTATATTTCAGCCACGATACGCGCTTCGAACAGGACGTCGTCGTCGGGCAGAATGTCGTTTTCGGCCCGGGCGTCAGCGTGGAGCGCGGCGCGGAAATCAAGGCATTTTCCCATCTCGAAGGCGTCAAGGTGGGCGAGTCGGCTTCCGTCGGCCCCTTTGCACGGTTGCGGCCGGGCGCGGTACTGGGCCCCGGGGTGAAGGTCGGCAACTTCGTCGAGGTGAAAAACGCCATACTCGGCGAAGGCGCGAAAGCAAGCCATCTGTCCTATATCGGCGACGCCGAAATCGGTGCCGAAGCGAATATCGGAGCCGGTACGATCACCTGTAACTACGACGGCTACTTCAAGTACCGCACGAAGATCGGCGCGGGCGCCTTCATCGGATCGAACACCGCACTCGTTGCGCCGGTCTCCGTCGGCGAAGGCGCGATCGTCGGCGCGGGCAGCGTCATTACGGTCGATGTCGACAGCGACGCGCTGGCGCTCGGGCGCGGCAGGCAGGCAAATAAGGAAGGGCGGGCGGCTCAGATCAATGCCGAACTCTCCGCCAGAAAGAAACAAGAGAAAAAGGGCCAGAACTGAATGTGCGGCATCATTGGTATTATCGGCGTTCAACCGGCGGCGGAACTCCTCGTCGACGGCCTGAAGCGCCTTGAGTATCGCGGGTATGATTCCGCGGGGGTGGCGACGCTGGTGGGAGGTCAAATCGGACGCCGGCGGGCCGAAGGCAAGATTGTGAATTTGCAAGCCGTGCTCGATGGCGAACCGCTGGATGGCACGATCGGTATCGGTCATACACGCTGGGCGACCCATGGCCTGCCTACCGAGAACAATGCGCATCCGCATGCAACGGACAAGGTTGCCCTGGTCCATAACGGCATCATCGAAAATTTTCAGAAATTGCGGGAGTCGCTAGCCAGCAGCGGGCGGGCGTTTGAAACCGAAACCGATACCGAAGCGGTCGTCCATCTGATTTCCAGCTATTTGGACGAGGGCATGACACCGGAAGAAGCCGTCGCGGAAGCGCTGCCCCGGCTGGAGGGCGCGTTTGCCCTCGTAATGATTTTTTCCGGTGAAGAAAACCTGATGATCGGCGCGCGCCGAGGCAGTCCGCTGGCGATCGGCTATGGCGACGGCGAGATGTATTTCGGATCGGATGCCTTGGCCTTGGCGCCGCTGACGCAGCGTATTTGCTACCTGGAAGAGGGCGACTGGGCCGTCATAGGCCGCGAGGACGCGCGAATTTTCGATGCCAACAACGACAACGCGCAACGCCCAATCGTCGAAACCGCCTTGTCCGGCGCCCTGATCGGCAAGGGCAACTACCGCCACTTCATGCTGAAGGAAATCTACGAGCAGCCGACGGTCATCGGCGATACGCTGCACGGCGTGCTCAACCCGGCGACCAATACGATCACAATGCCGCCGCTGCCCTGCGATTTCACCAAGATCCCGCGCGTGACGATCAGCGCCTGCGGCACCGCCTATTATGCGGGGCTCGTGGCCAAATATTGGATGGAGCAGCACGCCCGGGTCCCGGTGGAGATCGACGTCGCTTCCGAGTTCCGCTACCGCGAAGCGCCGATGCCGGAGGGGGGGCTCGCCGTCTTCGTCAGCCAGTCGGGCGAGACGATGGATACCATCGCAGGTTTGCGCTATGCGCGTGAATGCGGACAGCACATCATCTCGGTCGTCAACGTGCCGGAATCGAGCATCGCACGCGAAAGCGATGCCGTCCTTCAGACCCATGCGGGTCCGGAAATCGGCGTCGCCTCGACGAAGGCGTTTACGACGCAGCTCACCGTGCTGGCCTGCCTGTCGATCGATATCGCGCGCGCGCGCGGCGCGATCAATGCGGAAAAGGAGCGCGTGCTGTCACACGCGCTCGCTGAAGTGCCAGGCCGCGCGCTCGAAGTTCTCAATCATGACAAAGCAATAGAAGAACTTGCGCATATTTTAGTCGAAGCTCGCGACGTTCTCTATCTTGGCCGCGGTACCGCCTTTCCGATCGCCATGGAAGGCGCGTTGAAGCTGAAGGAAATTTCCTACATCCACGCCGAAGGCTATGCCGCGGGCGAGATGAAGCACGGGCCCATCGCGCTGATCGACGAGAACGTGCCGGTCATCGTGATCGCGCCCGGCAACGACCCGCTGTTCGAGAAGACGGCGGGCAACGTGCAGGAGGTCATCGCGCGCGGCGGAAACGTCATCTTCTTCTCCGACAAGGACGGCGTCGCTCGCATGGAGAGCCAGGCTAAGCCAACCGCCAGTCTGATCCTGCCGGAAGTCGACCCCTTCGTCGCACCGATTCTCTACGCGATACCTGTGCAATTGCTGGCCTATCACACGGCGGTGCTAAAGGGTACCGACGTGGATCAGCCGCGCAATCTGGCCAAGAGCGTGACGGTGGAGTAGTTTCCAACGTGGGTGTTATTCATCGTCAAATGAAGTAGATATCTATTTCTGTTTCGATATGGTTTTGAAGACTCGCAACCTTCTCGTTGCACCCTATTCTGACTATCAACAGTTCCTTCACGATACCATCCAGAACCTTCACAATGAGGGTTTGGGGTATCGCAAGATTGCGGTCTGGTTGAATGAAAACGGATACAAGACCCCCAGAGGGAAACGGTTCTTCAACACTCACGTTTTCTCAATCCTCAAGAAAAAACGATTACGAGATGAACGTCTGAACCGTGAGGT
>CAYLTU010000038.1:0-28074 GCA_964386465.1 uncultured Rhodospirillaceae bacterium
CTGCCCTCGCTGCCCTCCAGATACAAACTACCGCGGAAGCGGTTTAGTCCTGTGGCTATTAGCGGCTGTCACGCCGATCCAAATCGACTTCCGCAGTTCCCCCAGCATCCGACACCGGCGCGCCGGTGTCGGCTTTCTTCTGATTTACTTCCGCTTTTTCCGACACCGGGCGGTCAACCAGGACGGCGGGCTGTCGATCCACGGCGCGGGTCTGGTCGAACCGCCGGCGGGGGGATAATTTACGTTCATGCTTTATCGCTGCACGGGGAGATAGGGATGGGCGATCAGCCGCTTCACTACCGGTCGATGACCGGGCTGGCCGCGATGTTGCGATCGGGCGAAGTGACGCCGACCGGGTTGACGGCGCATTTGATCGAACGCATCGAGGCGCTGAACGGTCCGCTCAACGCCTTCAATCTGGTGACGGCGGACCGCGCCATGGCCGAGGCGCGGTCGGCGGAGGCGTTGCTGGCGTCGGGCCGCGATCTCGGGCCGCTACACGGCATCCCCTATGCGGTGAAGGATCTGTACGACGTGGTCGGGCTGCCGACGACGGCGGGATCGCGAACCTTGGACGACACCCCGAAGACCGAGGAAAGCGAAGTGACGCGACGCCTCGCGGCGGCCGGGATGATCGTCCTCGGCAAGACGGTCACGGTGGAGTTCGCCAAGGCATCGTGGGCATCAACCATATCCAAGGTACGCCGCACAACCCGTGGTGCGCGGCGCCCTGCGTGCCGGGCGGGTCGAGCGCCGGCACGGCTGTCGCGGTCGCGGCAGGCATGGCGCCGATGGGATTGGGGACCGATACCGGCGGCTCGGTTCGCGCGCCGGCCGGTCTCTCCGGGACGGTCGGGCTCAAATCGACCGTCGGGCGGATCAGCCGATTCGGTATTTTTCCGCTGAGTTGGACCCTCGATTCCGTCGGGCCCTTGACGCGCGGTGTCGAAGACGCCGCGCTCGTCTATCAGATACTGCAAGGCGAAGACGCGCGCGATGACAGCACCTTGGGCATTCGCGCCGAGGACGTCCTCCGCTCGCTGAAGGCAGGCGCCAAAGGGTTGCGCGTCGGTATTCCGCAGGACGCCTTCTTCGACGAGCTCGACCCGGAGGTGGAAAAGGCCGTGCAAGCCGCGGCGGATGTGTTTCGCGATCTCGGCGCCTCGGTCGAGAACATCGCCTATCCGGAGGCAAGGGAAGCGGCGGCGCTGACCTCGGCGGTCAATGGCGCCGAGGCCGCCGTCATCCATGAGGAACGTATCGACACGAAGCTCGACCTGATGGACCCGGTGGTCGGGCCGCGCATGCTGAACGACCGCACCTATCTGGCAATCGATTATTTGAAGACGCTGGCCGAACTGAAACGGCTGCGCGCCGCTCAGATGGAAACCCTGCGCGATATCGACGTCGTCCTGACGGCGACGACGCCGATCCCGGCGGCGCCCGTGGCGGCGGTCGACGAGTCGCTCGAGGTCTATCTCCAATACGCGGCGCGGTACATGGCGCATACCAATATCGGCAACCGCCTGGGCCTGTGCGGCCTGTCCCTGCCGTGCGGCTTTACGTCCAAAGGCCTGCCGATCGGGTTGCTGATCAACGGAAAGCCGTTCGCCGAAGCCGCCGTGCTCAGAGCCGGATACGCTTTCGAACAGGCGACCGGCTGGAAGAATAAACGGCCGGATCTGAGCTGGATCGAAGATTAAGCCGCGGTCAATTCGAGGCCGCGCGGCCGAAAGGGTTGCGTCGAAGGTCCTGTCCGGGCTCGGACGCTACCGGCTGACGACGCGGAGCCCGTTCGACGGCTCCGTCGCGGCGACCGGGCCGGGTTTGGCGGTGCCGCCACGGATGCGCGGCCAGCAATCGATGCCGTTGCGTTTCAGGGCCCGGCAATGCCGCCGCGCTTCCGCCTTCTTGGCGAAGTCGCCGACGACGAGCCGGAACAGGGGACCGCCGGAATTCTCCGCGCGTTCGTATCGCGGCTCGAAGTCGGCCAGCAGCGGGCCGCCGCGCCGCTTGATCCAGGGCCAGGCTTTTTTGACCCGGGTCGGCGAGCGGTAGGCGGCAAGCTGGATGCCGTAGCGGATCTCCGCACCCGTCGTAAGCTTCGCGGGCTTCGGGTTCGCTTTGCCGCTCGGCGCTTTTTCCATCGGGCCCGCCGCGGTGCGCAGCGGCTTGTCCAGCCCGCGCTCGAAGCCGACCAGTTCGCGCTGCACCGAATCGAGGATGGTGTCGGTCGTTTGCAGCACCACCCGCCCGACGGCGGGCGCGTAGTAGTTGAACCGGACGTCGCCGTTGTGGAGACATTTCACGCGGAACGCGTCGAAGACGCCCGCGGCGATCTTCAAGGCGCCGAAATCCTCGACCGTGCAGGACCGCTCCTGCGTGGTCTGCCCATTCAGCCAGTTCTGGCTCGTCGACCGGAAAGCGACCGTCTTGCCGACGGCGAGCGGAAACATCTGGCCGGTCGATTGAATATTCGCTTTGACGATCTGCGCCTTGCCGTCGGCCTGCCCCACGGCATGGGTCGGGATCAGCGCGCCCTCGCTGCCGACCCAACGCCGGCCCAGATTGTCGCGCCACCAGACGCCGTCGCCGTCGATCCGCTCGACCTTCTCCGCGACGAGCGACGCGCCGACTTGATAGCGGAAGATATCCCCGACGCTAAATTTCGGCATCGGCGCGGCCCCGGCGGGCGCCTTCGGTTCGAAACCGGGGTCGGCAGCGATCAGGTCGATCGTGCTGTCGGTGATGCAGCCGGATAGGGCGACCGCCAGGCCGACGACGGCAACCCGCGCCACGGAAAGTCTCATGTGATCCCCACTTCGGTGACGGACACACCTCGGAGTCATCCAAGATATGGTAAATATGACCTACCGAACCACAACATATCGATACGCCGAGCGCGATTCAATCGTGGAATGCGGTATGGGCTGGAATAGTTGCGGCGCTTTGCGCATAAAGACGGCATGCTGCCCGAAGACCGAAATAGGTCGGGGCCGATCGATCGCACCGTCTCGGTCGCCCCCATGATGGAGTGGACCGACCGGCATGAACGCTATTTCCTGCGTCTGCTGAGCCGGCGGACCCTGCTGTACACCGAAATGATCACGACGGGCGCCTTGCTGCACGGCGACGTGGCGCGCCATCTGCGGTTCGATCCGGCTGAGCATCCCGTCGCCCTGCAATTGGGCGGCGCAGACCCGGGGGCGCTGGCGGAATGCGCGACGCTGGCGGAGGGCTGGGGTTACGATGAGGTCAACCTCAATGTCGGTTGCCCCAGCGACCGGGTCCAGGCGGCGCGGTTCGGCGCCTGTCTGATGGCCGAGCCGGAATTGGTGCGCGATTGCGTGGCGGCCATGCGGCGTAGGGTATCGATTCCGGTTACGGTGAAGTCGCGCATCGGTATCGACGACCGGGATTCCTACGAAGACCTGTACGGTTTCGTCGCCTGCGTGGCGGACAGCGGTTGCGATACTTTCATCGTCCATGCGCGCAAGGCGCTGTTAAGCGGGCTGAGCCCGAAGCAGAACCGTGAAGTTCCGCCGCTCCGGTACCAGTATGTCTATTGCCTGAAGCGCGACTTGCCCGACCTGACCGTGATCCTGAACGGCGGCGTGCTGTCGCTGGATGCCGCAGCGGATCATTTGGCACAGGTCGACGGCGTCATGATCGGACGCGCCGCCTATCGCGATCCCTGGATCCTGGCGGACATAGATCGACTTTTTTTCGACGACCACACCCCCGTTATCTCGCGCCGGGACGCGGTCGTGCGGTATTTGCCCTATGTCGCGGCGCGATTGACCGAAGACGTCCCGTTGCACGCCATGACCCGCCATATTCTCGGATTGTTCAACGGCTGCCGCGGCGCGCGGCAGTGGCGGCGGTTCCTGAGCGAGAACGCCTACCGGCCCGGCGCGGGCACCGATGTGATCGAGGCGGCGCTGGGGTTCGTCGAGACCGGCGAGGAGGCCGGCCGCGCGGCGGCTATTTGAAGCGGTAGGTGATGCGACCTTTCGACAGGTCGTACGGCGTCATCTCGACGGTGACCTTGTCGCCGGCGAGAACGCGGATGCGGAAACGGCGCATTTTCCCGGCGGTGTGCGCCAGGACTTCATGATCGTTTTCCAGCTTGACGCGAAACATCGCGTTGGGCAGCACCTCCGTCACGGTGCCGTCGAACTCCATAAGTTCCTCTTTTGCCACGGATCATCCTTTTCTGTTGATACGAACTGTGGCCAGAAAATGGGTCATACGCCGGGCGAAGACAACCGTTTTCTGGAATCCCCGAGGTAAAGGCCACGCTATTCCGGTACTCCGAGGGGCAGGGCCGTGGTGTATTTCACCTGTTTCAAGGCGAAGCTGGAACGGATATTGGCGATGCCCGGGACACGCGTCAGATGGTCCATGAGGAAGCGTTCATAGGCCGGCAGATCCTCTGCGACGACCCGCAAGTGATAGTCCGCGTCGCCGGTCATCAGATAGCACTCCATGACCTCCGGACGGGCCAAAACGGCGCTTTCGAAATGCTCAAGCGCTGCTTCGATCTGTTTTTCCAAGGTGACCTGAACGAAGACGCTGACCTGCAGGCCCAAGGCGGCCGGTTCGACCAGGGTCACATAGCGCGAAATGACGCCGGATTCCTCCAGTTCCCGCACCCGTCGCCAGCAGGGCGAGGCGGACACGCCGACCCGGCCGGCCAAATCGACGTTGGCGACGCGGGCATTGTCCTGCAGGACGGCGAGAATGCGCCGATCTATCTCATCCAAGGATTTCCGAGGCATGCTCTACCTATTTTTCCGAAATATAGGATGAAAATTGCTACATCGCGTTAATTTCACGCAAATATAGGTAAGATCGCCGGTGAATTCGAGGATATAATGCCGTAGCGCCTTCATCTTCGAGGAAATCCGCCATGCCGCAATCCGGTAAAACCAGTCTCCGCCTGGTGGACACCGACGCCTCCGCCGCCATAGCGCCGGAACGGCTCGCCTATCTCGACGCGATCGAGCGGAAGGCCCTGTGGCTGTCGTCCTGGATGATCCACAACGCCAACCATATCCGGCCAAGCCGGGACGGGTTGAAGGTCGGTGGGCACCAGGCGTCCTGCGCGTCATCCGCGACGCTTCTGACGGCGCTTTATATGGACGTGCTGCGGCCGGAAGACCGCATCGCGGTCAAACCGCATGCGAGCCCGGTTTACCACGCGCTGATGCACATGCTGGGCCGGCAGGACATTTCCATGCTGCGGGACTTCCGCATGCTCGGCGGCGCGCAATCCTATCCGTCGCGAACCAAGGACGGCACTGACGTCGATTTCTCGACCGGCTCGGTCGGGCTCGGCGTGGCCGAAACGCTGTTCGCGGCGCTGGTACAGGACTATGCGCGGCTGAACGGACACATGGGCGACGGCGTCACGCCGGGCCGCATGGTGGCGCTGATGGGCGATGCGGAGCTCGACGAAGGCAATGTCTTCGAAGCGCTGCTTGAAGGCTGGAAATACGATGTCGGCAATCTGTGGTGGATCGTCGATTACAACCGCCAGAGCCTCGACGGCGTCATCAACCACATGCTGTTCCAGAAAATCCAGAGCTTCTTCGGCACCGTCGACTGGAACGTCGTGACCCTGAAGTATGGCAAGAAGCTGGAAGCCGCGCGGCACGGGCCGGCGGGCGAAGCGGTGCTGCAATGGATCGACGAGTGCCCGAACGATCTGTATTCGGCGCTGACCTTCAAGGGCGCCGACTCCTGGCGCGAGCGGCTGAAAACGGACCTCGCGGGCACGGCGGGACTGAAGACGTTCCTCGACAGCCATGACGACGCGCCGCTGTACGGGTTGATGACCAACCTCGCCGGTCACGACATGGCCTCGATCCTGGAGGCGATGCACGCCGCCGATGCCGCGGACGGTGATACGCCCTGCTGCTTCGTCGCGTACACGATCAAGGGCTACGGTACGCCGCTCGCCGGTCACAAGGACAACCACGCCGGCATGATGAACCCGGAGCAGATGGACGACTTCCGCCGCGCTATGGCGGTGCCGGAAGGCGCAGAATGGGACCGCTTCGCGGGGCTCGATATCGAACCTTCGGACCTGCAGGCTTTCCTCGACGAAGTGCCCTTCGCGCAGGAAAAGAACCGGCGGCACAGTGCGCCAGCGGTGGCTGTGCCGGACTTGACCCTGCCGGCGACGGAGAAGACATCGACGCAGCAGGCCTTCGGCCAGATCCTGAACGATCTCGGCCGCGGTGACAGCGGCCTGGCGGCGGCGATGGTCAGCACCTCGCCGGACGTGACCGTGTCGACCAATCTCGGCGCCTGGGTCAACCAGCGCGGCTTGTTCAACCGGCACGAACGGCCGGACGTGTTCCGCGAGGAGAACGTCGCCTCGATCCAGAAATGGGTGCGGTCGCAGTCGGGCCAGCATTTCGAATTGGGCATCGCGGAGAACAATCTGTTCCTGATGCTGGCGGCGTTCGGCCTTTCGGCGCCGCTGTTCGGCGCGCGGCTGCTGCCGGTTGGGACGCTGTACGACCCGTTCATAAACCGCGGGCTCGACGCGCTGTATTACGCCTGCTACCAGGACGCCCGCTTCATGGTCGCGGGCACGCCGTCGGGCGTGACCCTGGCGCCCGAGGGAGGTGCGCATCAATCGGTCAATACGCCGCTGGTCGGCATGTCGGTTCCCGGCCTCGCCTATTTCGAACCCGCCTTTGCCGACGAGCTGGCGGCGATCATGGGATGGGGCTTCGAGCATATGCAGGCGGAGGACGGCGGCTCGGTCTATCTGCGCCTGTCGACGCGGAACATCGCGCAGCCGGACCGCTCTTTGTCGCAAGTGGACAGAACCGCGATTACCGTCGGAGGCTATTGGCTCTCGCCACCCGTCAAAGGCGCGGAGTTGGCGATCATCTATGCCGGCGCCGTGGCGCCGGAAGCGATCGCCGCGCACGCCGCACTGCTCGATGACGTGCCGGGCGCCGGGTTGCTCGCGGTGACGTCGCCGGACCGCCTGCATGGCGACTGGCTCGACGCGAAGCGCCGCCGCCGCGCCGGCGACCGCGGCGCGCACGCGCTGATAGAAACGATGCTGGACCGGCTCGCGCCGGACGCGGTGTTGATCACGGTGATCGACGGCCACCCGACGGCGCTAAGCTGGCTCGGCGCGGTGGGCACGCAGAAGGTGACGGCGCTCGGCGTCGACCGGTTCGGTCAGTCCGGCGATCTCGACGATCTCTATCATGCGGCGGGCATCGACGAGGAGGCGATCCTCGACGCCGCCGCTTCGGCCTGCCTCACGCGGCTGGGCTGAAGGGGGCCGCCTCGCCGCCGCGCAGTTCCGCCAGTGCGTGGCGGACGACCTGCCAGGACGCGGTGAGCGCGAGGCTCGCCATCACCACGGCGACCGCGATATCCGGCCAGCCGGTGTCGCTGGCGAAGACGCCGGCGGCGGCGATCATCACCGCGACATTGCTGATCGCGTCGTTGCGGCTGCACAGCCAGACCGACCGCATATTGCTGTCGCCCTCGCGGAAGCGGATCAGCAGCAGCGCGCAGAAGACGTTGGCCGCCAGCGCGGCGAAGCCGACCGCGCCCATGACCTGGAATCCCGGCAGGGTCCCGGTGACCGCCTGCCACACCGCCATGGCCAGGACGAAAATCCCGAACAGGCCCATCGACACGCCCTTCAGCAGCGCCGCGCCGGCGCGCCAGGGCAGCGGCATGGTCAGCACGAACAAAGTGATGGCGTAGGTCGCCGCGTCGCCGAGGAAGTCCAGCGCGTCGGCCTGCAGCGAAACCGATTTCGCGGCCAGCCCGGCGGTGATTTCGACCCCGAACATCGCCGCGTTGACGATCAGGACGATGATCAGGATGCGCCGCAACCGCGCTGTGGTCGGCGCGTCATGGTGATGGCAATGGCCGCTCATGACGCCCGTCTATCATAAAGGCGGGACGTTATACTATTGCGTTGAAACGGTTTTCTGCGGTTTCAGAGGGATACGTCGACGGCGAGCTCAACATCGCAGGCGGCCTGTCCGCCGCGGATTCCCCAATTCTCCAGGGGCGATTCCTTGAGCACAATCATGACCTCTTCGGCCGGCACCTCGAACGCGGCGAGGTTGGCGACGATCGCCTTGTAGAGTTTGCGTTTTGTGTCGGTGGTGCGGCCGTCGAACATCATGATCTCGACCAGGGTGAAGTGGTCCGAGCGGCCGGGCGGGATCGCAAAGTGATCCGGCGCGTGCTCGAACAGACGGACGACCCGATCGTGCGGCGGCAGTCGCAGCACTTCCGTCATCGCGGCATGCACCGCTTCGATGAATTCGGCCGCGCGGTCGCCAAGCCAGCCGCTGCGGGTTTCGATGCGGGCTTCGGGCATCTGGAATCCTCCTTACCGGGCGAAATATTCGGGAAACGCCCGCGCCAGATTGGCCCGGACCCGGTCGCGTACCGCCTCGCCCGACGCGGGCTTCTCGAAGGTTTCGCCGGTGACCTGTTCGTAGAGCCGGATGTACTTGCCGCTGAATTCCAGCAGCGTCTCCGGCGTGATGTCGGGCAGGGGCTCGGTGTAGGGATCGCAGCGCGCGGTGATCCAGAGGCGCAGGAACTCCTTGTCGAGGCTTTCCGGCTCCTGTCCGGCCGCCAGCCGCGCGTCGTAGCTTTCGGCGATCCAGTAGCGGCTCGAGTCCGGCGTGTGCACCTCGTCGGCGAGCGTGATGGCGCCGGCTTCGTCGGTGCCGAACTCGTACTTCGTGTCGACCAGGATCAAGCCGTTCTTTGCCGCGATCTGCTGCCCGCGGGCGAACAGCGCCAGGCTGGTCTCCGCCAGCGTGTCCCATTGCGCCTGGCTGAGGACACCGCTGGCGACCAAATCCTCGGCCGTCGTCGGCTCGTCATGCGCGCCGAGGTCGCCTTTGGTCGTCGGCGTGATGATCGTCTCCGGCAGCCGCGCGTTCTTGACCAGTCCGTCCGGGAAGCGGTGGCCGTACATCGTCCGCTCGCCGCGTTCGTACATCGGCCAGATGCTGGTGCTGGTCGAGCCGGTCATATAGCTACGCACCACCATCTCGACCGGCAGCATGTCGAGCCGCCTTCCGACGATGACGTTCGGGTCCGGGTAGCCGATGACGTGGTTGGGGCAGAGGTCGGCGGTGCGTTCGAACCAGAACCGCGCGGTCTGGTTCAGCACCTGTCCTTTGTAGGGCACGGCGGCCAGCACGAGATCGAAGGCGGATTGCCGGTCGGTCGCGACCATGACGCGCCGTCCGCCCGGCAGATCGTAGGAATCCCGCACCTTGCCGCGCTGGAAGTTCGGCAGTTCGGGAAATTCCGCGTCGGTCAGGCAGGCTTGGAGAATATCGGTCATTTGCGTCAATTCAGCACCGGCCGGTCGCCTTGCACGATCAGCCGCCACAACTCGCGGTCCTGGCTGCGGTCGTAGTCGCCATGCGCGCGGTGCAGGGTGGCGCGGTTGTCGAAGATCACCAGATCGCCCTGCCGCCACTCATGGCGATAGGTGATTTCCGGACGGATCATGCGGTCGAGCAGATCCTGCATATAGCCGCGGCTCGCCTCCGGCGTCATGCCGTCGATCCGGAAGGCCTTGGTGATGTGGAAGTAGACCGCCTTCGAGCCGTGCTCCGGATGGGTGCGCACCATGGGGTGGGCTACCGGCGCGCCGTACTTCTCGCGGTCTTCCGGCAGAACGTCGGTGCGGTGCGCGTCGATGCTGTTCAGGGTCACGAGCGTTTCGAGGTGACGCCGTTCGTCTTCCGGCAGAGCGGAATAAGCGGCGCGCATGTTGGCGATGCTGGTGTCGCCGCCGGTCGCAACGGCGCGGCCCCACAGCAGGGTCGCCTTGGGCGGCCGTTCCCGGTTGGTGTGGTCGGTGTGCCACATCGCGGCCGGCTTCTGACCGTCGCGGTGCAGGATGACGCCGATATCCGGATGACCCTTCATATTGTGCTGCGAGTAGTGCTGCCGCATGAGCGGACCGAACGCGTCGGCGGCGGCGAGATATTCGGCTGGCGTGAACGACTGGCCGCGCAGCACCAGGGCCAGATGCTCGGACAACGCCGCGCTCAGCGCCGCTTTGGTCTCCTCGTCGACGGGACCGTGCAGATCCACGCCGGACACTTCGGCGCCCAGCGAGGGGTGCAGCGGCGTTATGTCGAGGTTCGCCATGGCTAGAACTGGACGCGTTGGGTCAGCGCGCCGTCGACGACCAGGTTCGTACCGGTGACGAACTGCGCGGCCGGGCTGGCCAGGAAGGCGACGGCGTTGGCGACGTCCTGCGGCGTGCCCATGTGCCCGGTCGGGTTCTTGGCCAGCGCGGCCTCGTAGACTTCCGGCATTTCCCGGCGCCGCTGGTCCCAGACCCCGCCGTCGAAATAGATCGTGCCGGGCGAGACCGTGTTGGCGCGTATGCCCTGTCCAGCGACCGTGCTGGCGAGCGCCGACATGTATGCGATGACGGCGGCCTTGATCGCGTTGTAGGCGCGCACGCCGAAGAAATTCTCTAGCGCCGCGGTGCTTGCGATGGCGACGATCGAGCCGCAATCGCTTTGCTCCAGGAAGGGCAGCGCCGATTCCACCGCGCGCACCGTGCCCAGCACGTCCGTCTCCAGCCCGGCGCGCCACGCCGCCTCGTCCGGCGCGCCAGCCAGCGCGCTGACATTGGCGACCAGGATGTCGAGCCCGCCGAGCTGGCCGGCAGCATCGGAGATCCATTGCCGGAAACTGTCGCCGTCGGTCACGTCGGCCGACGCGCCATGCGCTTGAACGCCCCGACTCGCAAGGGCGACGACGGTCTTCTCGACGAGTGCCGCGTCGCGCGCGCAGACGGCGATATCGCAGCCTTCGCCGGCCAAGGTTTCCGCGATGGCGAGTCCGATCCCCTTGGTGCCGCCGGTGACGATGGCTTTCTTGCCCTGCAGTCCGAGATCCATGGGCTTGGTTCTCCCAAAAAAGAGATTCCTGCGAAATCCTGCGACAGCAACCGTGTCACCCCCCCATCCTAACCTTCCCCCGCAAGGGGGGAAGGAAAAACCCTGCGCTATCAACTGAGTATCCCCTCCCTCTTGATGGGGGAGGGTTAGGGAGGGGGTGGACGGCGGCAGTGTTTGCAAATTTGTAACTAACTCCTACGCGCCGAGCGCGGCGGCCAGATCGTCTTCCGAAGGCGCGTACCAGTACGATCCGGTAACGGCCGCGGAAAATTCGGTGATGCGGTCCTTGAGCCCGTCGCCGCTGACCCCGTACATGCGCTGCAGCTGCACGTCGAAGCGGGCGAGGTCGCAGGCGAAGGACAGGAAGTACAGCCCCTTGGTGCCGGTATCGCCGTAGGGGAAGCTGCGCCGGTAGATTTTCTGCGCCACGCCGTCGATCTTCACGTCGGTGCGCGAGACGTGGCTGTCGGCCGGCATCGCGTCGCCTTCGAGTTCGATGGAATCCGGTTTGGTTCGGCCGACCACGCCTTCCTGTTCGGCGACGGGGATCGCGTTGAAAGCCTCCAGATCGTGCACCCATTGCTGACTCATCGCGAACGCGCCGCCACTGCCGTCGGGAATAAGAGCCGCTTCCTGGCGCGCTTCCCCTTTCGGGTTGGCCGTGCCGTCGATGAAGCCGATCAGGTCGCGGCTGTCGTGATAGGTGAAGCCGCGCAGATCGAGAGCCGGTTTGCCGACCGGGGTAAGCGCGCGGCCGACGGCCAGGGCCGTGTCGAACACGTCGTCGAGCGCGCCGCCGTGCAGCCAGATCAGGATGTCGTGCTGCGTCGCCGGCGCCACCGGTCCCGGCGCGCTACCCAGCTTGTCGAACGGCCGCAGACCGCCGGGCGCGGTGCCGCCGAGTTTCGACCAGGCCGGTCCGGAAAACGCGATGACGCAATCCGTCGTCCCCATATCCGCCCGTGCTTGACGAAGGCTGCTCGCGACGGTCGAAGCGTCCGTATCCGCCGCGACCGTGAACTCCAACGCATAATGCGCCGAGGACCCTTCCGCGAAGATGCCTGGCTGGGCCATGGTCATCGAATTCTCCTCCCCCGGTACGGTCTGCGGCATAAGCTCTATCACCGCCGTTTGATTTGTGCAAAATCACCCGTGGCGGCGAAACGACGCGGGAATGAAAAGCGATGACGACACGAGAAGAGTTGCGGCAGGCGGGCGCGGCGATGCGGGAAAAGCTTGGGTTCCCACCCAATTCGGACGACAACGATCTGGCCCCGGGATTGCACCGGCTGGCCGAGGAAATGGTCTGGGGTTCGGTCTGGGCGCGGCCCGGCCTGGCCTTGGAGGACCGCATGCTGGCAGCGCTGTCCGCGATGACCTCGCAGCAACGCATGCCGCAATTGCGCCGTTATATCGGCGCGGCGCTGCATATCGGCGTGCCGTCGCGCACCATCCAGGAAGTATTCGTCCAATGCGGCCTGTATTGCGGCTTCCCGACGATCCTCAATTCCGTCGCGCTCGCCAACGAGGTTTTCGCGGAGAAGGGCATCGACGTACCCGAGACCGAGATGCCCGACCTCGACGCCGACGCGCTGATGGCGCTGGGGCAGGAGACGAAGGGCAAACTGCATGGCGACCGTGCGGAACTGGGCTACGCCGCGCCGGGCAACCCGATGACGGGTGCGTTGTATCCAGCGGCAATCGCCTATGGCTATGGCGATATCTGGGGCCGGCCCGACCTGGATCACCGCCAGCGCTGCATCTGCGCCGTGGCGTCCTTTACCGCGATCGATCATCTGCCGCAGGTCGCCAAGTTCGGGCAGGCGGGGCTCAATGCGGGCCTGACCCGCGAGCAGGTCAAAGAGGCCATCATGCAGACCGCGCCCTATACAGGGTTTCCGCGGGCGCTCAACGCGCTCGTCGCCCTCGGCGAGGCCTGGGACTAAATTCAACTGCGCCATATCAGGAGCCATCATGTTCTACGACGATCCGAAGAAGCACAATCTGAAGCATAACCCGTTCAAGGCGCTGGTTGCGCCGCGGCCGATCGCCTGGGTCAGCAGCATGGACCTCGACGGGGTCCTGAACCTGGCACCGTTCAGTTTCTTCAATGCCGTGGCCGATCAGCCGCCGACCATCGTTTTCGCGCCGAACGGGCCGCGCCCCGGCGGCGGCGCCAAGGACACGCTGACCAATATCGAGAAGACCAACGAATTCGTCGTCAATCTGTGCAGCTGGGAGCTGCGCGAGGCGATGAACGAGAGCTCCGCGCATGTCGGTCCCGACGTCGACGAGTTCGAGGTCTGCGGCCTGACACCCGCGCCGTCCATGCACGTCAAGACGCCGCGCGTCCAGGAAGCGCCGGCCAGTCTGGAATGCCGGTTCATTACCCGGATGCGGCTGCCCAGCACCAATCCGAAGATCGAGAACAACATGGTCATAGGCGAAGTCATCGGCATCCATATCGACGACGCGATCATAGACGACGGCATGATCGACATGGCCGCCTACCATCCGCTGGCCCGGCTCGGTTACATGGATTACACCGCGGTCGAGAACACGTTCGAAATCTTGCGCCCGGATTGAGCGGTCGGGTCCATAAGCGGTCGACCAACACACTGCGTATAAAGTGCGTCAGGCGACGCCCTGTTCCTCGGCGCGAGCCTTCAGGACGGCTTGGTTGTAGGCGGTGACGACGTCCAGCTTGTGCACGAATCCAGCGACGATCATGCTTGATTTGTCGTGTACGACGGCGATGTGTTCCTCGTCGGCGGCGTCCATGACGGACAACGCGTCGTCCAGCGTATCTTCGGGTGTCAGGACAGGCGGGTTGTGGCGGACGACATCTTCGGCGTTGATAACCGCGTCGAGTTCCGTGTCGAAGGCAGAGTCGAACAGATCGGGCAGGGTGATCGTGCCGTGCAGACTCCCTTCATCGTCGACCACGAAGATTTCGGCGTAGCGGGATTTCTGCAACGCGTCGCGCACTTCGATCATCAGGGCGGACGGGGACACCGCGCTGAAGTCCGGTTTCATGACGGCGGCGACGCGGATCGATTGCAGCAACGTCTGCGACCGGCCGTCTTTCAGGTCCAGGCCGCGGCAGGTCAGCTGCCAGGTGAAGAAGGAATGGCCGAAGACCTGCTGCGTCACAAGCGAGGCGACGGCGGTGCCGATCATCACGGCGATGGTGATCTCGTAGTCGCCGGTCAGCTCGAAGACCATGAGGATGGTCGAGATCGGTGCGCCGAGTACCGCGCCCGCGACGGCGCCCATTCCCACGATGGTGTACGCGCCGTAGCCCGAAGAAAGGTCGGGAAAGGCGTGCGTGGCGATGATGCCGAACGCCCCGCCAAGCATCGCGCCGAGAAACAGGGAGGGCGAAAAGACGCCGCAGCCGAAGTTGAAGCCGAGGCTAATCACGGTCGCCGCCGCCTTGGCGACCAGCAAGGAAATCAGCAATACCAGGTCGAATCGTTCCAGCAGCGCGTGGTTGGTCGCCTCGTACCCGACGCCCAGGACGTGCGGAAAAACCAGCGCGATCAGGCCGACAAGCAGGCCGCCGCAGGCCGGCTGCGCCCAGAGCGGGATCGGCGTGCGCTGCACGGTTTCCTGCGTGAAGGCGACCGCGCGCATGAAAACGATCGCCATGACGGCACTGACCAGACCCAGCAAGGCGAAGGCGGGAAATTCGAAAAACGAGACGATCTGGTTGGGCGGCAGGACGAAGGCCGGGAAGTCGCCGAAATAAATGCGGCTGACGATCGTGCCGCCGACCGAGGCGATGACGATCGGTGTGAAGGCCTTCAGCGCGTAATGTCCGATGACGACCTCAAGCGCGAAGAACACGCCGGCGATCGGCGCGTTGAAGGACGCCGCGACGGCGGCCGCGACGCCGCAACCCAGCAACGTATGCGCCAGCGATCGCCCGAGCTTCAGTTTCTCCGCGACGAAGGCGCTCACCGTTGCGCCGAAATGGACTACGGGTCCCTCCCGCCCGGTCGAGGCGCCCGCGCCGAGCGATATGGCGCTGGCCGCGGCGGAGACCAGGCCGGCGCGAAGGTTGATCCGGCCCTGCCGCAAACTCGACGCTTCGATCACTTCGGCGACACTGTGCAAGCGGCGGTCCGGAATCAGGAACTGGACCAGGAGCCCTACGATCAGGCCGCCGCCGACCGTGGCCGCGAGAATGTGCCACCAGGGCAAAGCGTTCGCGAGGGAATAGACGGATTCCGACCCGAAGCCCATCGCGACGGTCTGGGCCAGATTGAGGACTTCGCGAAAGGCAATCGCGCAGGCGCCCCCCGCCACGCCGATCAGCGCGGACAATATGGTCAGAATGACCTGTTCGTTTTTGACTAGACGGCCAAGCCGTCTCAGGAAGGGTTCGAATGCTTCAGTGCGCACGATTGCGCCACGCAGATCGCGGGTATGTTGCTAGGGCCGGGCCCATCGACAAGGTTTACTTTTCTCCGCTGCGGCTAGTCCGATGCGGCTGCTTGCAGTTCTTCTTCGGTCGCCACCCGGTTCCGGCCGTTGTGCTTGGCGAAATAGAGAGATTCGTCGGCGCGCTGTATCAAATCGGCGATCGGCTCGCCTTGCCTGAACTGGGCGACGCCGATGGACATGGTGATATTCCCGAAATCCTCGCCGGTTGACTTCTTCCGGATCCGTTTCGACGCGACGGTCGTGCGTATGGTTTCGCCCAGGTCCAGCGCCTCCGAAAGACCGGCCCGCGGACAAACGATAGCGAATTCCTCGCCGCCATACCGTGCGGCTTTCGCACCACCCGTCACGGTTTCCTTCAAGATCATTCCCACGAGCTTGAGGACCTGGTCGCCGACCTGATGGCCGTAGGTGTCGTTGAAGCGCTTGAAATGATCGATATCGCCAAGCAGGAGCGACAGGCCGCTGCCTTTTTCCATCGCGTGTTCGGCTTCGTGCAAAAGGGACGCGTCGAACGCCTTGCGGTTCGCGATCCCGGTCAAGGCGTCGGTCATCGCTTCATGCTGAACGGTTTCCAGATGCTCGCGAAGCGACTGGATCTCGTTCGATGAGTCTTCAAGGCGGTCCCTGAGCCGTGAGTTCTGGGCGGCCATACCCTTGGTGTCGGCGACAAGCGTTTCCACGGCGCGGCGCAAAGTGTCGAGATTCTCGGCGTTGGCCATGGCGCCGAGGTTCGATTCGAGGGATTCGCCGTAGGTCGCCGCACCATCGGTGGCTTCGCTCATGAAGCCGAGGACCGTGCTGACCGACTCTTCGATCTTCTTGCTTGTCTCGTGCATCGTAGCGCCGCTATCGCCGGCGCTGGAGAATTGAGCGGCGAGCGCGCCATTCTGATCTTTCGTGAACGGCTGGTCGTTCGACAGAATAAGATCGATCGCCGCGTTCAGCTCCTCGTCGCGGCCGCTCGCGTAGGTGTACCAGACGTCGAAATTCCGTGGCGTGGTCGGAATTTCATGCTGTTCCATGAGATTTAATGCCGTACCGGCGTATTCCTTAGCCTGGGACGGGCCGTCGACATGTTGCATATTCGAACCGTATGGTTAGCCGTCGAATGTATGCCGAAAGGTTAACAGACTCCATATCGGCTTCAACCAGATAATGGCTGCAATTCCTACGAATTCGTTAAGCAGCCGCACTTTTCGACCGAATAGCGATTAACCTTCCGGCTTGTTCCGGAAATGGTAGCATCGCGTGGCGTTTTTGAATGGCCGCAATCCGTTCCAGGATATCCTCGCGGATCGGTGCGACGCGCCGCGTCTCCAGGCTGATATGGACGGTCATCAACTCGTTCGTTGCCGCCAAATAGCCTTTCTCCGCATGATACATGCGGTGGAAATAGTGCAACCGTTTCTCATCCGAATTGATCAATTGCGTCGTGAACCGCAACGGGTCGCCTTCCAGGACTTCGCTCAGGTAAGTAACATTCATATCGACTACGAAGGTGGTGCAGTTCGCTTCGTCCTTATAGCCGTGATCCAGGCCGATATGATCGAGGAACGCGTCGGTCGCCTGATCGAACGCCAGCACGTAGAAGGCGACGTTCATATGCCCGTTGTAGTCGATCCATTCCGGGAGAACGACGCTTTCGTGCAGCTGCAGGAGTCTGTTTTCCGTCATGGCGCGGAACCTAATGCGCCATCCAAATGTTGGCAAGCAGACCGCCGCAATGTTGAACCGGTTAAACGGAAAAGTATTTCGCCTCCGGATGCAGGATGACGATCGCGCTGGTCGATTGCTCTGGATGCAACTGGAATTCGTCCGACAATTCGATGCCGATGCGGTCCGCGCCCAGCAGGTCCAGGATCATCGCCTGGTCCTCCACCTTCGGACAGGCGGGGTAGCCGAAGGAATAGCGGCTGCCGCGATATTCCTGTTGTAGAAGTTTCTCCAGGTCACGCGATTCTTCCGCCGCAAAACCCAGTTCGGCGCGAATTCTCTTATGAGTGTATTCGGCCATCGCCTCGGCCATCTCAACCCCCAGCCCATGCAGGTAAAGGTAGTCCTGATAGCGGTCTTCGCCGAACCAATCGCGCGCGATGTCGGACGCATTCTGGCCCATGGTGACGGCCTGCAGCGCGACCACGTCGCGTCTACCGGGACCGAGCGCGGCGTCCCGGACATAGTCGGCAATGCATTTACCATCGCTATCCGCCTGCCGCGGCAGGCGGAAGCGCGCGACCTCGGTCGCGCCGTCCTCGTCGAAAAGGACCAGGTCGTCGCCTTCCCCTGCCGCCTTCCAATAGCCATAGGCTGCTTGCGGGATCAGGATGTCCTGCTGGATTGCGACATCGGTGATTCGTTTCAGAATCGGCCGCAGTTCACCTTTCGCCCATTCCATGTATTCTTCCAGGCGCCGGCCGTCCTTCCTGTAGCCCCACTGGAACTGATAGAGCATGCGTTCGTTGAGGTAGGGCAAGAGCGCCGGTACGGGCACCCGCGCAATGACCCTCGGCCCCCAGAAAGGTGGTTCCGACGGCACATCTTCGGAAGTCAGCGCCTGCCGCTTGGCTGTGGAAACCGCCGGGTCGGCGATGCCGGGCGTCTTGGCGCGTCCGATCGCCTTTTTTCGGTTCGTCGGCCGGCTCGACCGTTTCTCCGCGACGCTTTGGAGATGCGAGTCGAACCGGTCGTTTACGACCTTGTCCATCAGGCCAAGACCGTCGAAAGCGTCGCGCGCATAGGCGACCCTGCCGCAGGCGTAGGCCTGAACGCAATCTTCCTCGACATAGGCACGGGTCAAGGCCGCGCCGCCCAGGATCACCGGGATTTTCAATCCGGCGCGGCTCATTTCGTTCAGGTTCTCGCGCATGACGACTGTCGATTTGACCAGCAGGCCGGACAACCCGATTGCTTGCGCCATGTGCTCTTCCGCCGCGGACAGGATATTCGCGACCGGCTGTTTGATGCCGAGATTGACGACTTTGTAGCCGTTATTCGTGAGAATGATATCGACCAGGTTCTTGCCGATATCATGGACGTCGCCCTTGACGGTGGCGAGAACGATGGTGCCCTTCTGTCGGCCCTCGGTCCGCTCCATATGCGGTTCGAGATAGGCCACCGCAGTCTTCATCGTTTCCGCCGATTTAAGGACGAAGGGAAGTTGCATCTTGCCGGTGCTGAAAAGTTCGCCGACGACTTTCATGCCGTCGAGCAGGAACGTGTTTATGATGTCCAGCGGCGGGTTGCTCCCCATTGCCTCGGACAAGTCGTCTTCCAGCCCCTGCTTGTCGCCGTCGACGATCCGTTGCGACAGCCGCTCGCCGACCTTTTCGGGCCGCACCTTCGCCTCGTCTTTCTTCGCCGTGCGGCCTTCGAAAAGGGCGAGGAATTCGGTTAACGGGTCGTAGCCTTCGCGGCGGCGGTCGAAAATTAAATCTTCCGCGATTTCGGCCTCGCGCTCGGGGATGGCGTGCAGCGGCATGATCTTGCTGACATGCAGAATCGCGCCTGTCAGACCGCGGCGCACCGCATGGTCGAGAAATACCGAATTCAAGACATGGCGCGCAGCCGCGTTCAAACCGAACGAGATGTTCGACAGGCCCAGGATGATCTGGCACTCGGGCAATTCCTTGGCGATCATCTCGATCGCGTCGAGCGTGTGGACACCGAGCAACCGATCGTCCTCATTGCCAGTGCAAATGGTGAAGGTCAGCGGATCGAACAACAGGTCGGACGGCGCGAGGCCGTGTTCGTTCACCGCGAAGTCGTACAGGCGTTTGGCGATGCGCAGCTTGTCTTCCGTGCTTTTCGCCATGCCGTCTTCGTCGATCGTTAGTGCGATGACGCCGGCACCGAACCGCTTCGCCAGTTGTAGCCTCTTTTCCGCGGGTTCTTCGCCGTCCTCGAAATTGATCGAGTTGATCAGGGGTTTGCCGCCATAAAGCCGCATCGCCGATTCGAGTACTGGAAGCTCCGTCGAATCTATTACAAGTGGCGCGTTGACCGATCCGCGCATGCGCGAGACGACCTCATCCATCTCCGACACTTCGTCTCGGCCGACAAACGCGGTGCAGACGTCTATGGCATGGCTGCCTTCGCGGACCTGGTCGCGGCCCATCTCTACGCAGGCGTCCCAGTTTTCTGCTTCCTGTAATTCGCGGAACTTTTTGCTGCCGTTCGCGTTGCAGCGTTCGCCAATCGACAGGATCGCGTTCTCCTGGCGGTAGGGGAGGGCGCCATAAGCCGAGGCCAGGGCAGGTGTCCAATCGACGTCTCGAACGGCCGGGGCCGGCCGGTACCCGTCTTCGGCGATGTCGCGCAGCATCGCGTCGAGCGCTTGGATATGGGCGATGTCCGTGCCGCAGCAGCCGCCCACCAGATTGACACCGTCATCACCTACGAAGCGACGCAACCAGTCGGCCATTTCAGCGAAACCGAGTGGATAGTGCGGCGCACCGTCGACCAATTCCGGCAGACCGGCATTGGGCTGTATCGAAATCGGCTTCGGCCAGTTTTCGCCGAGCCATTTTACGTGTTCCGCCATTTCCTGCGGACCGGTGGCGCAATTCAAGCCGAGAATATCGATATCCAGGGCCTGTACGACGGTCGCGGCGGCGGCGATATCCGCACCCACCAGCAGCGTCCCGGTCGTCTCGATGGTGACCTGCACCATGATCGGAAGCGCGGTACCGGCATCGCCAAGCGCTCGCTTGGCGCCGTTCACTGCGGCCTTGATCTGCAAGGTATCCTGGCAGGTTTCGATGAGAAGTGCGTCCACCTTGCCCGCGACCAGCCCCGCCGCTTGGATATGGTAGGCCGCTTCGAGGCTGTCGTAATCGATATGCCCGAGGCTCGGCAGCCGGGTACCGGGGCCGATCGAACCGAGAACGAACCGCTCGCGGCCGTCGCCGGCCAAGGAGTCCACCGCCTCGCGCGCCAATTCGCCGGCGATGTGGTTGATGTCGCGCGCCTGATCGCCGAGTTCAAATTCGTCCAGTGTGATGGGCGAACCGCCGAAGCTGTTGGTCTGAACGACGTCCGATCCGGCCGCCAGATAACCTTTGTGGATATCCAGGACAATATCCGGTCGTGAAAGATTGAGGACCTCCGTGCAATTCTCGGCGCTGCGGAAATCGGCCTCGATGTCGAGATCGATCGTCTGCACGCGGCTACCCATGCCGCCATCGCAAAGCAGGACGCGTTCTTTCAGCGCTTCGAGAAACCGGCTCATCGGTCAGGCCGCCGCTTCGAGGGGACGCAGGCCGAGCCGCCAGCAGATCGCATAGGTTAGCTCTGCCCGGTTGAGCGTGTAGAAATGAAAGCTCGGAACGCCTTCCGCCTGCAAGGCGCGGCATTGATCGACTGCGACCGAAACGGCCACCAGCTTGCGGGTGTCCGGATCGTCGTCCAGCCCTTCGAACAATTTGGCCATGCAGTTCGGAACGGAGGCGCCGCAGCGGTCGCTAAATTCAACGACCTTGGTGAAATTCGTCACCGGCAGGATGCCCGGGATAATCGGAATGTCGATCCCCGCCGCGTCGATCCTGTCGCGGAATCGCAGAAAATCGTCCGTCTCAAAAAAATATTGCGTGATAGCCTGTGTTGCGCCGGCGTCGACCTTGCGCTTCAGATTGTCGAGATCGGCTTCCAACGTGGCTGAGTCCGGATGACATTCGGGATAGGCCGCAACGGAAATTTCGAACCCGGCGATTTTTCGCAGACCGGCAACCAGGTCTGCCGCGTTGATATAACCTTGCGGATGGGGAGCGTAAGGCGCATCGGCGTCCGGCATGTCGCCGCGCAATGCGACGATGTGGTTGATTCCAACCTCCCACCAGCCCTCGGCGATCCCATCTACCTCTTCCCGGCTGGCATCGACGCAGGTCAGGTGCGCCGCGACGGGTACTTTGGTTTCGTTGTGGATCCGACGCACGACCCGGTCGGTTCGTTTCCGCGTCGATCCGCCGGCGCCATAGGTGACCGAAACGAAGGACGGGCCTAGAGGCGCCAGACGCGCCATAACCTGCCAAAGGCGCGACTCCCCGGCGTCGTCATAGGGTGGAAAAAATTCGAAGCTGACTAAAGGCTCGTTAATCACAATGGTACCCTCTCTCTCACTCTGCCCTATCGCCAGTTTTCGGTTCTCGATCGAATTCAAGAATTGGCCTGGCGCTCGACCATATTTTCATCGTTGGCTACGCGACGGCCCGGCCACAGGCCCACCGTCAAAGGATCGCCCTGCAGGTAAACCGCGTCTTCCGGAATGAGTCTTGCCCGCCGCAGCCAGCCGGCAATCTCCTCATCCGAGAACCCCAAACGCCGGTGTGCGTGTTCATCGCGTAGCGCTTCCTCGCGATGCGGCACGAAATCGGCGACGATCAGCCTGCCCCCCGGACGCAGGGCACGGGCGGCCTCGGCGATCACGTCGCCCGGCGAGTCCGCGTAATGGAGCACCTGATGTATCGTCACCGAATCGAAGGAATCGCTCGCGACGGGTAGCTGATACATATCGCCGAGTCTGACCTGACAATTGCGCATCCCGGCGCGTTCGAGGTTGACACGCGCGACGGACAGCATTTCGCGTGAAAGATCGATACCGACGGCGCGGGTTGCCTGATCACCGTAGACAATCAACATGCGGCCTGTTCCAGTGCCGATATCAAGCAGTTCGCCGACATCGTCAGGCCTCAGCATCGACAGCATCGCACGCTCGATTTCGGCATCATCGACGTGCAGGGAGCGTATCTGGTCCCAACGGGCGGCGTTGTCGCGGAAATAGTCGGCGGCCTGCTTGGCTCTCGACGCCTGGACTGCTTCCAGCCGTTCCAGATCGCGCGTGATCGTTGAATCGTCGTCCGGAATCAGGTCGACGATCGTGCGCCCCAATGTCGCGCATGTTTGCGTTTCCGACATGCGGTAGAATGCCCAAGTTCCTTCCCGAAACCGGTCGAGAAGGCCCGCTTCGACAAGAAGTTTGAGGTGGCGCGAAACGCGTGGCTGGCTCTGACCAAGAATTTGCGTCAATTCGGTTACGGTCAGTTCCGCGTGGGCACATAACGCCAGCAGACGCAAACGTGTTGGTTCCGCGACGGCTCGCATCCCTTGGAGGAGATTGTTCATTTAATGTAGTCTTCGCCGCAATGTCCCGCGATTGGATGGTCGCGCCCACGCTGTTTCAAAAATAACGCTGCCATAAATATATAAAGATATTGTTATGTGTGCAAAACAAAAAATGCAATTGTGACGGCGAGGCGTATTCGCGATATATTTGCAACAGTAATATGATCAACCACATCGCTTTATGCGTTCCGATATGGCGTTATCGGCTGGCTTGTGGTACCTCATTCCATACTACCAGTTCTGCGGCAGCCTGCTTGTGGACCGGTTGTTACGGGGCGGAAACGCCCGAAAATTAAGGCTTTTTTAGGCCGACCTGATTAAATATAGGGATAGAGCTGTTTGACCGGGACCGTTGTATCGCTAATCAGTGATGGCATATCGGGGATTTCGTCAAAGCATTGTCGAGGGGATGAGCGGCAGTGCAGAGGTAATGTTTGAGGCTGTGGCGTGAATTCAAAAATACGGGAAATGCTTCACGGGGCGAAGCTAGCACTGGCACTTAGTATAATGTCGGCTGTGCTGCTAGGGGGATGCGCGAGCGTCCCGAGCGATCCCGAGGAACGCAAGGCGTACTACGAATCCAATGACCCGATTGAACCGGCAAACCGGGCATTATTTAGCTTCAATCAAGGCCTCGATTCGGTCATTTTGAAACCGATTGCAACGATCTATAAAAAAACCCTTCCGCAGACCTTGCAGGATGGGATCCGGAACTTCCTGAACAATTTGCGGACGCCGGTGATCCTCGCCAACAATCTGTTGCAAGGCGATCTCGAAGGCGCGAACACCACGATTGCACGCTTTACCGTGAACTCGATCGTCGGCTTTGCCGGTTTCGGCGACCCCGCAGGAGATTTGGGCGCGAAGTACCGCTCGGAAGATTTCGGCCAGACCTTGGCCGTATGGGGCATGGGCGAAGGGCCCTATCTGATGTTGCCGGTCTTCGGACCCTCGAATCCGCGCGACCTTATCGGAATGATCGTTGATTCGATCAGCGATCCGATCGATATCTGGGCAGACAATACGGACCGTGACGCCATCCCGATTTCGCGCCTTTTGGTGCGTGGAATCGATCGGCGCGCGCGCCATATCAAGACGCTTGAAGAACTTGAGAAAACCTCTCTAGATTTCTACGCGACCATCCGCAGCCTGTACCGGCAGTTGCGCGATGACGAAATCAGAAATGGCGACACCGACGATACGATCCCCTCGCCGAGCATTTCTTTAGATGAAGATCCCGCTCTAGCCGGGCCGCGTGCGCAACTCATTAAGTAACGACATGCGTATTTATCCTCACGCGCTCGCCTGTTGCGCCGTTTTCGCTTTCTGCTTCGCCGTCGTTCCCGCGTCCTTGGCGGCGCAGTCCGACGCCGGCGTGTTCGTTAAAAACCTCGGCGATCACGCGATCCGCGTTCTGACCGTAAAAGACATTACGGATTCTGAGCGCGAGGATCGGTTCCGCAACCTGCTTCGTTCCGGCTTCGATGTTCGGCGGATCGGAAGGTTCGTGCTTGGCCGCTACGTGCGCGGGGTAAAAAAAGAATCGATCGACGAGTATCACGGTCTGTTCGAGGATTTGATCGTCGCCACCTATGCCGCACGTTTCGCGGAGTATTCGGGGCAGAAATTCGTCATAAAGCGCGTCGCAAAACCCAGAAAGCGCGGTGACTCGATTGTCATGAGCGAGATAAAGCCGCGCGACGGTGGGCCTTCGATCAGGGTCGACTGGCAAGTGCATACCAACGAAGACATTTACAAGATCGTGGACGTTCGAGTCGAAGGCGTGAGCATGAGCGTCACGCAGCGTGAAGAGTTCACCACCGTCATCCGCAACAACGGCGGCAAGGTGGACGCCTTATTGGCCATTCTCCGGAAGAAGACCCAGAGTCTGAAGTCCAAGCAATCCAGTAATTAGGCACCGACCGGTGGGTCATGGGACGATGGGCGGAATGAACGTCTCATCGCGTGCGTGGTTTGTCTGGTGTCTTGGCGCGTTGTCCTTCAGCTACGCCTTTTTTCAACGCGTCGCGCCAAGCGTCATGGTGGACGACCTCATGCGCGATTTTGCCGTTGGCGCCGCGACGCTCGGAAACCTGTCGGCGGTATATTTCTACGTCTATGCCGGACTGCAGATACCGGTGGGTCTGGCGCTCGACAAATGGGGACCCAGGCGGATGTTGTCCGGCGCGGCGCTCGTCGCCGCCATCGGCAGTGCCCTTTTCGCGGCGGCCGACGATATCGCGGTGGCTTATGCGGGCCGGCTACTGGTGGGAACCGGCTGCGCGGTCGGGTTCGTCGGGGCGTTGAAGCTGGCGACAAACTGGTTCCCGCCGGAACGGTTCGCGTTCGTGTCGGGCCTGACCATGCTTGTGGCGATGCTGGGCGCGGTCGCCGGACAAGCGCCGTTGGCAGCGCTGGTCGGCGCTTACGGTTGGCGCCTGTCGCTATTCGGGGCGGCGGCGGGCGCTGGCCTCTTGGCCCTGACGACATGGTTGATCGTCCGGGATCGTCCACCCGGCGGTAGCGCCGGACCACATGATGCGCCTATTTCGCTGGCGGATGGTTTGGCGCGTGTTCTTGCCGCTTGGCAAAATTGGGTAATCGCGCTGTACGCCGCGACGATGGCTGCACCGTTTCTTGCCTATGGCGGGTTGTGGGGCGTGCCGCATCAGATGCAGTTACACGGCCTCGATCGTATCGAAGCCGCCGCCACGAATTCTCTGATGCTGGTAGGGTGGGCTGTCGGTGCGCCGGCCGGAGGTTGGATATCGGACAGGCTAGGGCGCCGCCGTATGCCGATGGCCGCCGCCGCCGCTCTCTCTCTCGCCGGTTGGCTCACCCTGCTTTACACGCCCGCCCTTTCCCTCGCCGCGAGCCAGATATTGTTGTTCGCCATCGGTACGGTCAGCGGCGCCATGGTGGTTTGTATCGCTGCCGCGCGGGAACGGGCTCCGGTGTCGATTGCCGGGGCGACGACCGGGTTCATCAATACCGCGATGGTCGGATCCGGCGCTCTGTTGCAACCGGCCATCGGATACCTTCTCGACCGCAATTGGGATGGAGTCGTCCGGGAGGGCGTGCGCGTTTATTCCAACGTAGCCTTCGACGCGGCGCTGGTGACCTTGCCCGCCTGTGCCGCCATCGGATTGGCGGCGGCGCTGCTCGTGCCGGCCCTGAAACGGTCGTGAACGAAGCTTAACGTGTCAGCGGCTTGTACTTGATGCGGTGCGGCTGATCGGCGATGGCGCCGAGCCGGTTTCGGCGGTCGGCCTCGTAATCCTGATAGTTCCCTTCGAACCACACGACCTGACTGTCGCCTTCGAAGGCCAGCATGTGCGTGCAGATGCGGTCGAGGAACCATCGATCGTGGCTGATGATCACCGCGCAGCCGGCGAACTCGGCGAGGGCCGTTTCCAGCGCGCGCAACGTGTCGACGTCGAGGTCGTTGGTCGGCTCGTCGAGCAGCAGGACGTTGGCCCCGGTGCGCAGCATCTTGGCGAGATGGACCCGGTTCCGCTCGCCGCCGGAAAGCTGCCCCACTTTCTTCTGCTGGTCGGGGCCGCGGAAATTGAAGGAACCGACATAGGCGCGGCTTTGCGTCTTGCGGTCGCCGAGCAGTATTTCTTCCTCGCCCTGGCTGATTTCCTCCCAAACCGTCTTGTCGTCGGCCAGCGCGTCGCGCGACTGATCGACATAGCCGAGCGCCACCGTGTCGCCGATCCGGAGTTCGCCCGAATCCGGTTCCTCGGCCCCGGTGATCATGCGGAACAAGGTCGTCTTGCCGGCGCCGTTCGGCCCGATCACCCCGACGATAGCCCCCGGCGGAATGGTGAAATCGAGATCCTCGATCAACAGGACATTGCCGAATCCCTTGCGCAACTGCGAGGCTCTGATGACAAGGTCGCCGAGGCGCGGTCCGGCGGGGACGACGATCTGCGCGTTGCCGGGACCGCGATCGCGACTTTCCGCCAGCAGCTTTTCATAGGCCGTGATGCGCGCCTTCGACTTCGCCTGGCGTGCCCGCGGACTGGCGGCGATCCATTCCTGTTCGTTGGCGAGCGTCCGCAACCGCGCCTGGTCGACCCGTTCCTCGTGCTCTAGCCGATTCTGTTTCTGGCCGACCCAGGCGGAATAGTTTCCCTCGTAGGGGATGCCGCGGCCCCGGTCGAGTTCCAGGATCCAACCCGTCACATTGTCGAGGAAATAGCGGTCATGGGTCACCATGACGACCGTGCCCTCATATTCCCGCAGGTGTCGTTCCAGCCAGGCGACGGATTCGGCGTCGAGATGGTTTGTCGGTTCGTCGAGCAACAGTAGAGAGGGTTTCTGGAGAAGAAGGCGGCACAGCGCGACGCGGCGGCGTTCGCCGCCGGACAGGCTGGTCACGTCGTCTTCGCCGTCGGGACAGCGCAGCGCGTCCATGGCGATCTCGACCGTCCGCGAAAGGTCCCACGCGTCCGCCGCATCGATCTTCTCCTGCAGCTCGGCCTGCTCTTCGATCAGCGCGGTCATCTCGTCGGTGTCCGTCACCTCGCCGAGCTTCATGCTGACCGCTTCGAAACGGTCGACGTAACCCTTCTGTTCTGCCAGGCCCTCCAGCACGTTTTCATAAACGGTTTTGGCGGAATCCAGATTTGGCTCCTGCGGCAGAAAGCCCACCGTCGCGCCTTCCGCGGCCCAGGCTTCGCCGGTGAACTCGGTTTCCTGGCCGGCCATGATGCGCAGCAATGTGGATTTTCCGGCGCCGTTATAGCCAAGCACGCCGATCTTGGCGCCGGGCAGGAAGGCAAGCGTGATGTCCTTCAACACTTCCCGCCCGCCGGGATAGGTCTTGCTGAGGGACTGCATCGTGTAGACGTACTGGTAACTGGCCATGGGGATTCCGCCGCTGTATCGGAAGGTGCGGGAGGGGTTTTAGCGAAAGCGGGTGATGCGATCAATCGGAGGGTTCGTCGAACCAGCCGGATTCCCGCTGACGTTTTACGAATGCCTTCGAACGTTGCCCAAAGGCGACGGCTTCGCCCAGGGTCGCGACGTTGCGTTCGGCGAGAAGCGGGATCAGCCGTTCGAAGATTTCCGCCGTGACCAGACTGTCGCCAAGCGCGGTATGCCGACCCCGGATATTGACCCCGAACCGTTCGGCGACCGTGTCCAGGTCGTACCCCGGCGCGGCCGGCTCCAGCGTGGCAAGCAGCAGCAAGGTGTCCAGCGATTGCGGTGGTTCCCATTCGATGCCGCTCCGTTTCGCCGCCCAGCGGAGCTGCGCTATATCGAAGGCCACATTGTGCCCAACCAGGACGGTTCCCCGCATCAGCGCGTCGAGATCCGACCAATGGGTTTCGAACGCGCCGGCTTGCATGACCATTGCGTCGGTAATTCCATGGATTGCGGTAGAGTTGCGGGGAATAGGCCGGCCCGGATCGACCAGCCTATCCAGGGTGACGCCGCGAAAGATCTGCCGCCCCAGCATGCGAACGCCGCCGAGTGCCACTATTCTATCCTGCTTGACGTTCAGCCCGGTCGTCTCGCAATCGAAGACGAAGACCGGCAGTTCCGTCAGCTT
>CAYLTU010000039.1:0-4045 GCA_964386465.1 uncultured Rhodospirillaceae bacterium
ACGATCACGGAAGTCTTGTGAACGGTCCCTGATATCCGGAACAGGTTCGGGCCATACCCTGCGATGACCTGTCGGTCGCCCGGGATGGCCGGCGTTATCTCCAAGACCGGGTTACGACGAAGGCGCGCTGTCCGGCACGCCGTCGGCCTCGTCTTCGCCGCCGCGTTGCGGGCGGATGTAGAGCAGGAACGGCACCGCCAGCGCGATCGAGGAATAGGTCCCGATCAGCACGCCCCAGATCAGCGCGATGCTGAAGCCGCGGATGACCTCGCCGCCGAAGAAATACAGCGCCAGCAGGGCCAAAAGCGTCGTCACGCTGGTCACGACCGTGCGGGACAGGGTCTGGTTGATCGAAATGTTGAACAACTCGTCATACGCCATCTTCTTGTATCGCCGCATGTTCTCGCGCACGCGGTCGTAAACGACGACGGTATCGTTGATCGAATAACCCGCGATGGTCAGGATCGCCGCGACCGTAGCCAGATTGAATTCAAGCTGCAGCAGCGCGAACAACCCGACGGTCGTAATGACATCGTGCACCAGCGCAATGACCGCGCCGACGCCGAACTGCCATTCGAACCGGAACCAGATGTAAAGCAGGATGGCGCCGATGGCCGACAGCACGGCCCAGGCCGCCGCCTCCCGCAGTTCCGCACCGACCGTTGGGCCGACGAATTCCGTCCGGCGATACTCCACAACCCGCGATCCCAGCGATTCCTTTACCTTGTTGATCGCAACCTGCTGAGCCTTTTCATCGCCCTCTTGTTTCTGGATTCGAATGAGGATGTCATCCGGCGCACCGAATTCCTGTAGGGTAATCTCTCCCAACCCTAAACTGCTCATATCGCCGCGCAATTCCGCCAGGTTCGCCGGGCCATCGGTTTTTGCTTCGATCAAGATACCGCCCAGGAAGTCGATCCCGAGATTAAGCCCCTGGCTGGAAAAAATGCCAACCGATCCGATGACGAGGAAAGCGGAAACCGCAAACGCAATCAGCCGCTTGCTGATAAATTGAACGTTCGTATTTTCGGGAACCAGTTTAAGAAGCTTCATCCAGCCATCTCCTTAAACCGGCAGCACTTGCGGCCGGGCGCGGCGCAACCAAAGAACGATGAACAACCGCGTCACCATCACCGCCGTGAACATCGACGTGACCAAGCCGATGCTCAAGGTGACCGCGAAACCCTTGATCGGGCCGGTTCCGAAAGCGTACAGCAGCACCGCCGCTATCAACGTTGTCACGTTGGCATCGATGATCGTTGTCAGCGCGCGGCGATACCCGGAATCGACGGCTGAAATCGGTGTCCGGCCGTTACGAACTTCCTCGCGTATTCGCTCGAAGATCAGCACGTTGGCATCGACCGCCATACCGATGGTCAGAACGATCCCGGCGATGCCCGGCAGCGTGAGCGTCGCCTGGATGATCGACAGCAGGGCCATGATCAGCGCTATGTTAAAGAACAACGCGACATTCGCGAGGATTCCGAATAATCCGTAGGACACGATCATAAAGGCAAGCACCAGGATCATGCCGATAATGCTGGCGATCTTGCCTGCCTCGATCGAATCGCGGCCGAGACCCGGCCCGACGGTGCGTTCCTCCAGGATCGTCAATGGCGCCGGAAGCGCGCCGGCGCGTAACAGCAAGGACAGCTCATTCGTCTCCACAATCGAGAATGACCCGGTGATAATGCCGCTCCCACCGACAATCGCGGATTGGATTGTCGGCGCGCTGATGATCTTACCGTCAAGGACGATTGCCAGGCGGCGGTTGACATTCTTGCTGGTCGCCTCGCCGAATTTTTTGCCGCCAATGGCATCGAAGCGAAAGCTCACCGAAGGACGGTTATTCTGATCGAAGCTGGGCTGCGCATCGACAAGATGCTCGCCGCTGACGCGCACCTGCCGTTCGACTCGATATTTTATCGGCTGTCCATTGCTGCCCAACTCGTCCGATGGCAACAGCATCGAGCTTCCCCGGCCGGCCCCGCTAGACTGGTCGAGCAAATGAAAGGTCATCTTGGCGACCTTGCCGATCTTCTTTTTGATTTCTTCCGGATCTTCCTCACCCGGCACCTGCACTAGAATCCGCGTACGGCCCTGTTGCTGGATGATCGGTTCCTTTGTGCCGTCCTCATCGATACGCCGGCGTACGATTTCGATCGATTGCTCGACCGCACGGTTGCTGATCCCGCGTATCGCCTCTTCGGTGAGTGTCAGTTTAAAAGCGCCGGCGGCGTCGTTCGTGATCTCGACTTCCTGCTCTGGCGCCCCAAGCGGCGAGATTGTGGTCGCCTGAAATTGAGCCTCGAGCTCGCCTTTGATGTTATCGATGTGCGCCGCGTTCTTGAGCCGGAGAACGACGCTGTTTCTCTCGACTTTCAACGCGGTGTAATAGATGCCCGACTTGCGCAACGGCCGCATCATTTGCCGCGTCGCGTCCTTCATCGATTCGAGCCGTTCCTTCACCACCGTATCGATTTCGACCTTGAGCAGCAGATGCGCGCCGCCGCGCAGATCGAGGCCCAAATTGATCTGTTCCCCGGGCAGCCATGACGGTACGTCGGCGAAAACATCTTCGTCGAAGAAGTTCGGCGTCGCGTACAGCACGCCCAACGCGCAGACGACCGCGATCAGGATCTTGTTCCAATTCGCTATCTGGATCATGAACCCGGTACCGTTCGCCGTCCTGAGGGACCTATTTCCTGCCCATCAGTTTGCCGAGCAATCCGCCGCCGCCGTCATTTGCGGGTGCGCCGGCGGGCGCGGCCTGCCCGGTTGCGGGATCACGCTGGGTGAGAAGCGTCGAGATGGTTCCGCGGGAGATCTTGATACGGACGCCCTCGGCGATCTCCACCATGACTTCCGCTTCGTTCAACACCTTGGTGACGGTGCCAAAGACGCCGCCGCCCGTGACGATTTTGTCGCCGCGGCGAAGGTTCCCGATCATTTGCGTGTGGGTTTTCATCTTCTTCTGCTGCGGTCGGATCAGCAGAAAATAGAAAACAGCGAAGATAAGAACCAACGGCAGCATCGCGGTGAAGATATCGCCGCCGCCGCCTCCACCCCCAGCCTGCGCCCAGGCCGTCGAAATAAACATGGGAACCTCCCTCAACTGCCGCGAAAACTGTGCGGACGGCGGAATATAGCCGCCCAGCGCACAATTGCAATCACGCGATCCCTATTTGACCGCTGCCGTGCATATGGTTAGGTTCCGCGCCGCAAAAAAGTGCCAAATCGAGATTTTCATGGCGAAAGAGGACATCAAGGAACTGCTCGGCCGGATCGCGGACAGCCTGGAGCGACTCGCCCCGGCGTCGGCGCCGCGCACCGACCTTGGCGCGGCGGACGCCTTCGTGTGGCACGCGGAACGCGAACATCTCGAACCCGTGACGAACGTCAACCGCCTCGATCTGGATCTGTTGCAAGGCATCGACCAGCAGCGCGACACGCTCTACGAAAACACGATGCGTTTCGCCGAAAGTCTGCCGGCCAACAATGCGCTGCTGTGGGGCGCCAGGGGCTGCGGCAAAAGCTCCTTGGTCAAGGCCGTCCATGGCGACATCATCGCCAAAAACCCTGGCATCGTCGCGCTGGTGGAAATTCACCGCGAGGACATTCCCACCCTGCCGCGACTGCTTTCCTTCCTGCGGGAATCGGATCGGCGCACGATCCTCTATTGCGACGATCTCTCCTTCGACGACGGCGACGCGAGCTACAAATCGCTGAAAGCGATACTCGAAGGCGGAATCGAAGGCAGGCCGGACAACGTCATATTCTACGCCACCTCGAATCGCCGGCATCTGATGCCGCGAAACATGATCGAAAACGAGCGCTCCACCGCGATCAACCCGTCGGAAGCGGTCGAGGAAAAAGTCTCCCTGTCGGACCGGTTCGGCCTGTGGCTGGGGTTCCACAATTGCGACCAGGACACCTTCTTCGCCATGATCGCGGGTTATGTCGCGCATTACGGGCTTGAGATCGAAGAAGCCGACTGGCGGGCACAGGCCGTCGAATGGTCGGTCACGCGCGGCGCCCGCTCCGG
>CAYLTU010000039.1:4145-21255 GCA_964386465.1 uncultured Rhodospirillaceae bacterium
TCGATTAAGCTCAAACCGCAATCCTCGAAATCTTTGATGTTGCGCGTCGCCAGTGCGAATTTATTCAGCCGTGCGATCGAGGCGATCTGACCGTCGGGAACACTCATCGGGCGTCCAATCGAACGCCTGTAACCCATCACCTCTCCATATATCCAGGCGGCCACGTCGTCGAAGTTAAGGACGCGCGAATGAAATCCGGTATCGATAAAGCGATCGAAGTTAACAGCAAGATTTCGGCGCCGCCTTCCTTCCGGAAGCACGTTTATGCCGAATGAGATTTCCGCGATGCTGACAGCCGTGACGAATAATAACGCTGGGTCCCGGTCGTTCAGCCAATTGAGTACAGCGCGAGACGGCGCGACCCTCATCGCTTCGGACACGACGTTCGTGTCGATGATGATCACTCCAAAATTTCCACAGCCTCATGCGGCTCACGGACGGGCAAGTCAAAATCGGCACCGTTCTTCGCCCCGAAAAGAGCCATCGCCAAATCACCGATGCGCTCGGTCGCGGCAACGGTGCGTTTCAATATCTGCCGTGCTTCCTCTTCCATGGATACACCGTGTTTCGCTGCGCGGATCCGCAACAAGGCGACCGTCTCGTCATCCAATTTTCGGACACTGATACTGGCCAACGTCTTCACTTCCAATCGATTGCGAGATTGCCATCACATGCTAGCAACGCCAGCACGTGATGGCAAATTGTTTCGACTTGGTTAAGTCTTGCTAAGACGACGCCGACAGGGTGGGGAGGAGTTTCGCCGGGTCGATTGCGCGTTTTCCCTTGCGAACCTCGAAATGGAGCTGCGGCGACGCGACATTACCCGTGCTGCCGACCGTCGCGATGACCTGTCCCCGGCGAACCGTGTCGCCGCGCGACACCGAAATCGCTTCATTGTGCGCATAGGCGGTCATGTAACCGTTGGCGTGGCGCAGCAGCACCATATTCCCGAATCCGAGCAGCGCGTTGCCGCTGTAGACGACAATCCCGTTCTCCGCGGCGCGCACGGGCGTCCCGCGCGATGCCGCGATATTGACCCCATCGTTGCGCAACCCCCTGCCCTTCGGTCCGAAGCGTGACAACAGCCGTCCCCGCACCGGCAGCAGGAAACGGCGCTTCGACAAAGGCGGCGGTTTCGGTACCGCGACCGGCATCTTGCGCGGCGCCGGGTCTACATTCCGGTTCTTTGCGAACGGTTTTGCTTTGGAAACCTGCTTTGCCGCCGCGGGCTTCCTTGCCGGCGGTGCAAGTGGTGTTGCCGTCACGATATTGCCGCTCGGCGCGGACGGCTCGACGGAGTCCGGCAGTCGCAGTACGCGGCCGACAACAATCTTATAGGGCGGCGTGATGTCGTTGAGCTGCACCAGACGGCTCAACGCAACTTCATATCTTCTTGAAATTCCATAGATGGTGTCGCCCGATAGAACGACATGACGACGCGGTTTCGGCAGGCGGAGCGTGTGTCCGCCACGAAGGACATAGGGCGCCCGCAGGCCGTTCATCGTGATCAAGCCCCGGATCGGCACCTGATAGCGCTGCGACACCGAATAGACGGTATCGCCCGACCGGACGGTATGAAAAGAAGCCGATCCCGCCGGACCGGACTGTTGAACCGTCGGCCGAGGGCGTACGGACGCGGCTGCGGCCGGCGGTGCCTTCGTATCCTTGTGCCGTTCGTCATAAAGCACGATCCGTGCCGGCTCGGCACAGCCTGCGACGAACAACAAGGCCGCCGATACAGCCAACGGCGTGAGCATACCGATATGGATCTGGCGTTTCGTCATGCGTGTCGACGGTCTCGGTTCAGACTTCCGCTTGCCCGTTCTGCCTCGGCTCGTCCGGCATACCCGCCACGAGCGGCAAAAACCGGACCGGCCCGTAATCGTCTACGTCGAACCCGCTTTCGGACCGGATCACTTTGATTATACGCTGTTCGCGTCGCTCGTCGCCGATGGGAACAACCATGACGCCGCCGACGGCGAGTTGCTCTGTCAATACCGGCGGGAGGTCAATTGCCGCCGCGCTGACAATGATGTGTGTGAACGGAGCCTGCTCCGGCCAGCCCCGCCCCCCGTCGCCGGCGCGCGTCGTGATGTTGTGGCGGCCATGCGCCTCGAACCGGGATTCCGCCTCCCGCAGCAAATCGCGGTGGCGCTCTATCGTATAGACCCGCCGGCATAGCTGCGACAGGATCATTGTCTGATACCCCGAGCCGGTCCCGATTTCGAGAACCTTTACCCGGTCGTTCAGATCCATCGCCTGCAGCATCTTGGCGACGATCAGCGGCTGGCTGATCGTCTGGCCATGGCTGATGGGGAGGGCTGTATCCTCGTAAGCGCGGTCGCGGAACGCGTCGGGGACGAACTGGTCGCGCGGCACAGTCTCCATCGCCGCAAGCAACGCGGTATCCAAAATGCCGCCCTGCCGCAGTTCAAGGATCAACCGGATTTTCTTCGAAGCCGGGATCATTGCAGCTTTTTCTTCAGCGTACGCAGCGCCCCGCGGTGGGTCAGGTCCATATGCAGCGGCGTGACTGCGATCTCCCGCCGGTCCATCGCCTGGTAGTCGGTGTTGCCCGGACGCTGCTCGCGGCTGACCGCCGGCCCGATCCAGTAGTATTTCAATAGACGCGGATCGACCAGCTCGCGGATTTCGTATCCTGCCTTGCGGCGCCCCTGGGCCACGACGCTGACCCCGGCGACTTGCTCCGGACTGCAATCCGGAAAATTGACGTTCATGAAGACGTCCGACGACCAGCCAGCATCGACGAGTCGACGAACGATATCAGGTCCGAACCGGGCCGTCGTCGGCCAATGTGCGACCTTCTCGTCGTTCGTCTGCTGACTCAGCGCAATAGCCGGAATCTCCAGGATCGTCGCTTCCATCGCCGCGGCGACCGTGCCCGAATAGGTCACGTCGTCGCCGATATTCGCGCCCCGGTTAACGCCGGACAGCACCAGATCCGGCGGATTCTCCGACATCAGCTGGCAGACGGCAAATAACACGCAGTCGGTCGGACTGCCGCTCACCGCGAAACGCTGCTTGCCGAGCTTTCGCATGCGCAGCGGCTGGGTCAGGGTCAAGGAATGTCCGGCGCCGCTCTGCTCCGTTTCCGGTGCGACGGTCCAGACTTCATTGGCCAGCGATTTGGCAATCTTCTCCAGAATTTTCAAACCGGGCGCATTGATGCCGTCGTCGTTGGTGATCAGAATGCGCGCCCGCGACAGATCCATGCCCGCGATCATGCGGCCGGCTCGTCCAGCGCCATGCGCTCCAGCCCGCCCATATAGGGCCGCAAGGCCTCCGGGACGGTCACCGAACCGTCTTCGTTCTGATAGTTCTCCAATACGGCGATCATGGTGCGGCCAACAGCCAATCCTGAGCCGTTAAGGGTATGGACGAAGCGGGTGCCTTTCTCGCCGCGCGGCCGGAAGCGCGCCTTCATGCGCCGTGCCTGGAAGTCACCGCAATTGGAGCAGCTGGAAATTTCCCGGTAGGTGCCCTGCCCCGGCAGCCAGACCTCGATGTCGTAGGTCTTTCGGGCGCCGAACCCCATATCCCCGGTACACAGGACGACGACCCGGTAGGGCAGGCCGAGCCGCTTCAACACCTCTTCCGCGCACCCGGTCATCCGCTCCAATTCCGCGTCCGACCCGTCCGGGTGCGTGACGCAGACCATTTCCACCTTGCTGAACTGGTGCTGGCGCAGCATGCCGCGCGTGTCCTTGCCCGCCGCCCCCGCTTCCGAGCGGAAACATTGCGTCCAGGCGGTCATGCGCAGCGGCAGATCGCCTTCGTCGAGAATACCGTCGGCGGCCAGATTGGTGAGCGTCACCTCGGCGGTCGGTATCAGCCAATAATCGTCCGCGGTACGATAAAGATCTTCGGCGAACTTCGGCAGCTGGCCCGTGCCGTACAACGCATCTTCGCGGACCAGGACGGGCGTCACGGTTTCGCTGAACCCGTGTTCCTGGGTATGCAAATCCAGCATGAAGGCGGCAAGCGCGCGTTCCAGCCGCGCCAACGCGCCGCGCAACACCACGAAGCGCGCACCGGACAGGCGCGCCGCGGCGCCAAAATCCATCTGGCCCAACGCCTCGCCGATATCGAAATGCTCCTTCGGCTCGAAATCAAAGGCCGGCCTGTCGCCAATAAGGCGCACCTCCCGGTTGTCGTCCTCGCTATCACCGTCCGGCGTATCGTCCGCCGGCAAATTCGGAAGGCCTTCGAGAATTTCGACGAGCTCGGCATCCAGAGCCTTCTCCGACGCCTCGTTGTCCGCGATCCCGTCTTTCAGGCTCTGCACTTCCTCGATCAGCGCCGCGGCGTCCTCGCCCTTGCGCTTGGCTTCGCCGACCTGCTTGGAGGCCGCGTTGCGCCTTGTCAGCATCTCCTGCAAGGCAGTCTGCGCGGCGCGGCGGCGGCTGTCGAGATCGAGGATTTGCGGCGACATCGGCGCAATGCCGCGTCGTTCCAGTCCTCGGTCGAATGCCTCCGGCGCTTCCCGGATCAGCCGCAAATCGTGCATTGGAATCCCTCGAATTCGCAGGGACGTTATAGGTTACGGATGTGCGCTGGTCCAGATTGGAGACCGGCGCGACACGTTATGTTTCGGCTGCTTCCGCCTCTTCTTCGGCTTCCTCGCGCTTCTTTTCCACGAACTTCGCGCAGAGGATCGAAATTTCGTAAAGCAGGATGATCGGTATCGCGAGGCCCAGTTGGCTGATCGGATCGGGGGGCGTCAGGACGGCGGCCGCGATGAAGGCTATCAAAATCGCGTAACGCCGGTTCTTGCGCATTCCCGCCGTGCTGATGAAGCCGATTTTGACCAAGAGCGTCAGGACGACCGGCAGTTCGAAACTCAGTCCGAACGCGAACACCAACCGCATCACGAGCGACAGGTACTCGTTGACTTTCGGTTCCAACTGGATGGCGAGCGGCCCCTCCGCCGCCGACTGTTCGAAACCGGCGAAAAAATTCCAGGCCACGGGAAGCACGACGTAATAGACGAACGCACCGCCGACGAAGAACAACACGGGTGTCGCGACCAGAAACGGCAGGAACGCACGCTTCTCGTTCTTGTAAAGACCGGGCGCGACGAACACCCAAAGCTGATTGGCGATCATCGGAAATGAAACGAAGGCGCCGACGAAAAATGCGATCTTGATTTCCGTGAAGAACTTTTCCGTCAACGCCGTGTAGATAAGCCGCCGTGCTTCCTCGCCCTCCCATAGATCGGCGAGCGGCTGAACGAGAAAATTGAACACCGGGCCGGCGAAGTAGAAGGAAACGATAAAGCAGAGGACGAAAGCGCCCACCGACCACATGAGCCTGGTCCTGAGCTCGACCAGATGCTCGAGCAACGGCATCTTGCCTTCTTGTTGTTCGCTTTCCGCCATGGCTTAGTTGCCCGCCGCCCGCGGCGGTTCCGGGAGAGATTCCGGCTTCTCTTCGCTATCGTCCTGCTCGGCGACCTTTGCAGGCTCTTCCGCCAAAACCTTCGCGTCGTCGACCGGTTCGGCTATCTCACGAATCGTATTCGTCATCTCGCCGGTCGGATCGATGGATTCTTCCATCTCGCGTTCGAGATCGAAATCCTGCGCCTCGGCAAGCTGCTTTTTTATATCGTCCAGCTCTGCTTCCCGGGCGATATCGTCAATGCTCGACTGAAATTCGCGGGCCATATCTTTGACCTTGCGGACCCACAAGGTCACAGTCCGCAACACGCGCGGGATTTCCTTCGGTCCGACCACGATAATCGTGATCACCGCGATGACGAATAGCTCCTGCCAACCGACATCAAGCATTGCGGCGTTTCATCGTGCCGACGCGCCCAGGCCCGTCAGGACTTCGCGGTGGAATCTTTCGTCGAAGGATCCGCTGCCCCGTCGCGTATCGATTCGGTTTCAATGGCTTTGGCACCATCTTCCGCAACGGCATCACCTTCGTCTTTAACGTTCTTTTTGAAAGATTTCAGTCCTTTACCGAAATCTCCCATCAGGCTGGAAATCTTTCCCTTTCCCCCGAACAGGACAAGCACGACCACCAGAACGATGAGCCAATGCCAGATACTGAATGCACCCATTCGTCTTATCCCTAACCGTTAAAGGCGGTGCTCCGCCCGATTTGCGCGCCGGAATATCGCAGAAACAGACATCCGTCGCAACGAAAGCGCGCCAGCGCGCGCGCCGATCGCTTTCAATATAGTCAGTTTGTTGGAAAAACAAAGGCTTGTGAGTGGTCCAACTCAACCGACAGCATCGCGTTCTCCGGTGGAAGGAAGCGGCCGGGCATTCGGGAATGCAAGTGCAGTTCCTGCCCATCCGTTAAATCGATGCGCAGGTGGATCAGACTGGTCCGCCCCAGCATCCTCGACGCGATAACCCTGACGGCGCGATTCGGGTCGACGCCTTCGTGGATCGGCGCCAATCGGAGCGCCTCCGGCCGCACCAATATATCGACTTCCACCCCTTCGCCCAGGTCGCGCGACGGCAGATCACCGAACGGCGTCGCGACCTGGCCGCCCTGCACGATCCCGGCAATGCGGTTCACCTCGCCGAAGAACTCCGCGACGAAAGCGTTGACCGGATGGCAATACAGCTCCACTGGCGTTCCGAACTGCACCAGCCGACCGCGCCGCATGACCGCAATCTTGTCCGCCATGAACATGGCCTCTTCGGCGTCATGCGTGACCATGAGCGTACCGGCCCCGCTGTGGTTGAGCGCATGCAGCGTGTTGTCGCGGACCTGATCGCGCATCCGCGCGTCGAGGCTGGAAAAGGGTTCGTCGAGCAGTATGACGTGCGGTCGCGGCGCCATGGAACGCGCCAGCGCGACCCGCTGCTGCTGGCCCCCCGATAGTTCGTGCGGGAACCGCTCGGCGGCCCGGGCCAGATTGACCTGTAACAGCACCTCCGCGACACGATCCTTCCGCGCCCTGCCGGAAAGGTTCTGCAACCCAAATGCGACGTTCTCGGCTACACTCAGATGCGGAAACAGAGCATAGTCCTGGAATAGGAAACCGACATTCCGGCGCTCCGGTGGCATTTCCCGGCTCGGGTCGGCGATGACGGCGCCGTCCAAAAGCACGCGACCCTGCTGCAGCCGCTCGAGTCCGGCCGCGATACGCAACGCGGTCGTCTTTCCACAACCCGACGGGCCGAGCAGGCAGACGACCTCCCCCGCTGAGACCGACAGGCTCAGCGCTTCGATCGCGATCACCGAACCATAATCGTGGCGGACTTCCTCCAGCGCCAAAACGGCCGGCGCGTCATCCGCAGCGGAGTCGTCCGACGATGTCACGATCGCGGCCTTACTCGTCCAGCGGGATCGCCGCGTCGGGCTCGACCGCCTCATAGGGCTCGTCATCAGCCTCCTGGACATCGGTTTCACCTTCCGCGCTCACGAGCCCCAGGCCGGGCCGGCGGTCAAGCAGTCCCGCGGCCTTCAATTCCTCGACGCCAGGCAGCGCCTTCACGCTCTCCAGTCCGAAATGGTCCAGGAACTCGTCGGACACGCCCCACGTCACGGGCCGGCCCGGCGTGCGACGCCGGCCGCGCGGTTTGATCCATTTCGCTTCGAGGAGAATATCCAGCGTGCCTCGGCTCGTGGTCACGCCGCGAATTTCCTCGATCTCGGCCCGGGTGACCGGCTGGTGGTAGGCGATGATCGCTAGCGTCTCCAGCGCGGCGCGTGACATCTTGCGTTGCACCGTCTTCTTCAACCTCAGAAGCGGGCCCAGGTCCGGCGCCGTCCTGAAGGCCCAGCGTACGCCCACCTGGACCAGGTGAACGCCGCGATTGGCGTATTGTCCGCGCAATTCTTCGAGCATACCCGGCAGATCCGCATCTTCCGGCATCCGCGCCGTCAGATCGCGTTCTGACAGGGGCTCGCTCGAACCGAACAGAATCGCTTCCAGCAGGCGTAGTAGTTCGAATCTATCCATCGTCCGAAGCATCCTGCCGTGCCCGTACATAGATCGGTGCGAAAGTCTGGGATTGATTGAGTTGCAGTTTGCCTTGCCGCGCCAGCTCCAGACTGGCCGCGAATGTCGACGCGATGGCGGAGCGCATCACCAGCTCGTCACCGATGCCTTCCGGCAGGAAGCGGGACAACGTCGTCCAGTCGGGCGCATGCCCAAGCAGCTTCACCAGACGTTCCAGCGCTTCGTCCATCGAATACAATTTCGCCGGCGTGATCTGCAGGGTCGAGGCACCCTGCCGCTCGCGGATCGCCGCATACACCGTCAGTAGATCGTAAAGCGACGCGTTGAACATTGTCGTCGTATCGACGATCAGCGGATCCGGTTCGCCGCGCGCATAGAAATCCTGTCCCAGCCGGGATCTTTCCATGAGCTGCCCGGCCGCCTTGCGCATCGCTCCCAGCCGCTGGAGTTGAAAAGCGAGCCGCGCGGCCAATTCGGCACCGGTCGGTTCATCTTCATCGCCGGTCGACGGCAGCAGGAGCCGGGATTTCAGGTAGGCGAGCCAAGCCGCCATGACCAGATAGTCCGCGGCAATTTCCAATCGCAGCGCATGCGCCCGGCTGATGAAGGCGAGGTACTGCTCCGCGAGCCCCAAGATCGAGATTTTGGTGATATCGACCTTGTGCGTCCGCGCCAGGGCCAGCAAAACGTCGATCGGCCCCTCGAACCCGTCCAGATCGAGAACCAGACTGTCCTCCACCGGCTGTTGGTAGTCCGGTTGCGCTGCTTCGAAGGGCTCTTGATCAGCCCGTCGCGGGGTATCGGGAGGCGTATCGGCCATAAACCTTCCTACTGAATGCCGGCGGCGATCGCAATGATTCGAGTGACAAAATTCACCGGTCCGATGACGAGCCATGCGAATGGGTCGATATTCTGCCCCAACTGCCTGCTCACCAGCGGAACCACGAACATTATTGCGATGATGATCGCAAAGCCAAACCTTTCCAGCCGGGCGAGAGGCAGCGCCAACGCCGCTGGGAGTAATCCGACGGCAACACGCCCGCCGTCGAACGGCGGCAGCGGCAGCATGTTGAACACGGCGAGAATGATGTTGAGTTTTATCAGGTTGATCAAATTGGCGCTGACCCAGACGGCGGCCTCCGCCGGAAGCAATGGAACCAGGTGCAACAACAGGGCCGCGAGATAGGCCAGGCAGAAATTCATCGCCGGCCCCGCGGCGGCCACGATAACCATAGACCGTCGCGGATCGCGCAGGCGTCGAAAATTGACCGGGACCGGTTTCGCCCATCCAAAAAGGAAGGGTGCGGAAGAGATCAGCAGAAGCGCCGGTAGCAGGATCGTGCCCACTGGATCGATGTGCCGTATGGGGTTGAAACTGACTCGGCCAAGTACCTTCGCCGTCTCGTCGCCGAGTTTCCAGGCGGTCCAGCCATGCGCCGCTTCGTGCAAAGTGACCGCCAGCAGCACCGGCACGATCCAGACGGATGCGGTATACGCGATATATAAGAAATCATCCGCCACGCAGCGGCTCCCGAGCCATCAATTCTTCGAAACGGGCTTCGGCATCTCCAAGCGGTTCGATCGCAACCAAAAGGTCTAAAGCACGCGCCATGCGCGCCGAAGCTTCTTCAGACAAGGGGCCGCAAGCTTCCAGCACCATCGTCATCTCTTCAATTTCGCCATTGCAGTGCAGCGCAACGTCGCAACCCGCGTCGCGTGCGGCGGCCGTGCGCATCTTCAGATTGCCGGACAGCGCCTTCATCGAAAGGTCGTCGCTGATGAGCAGACCGTCGAAGCCGATAAAGCCGCGGATGATCTCGCGAACGATTTTTGCCGATGTGGTTGCCGGCCGCTCCGCGTCGATCGCGCCGTAGACGACATGTGCGGTCATCGCAATTGGCATATCGGAGAGCGCCCGAAAGGGCTGGAAATCGGATTCCTGCAATTCGCCGCGCGACGCGTCGACGACCGGCAAGGCTTCGTGGCTGTCGAGCATGGCCCGGCCGTGGCCCGGCACGTGCTTGATAACCGGAACGACCCCGCCGGCGAGCAACCCTTCGCAAGTTGACCGGCCAAGCGCCGCGACCGTCTCGACACCCGCGCCGAACGAGCGATCGCCGATAATCTGATGAGCGCCCGAGAACTGAAGATCGAGAACCGGGGCGCAATCGACGTTGATACCAAGATTTTCGAGATCTTGGGCGAGCAACCGGCCGTTCAACCGCGCGGCCTCGCAGCCGGCTTCCGGATCGGTATCATACAGGGCGCCGATTCGCGTGGCTTCCGGCGCGGCCCGCCAGAACGGCGGCCGCAGCCTGGCAACTCGGCCACCTTCCTGGTCGATAAGAACGGGAGCGCCGCCGCGCCCGACACAATCCCGAAGATCTGCGATTAGCGCGCGGACCTGTTCCGGCGATTTGACATTGCGGGCGAACAAGATGAACCCGAGCGGATCGGCATCCCGAAACAACTGCCGTTCCTCATCCGTCAATGAAAGACCGGCGCAGCCGAGAATGGCCGCGCTGTGTTTCGTCTCAGTTCCCACGATTACGGCCTAATCACCAGGCAGCCGACCTTCTTCTGCTTGAGCGAATCGCAAATACGTTTCGCGGCCGCCTTGTCTTTCAGAGGCCCAGCCTGAACGCGGAAGTAGACCCCCTTCTTGGCGAGCTCGACACGCTTCACGAGCAAGGAAAGCTTACCGAGGATCGCACCATGCTGCTTGAGCCGTTTCCGCCACGCCGACTTCGCGGCGGCCTCGGACCGCAGCGAGCCTATCTGAATTCGGTAACCTTTCGACGGGTCCAGCTTCGGCGCAGCGACGGGAACTTTCGGAACAGGCTTAGGTGTCTTTAAAGCGATTTTTGGCGCTGGTGGCGTCACCTTTTCCGCTTTGGTTTCTTTTGCCACGGGCTTGACCTTGGAAGGCAAAGCCTTCGCGACGGCAGGCGCCTTCACAACGGGTTTCGCAGGCGCCGCCGGTACCGACGGCGGCGGTGCCGGCAATTTCGATGTCGGGGGCGCTTTCGGCATACTCAGCTTGGGTTCCGGCGCCGGCGGCGGTTTGGACTTGCGGGCAATCGGCGCGGGCAATGGTTTTTCGGGCGGCGGCAACAGCCGCTCCACCTTGCGGCTTCCGGCGGACTTGTCGATCTTGCCATAGACGAGCTTGTCCTGGTCGGCGATGCGCTCGCCGCCCGGGTTTTTCGGGGCGACCTTACTCGGACCGTCCGGCTTCAAGACTGGCGCCGCGAACTCGCTGCCTTCACGAACGCCGGTACTATAGGCGTACCAGACGACGGCCGCGAAGCCACCGAGGGTTATTACGGCGAGCACTACCGGCAGTAGGCGACGAATAGAACTGGATGGGGGTTCGGTTTCTTCGGCGTCGAGTTCCTTGAGCTCCGCTTCGATCGGATCGACGTCGTCGGTCATCAGCGCAGTTCCTCGAGCGGTGTCACACCCATGAGTTCCAGACCGTTGCCGATGACGGTGCGAACGCCTCTCACCATCGCCAGACGCGCGCGCGTCCGATCGATATCTCTCTCAACGATGAACCGCAACTCAGTCTGCTCCTTACCTTTCGTCCATAGGCCGTGGAACGCGGCCGCCAGATCGTAAAGATAATAGGCGATTCGGTGCGGTTCATGTGCCTGCGCCGCGCCTTCGACGGTCCGCGGCCATTGCGCCAAAAGCTTTAACAGGGCGAGTTCCGCCTCGTCGTCCAGCAGAGTGAGGTCGGCTCCATTGCCCCCCGCGGCGGTAAGGTCGGGAAATGCGTCCGTCGCCATGCGGGCCACGGAGTGGCATCGCGCATGCGCATACTGGACATAGAAGACAGGGTTATCGCGCGACTGCTCGGTCACCTTGGTAAGATCGAAGTCCAGCGGCGCATCATTGCTCCGGGTAAGCATGATGAACCGCACGACGCCCGGGCCGACTTCATCGATAAGATCGCGCAAGGTCACGAACGTTCCCGCGCGCTTCGACATTTTCACCGGAGTGCCCTTATCGAGAAGCTTCACTATCTGACATATCTTCACATCGAGTTCGGCGGCGCCCTCGGTCACCGCCTTTGTCGCCGCGGCCATCCGTTTGACGTAGCCGCCATGATCGGCGCCCCAAACGTCGATCTGCGTGCTGAAGCCGCGTGCATATTTGTCCTGGTGGTAGGCGATATCGGACGCGAAGTAGGTCCAGCCGCCGTCGGATTTCTTCAGGGGGCGATCGACTTCGTCGCCGAACTCGGTCGCCTTGAACAGCGTTTGCGGTCGCGGTTCCCAATCGTCCGGCTTCTTACCCTTCGGCGGTTCCAGGGTGCCGGTGTAGATCAGACCGCGTTCCGTCAGGCCGTCCAAAACGGCGTCCACCCTGCCGCTTTCTACCAGGCTGCGTTCCGACGTAAATACATCGAACGCGATACCGACGGCGGCCAGGTCATCACGCACCAAGTCCATCATGGCTTCGACGGCAAAGGTACGGAGCACCGGCAACCACTCGGCTTCCGATAGGTCCCGCCATTTTTGACCGTCTTTTTCAGCCAGCGCGGCACCTACCGCCTTCAGATAGTCACCCGGATAGAGGCCCTCCGGGATTTCGCCGATCTTCTCGCCGAGCGCTTCTCGGTAGCGCAGATAAGCCGACCGGGCGAGAACATCGACCTGCGCGCCGGCATCGTTGATGTAATACTCGCGGGTTACCTCGTAGCCGGCCTTCAGCAGAAGCGAAGCGAGGACATCGCCGAATACCGAACCGCGAGCGTGACCTATATGCAACGGGCCGGTCGGGTTCGCCGAAACGAACTCGACATTGACCGCTTCGCCACCGCCGATATCGGAATCGCCGTAGGCATTCCCGTCCCGCAAGATCGTGCCCAGACACCGGCGCCAAAGATCGTTGTCCATCCGTACGTTGATGAATCCCGGACCGGCAATCTCGGCGAACATAACATTTTCCGCTACAACCAACCGATCGACGAGCAATTGCGCCAGCTCCCGCGGCTTCATGCCGGCGGGTTTGGCCAGGACCATGGCCGCATTCGTCGAGAGATCGCCGAAGGCCGCATCGCGCGGTACGTCGACGGCGACCCGTGCCAGTTCCAGCCCACCGGGGATGGCGCCGTCGCCCGCCAGGTTGTTGATCGCATCGACGACCTGAAGTCGGAAATCGCTAAATATGTTCACGGACCCGGTACTTTCCTTCTGATATCTGGCGGTGCTGGCGTAAGGCGAATTGATCCGTCATTCCGGCGATATAGTCGCAAACGACACGCGCTGTCTGCGCCGTGTTCGAAAGACCGGCATCCTGTCGCCATCGATCCGGCAGCATGTCGGGTTTGCCGATGAACGTGTTGAACAACGTGCTGACGATTTCACGCGCGCGGTCCGTCTCCGCGACCACTGCACTGTGCCTGTACATCCGCTCGAACAAGAACCCTTTCAGCGCGCGCTCTTTCTCGCCCATCGCCGTCGAGAAGGCAACTACCGGATGGTCCAGATGTCGAATATCGGCCGCGCTTTCGGGTCTCGCCGCAGTGAGACGTTTGCCGGTTTCGCTGACCACGTCTTCGACCATGTCGCCGATCAAGCGTCGAACCGTTTCATGGATCACACGAGTCTCGGAAATCGCCGGGTATTGGGCACGCACGGCGGAGAACGCCTCCGAAACATGAGGCACCTTGGCCAAATCGGCAACCGCGAAGATCGCAGCCCGCAATCCGTCATCCAAATCATGATTGTTGTAGGCTATATCGTCCGCGATCGTGGCGACCTGCGCTTCCGGCCCAGCAAACGTCTCGAGTTCCAGAGGAAACAACGCGTCGAGTTCGGAAACGCTGGGCGTCTTGGCGCGACCGCCGGCATGGGGACCGCATAGCGGGCCGTTATGCTTCGCCACGCCTTCCAGGCTCTCCCAAGTCAAGTTCAGCCCGTCGAAGTCCGGATAACGGTTCTCAAGACTATTGAGAACGCGCAGGGTCTGGTCGTTGTGATCGAAGCCACCAAAGTCTCGCATGGCGGTATCCAGCGCCTCTTCGCCCGCATGCCCGAAGGGGGGATGCCCGAAATCGTGGGCCAGCGCGAGCGCTTCGGTCAGATCTTCGTCCAGCCCCAGGGTCCGGCTCAACGATCGCGCGATCTGCGAAACTTCGAGACTGTGGGTCAAGCGGGTACGGAAATGATCGCCTTCAGGCGCTATGAAAACCTGCGTCTTGTGTTTAAGCCGACGGAATGCCGTCGCATGAATGATCCGGTCGCGGTCGCGCTGAAAGGGCGATCGCCGCAGACTTTCGGGCTCGGGATGTACTCTGCCCCTGGATTTCGAAGCTTTCGTCGCATAGCTGGCGGTTGCCCGATCCATCGCAAGCTCTTGTTTACCTAATTGACATAGCCTCTTAGCGCGCTACATAGGCTGTGGTAAACTGCAAGCGCGAGCACGGCAACCAATTGCGCCGTGCAGGGGAAAGATATGTCGGATCCGTTCGCAACCGAAATTCCGACCTCGGGAGCCACCTTCACGATTTCCGAGACGGCACGGACGCGCCTTTCGCAAATATTTGCGCAGGAAGACGAGCCGAATACCATGCTGCGCGTGAAAGTGTCCGGCGGCGGGTGTGCGGGCTATCAGTACAGTTTCGACTTCGAGCATACGATTGGCGAAGATGACAGCGTGTTCGGCGACGACGAGGTCAAAGTCGTGATCGACAGCGTATCAATGGGCCTGCTGGGCGGATCCGAAATCGATTTCGTCGACGACATGGTCGGTGCCGCGTTCCAGATCAAGAATCCGAACGCGACGATGTCCTGCGGCTGCGGCACGTCCTTCTCGACCTGACCCCGTGAAGATCGCGACCTTCAACGTCAATTCGATCAAGGCGCGCCTGCCGCGCGTTCTCGAATGGCTTGAGGAAGCCGCGCCCGACGTCGCCCTGCTGCAGGAAGTCAAGACAGTCCCGGAGGAATTCCCAAGCCTGGAAATTGGCGGCCTGGGGTACCAAGTCGCCGTGCATGGGCAGAAGAGCTACAACGGCGTCGCGATCCTGTCGAAAATGCCCATCGAAGACGTCAAGATGGGTCTGCCCGGCGACGACTCGGATGATCAGGCGCGCTATATCGAGGCGACGATCCAGGATGTGCGGGTCGCCTCGATTTATCTACCCAACGGCAACCCGACCGACACGGAAAAGTTTCCCTACAAGCTCTCCTGGATGGATCGGCTGGTGGCTTATGTCCGCGACGAACTGCTCCCCCGGGAATTGCCCTTCGTCCTTGGCGGCGATTACAACATCGTTCCGACCGATGACGACGTCTACGATCCGGAAGGCTGGGCCGACGACGCCCTATGCCGACCGGAATCCCGCACGCGGTTCCGGACAATCCTCAACATGGGCATCACCGAAGCCTGGCGCTCACTGCACAAGGAAATCGGCGCCTACAGCTATTGGGACTATCAGCGCGGCCGCTGGCAGCGCGACGAAGGCGTCCGGATCGACCATCTGCTGCTGTCACCGCAGGCCGCCGACCAGCTCGTCTCTTGCGAAATCGATCGCGTACCGCGCGGCAAAGAGAAGGCGTCGGACCACACACCGGTGTGGTGCGAACTTAGCGACTAAGTCATGGGGCGTATCGCACGACCGGTTGGGAGAGCCGCGCCCTATCCAGTTTCACATGAGGGAACCGGCTCTACCGGCAGGCGCTGATTACGTAGGCCTTGTTCGTCATTCGAACAATCCCGGCATCGTCGGCGTAATCGCGCGCGGCATCGGCTACCGCCCGCCAGGCGGCGTCGCGCTCGGCGCTGGGGAAATGCGCGATCCGGTCTTCCAGCGGTTTCGATCGCTCCCGCCGGAACTGAACGAACTCGTCGACCGATTGAAAGGTGTAGGAAACCGGCAGCCATTCGCCAGCGACATCGCGGAACCCCGCCGTTTGGAACGTGCCCGCCGCAGCGTCCACGTTGCAAAGAGCGAAGGGCGTCCCAGGGCCTTCGTTCGGCGGTGGCAGCCCGAGCGACGCCAATACGATCCGATTACCCAGGCTGAGCGCCGGCGCGTCTTCGGAAGGGCCCCAGATCGCAGCGGCAATCCGCCCACCTGGCTTCAGGAGGTCGCGAAAGGACCGAAGGGTCGCCTGCAGGTCGCTCATGAACATCAAACCCCAACGGCACAGGATCGCGTCATAGGGTCTTTCAGGGCGATCCAGCACGTTTGCGTCTGCTTCTCGAAAGGACAGGTTCGCCAAGCCCAACCGCGCCGCCCGCCGCCGTGCGAATTCAAGCATGCCCGGTGACAAATCGACACCCTCGACGTGGCCTCCCGGCCCGACGGCCCGCGCCGCCGTCGCCGCCGGTTCGCCCAAGCCCGTTGCGACATCGAGCACCCGGTCGCCGGGTCCGATACCGGCGAGCGCGACCAACCGGTCGCTCAGCACCTGTGCGCCGTCTTCCAAAACAGGGAACCACTTGTCCCACGCCGCCGCGCGTTTCGGGTCCCACGGTGCGGCTTTCATATCGGCCATATCAGCCTCCCGGCATGCTGCTTTCGACAACCGGTTGGGAAAGGATCCACAGGCTGATCATCGTGTACCCCACCATCAGCACCATCATCGGTATCTGGCTCAATAACGCCGCGCGGATCGTGGGGAATGCGCGCAACGCCATTACATGAGCCAGAAAAACGGCGATGAGATGCCCCAGGACAATCGTCGTTACCGACAAATACCAGACGAACTTAGCGGTGACGATCCCGATGTCCATTTTGTAGTTTGCCGTGCCGAACAGGTCCCAGCCCCAGCCGAACGGATCGGAGACGAGCGGGATGATGAGCTGGCCCGCCAACAGGAAGTAGGAAAGATAGTGGGCAATGTGATAGGCGATCGCAATCGGCACCAATGTCAGGACAAAATAGCCGGCGATGTCGCCAAATTCGGCCGAACCGCCCATAGCCCGCATCAGGGCGCAAAAAAACAGAAAAGCCAGCGCGAAGGCCAAAGGAAAGACGATCAGGCCCGTCGTCTTGACCAGCTTATGGAGGTTGACGCCGGCCTCCTGCAGCGCGACCAGAAGTGGACGCAGGGTCGTATCCTCGGCGACCCACTCCAGGATGCCCGCCCAGACCGGTGTTTCCAGGAATCCGTCATACGTAACCGTCGCGAGGATCAATAAAACGAA
>CAYLTU010000039.1:21355-28052 GCA_964386465.1 uncultured Rhodospirillaceae bacterium
ATCAGCGCCTCGCCCCACCGAAACACCGCGCGCCACGGATTGATGACGCGCCAAAGATCGCCGAGCAACGCCGATACCATCGCCAGACCAATCCACCAGATAATCCAGACCATGGTCGGCGCGAAATTCTTCAAAGGGTTTTGAACGCCGATGAAACCCGTCGCCAGAACAAGTAGGAAAAGCGCTACCGAAAGGGCCTGTAGGAATCCGACAAAAAAAGTATGCGACAGCCAACGCCCCGGGGGAGTGGTGGAAAGCGAGAAGGTCGGCGCGGCGTCCATTGCCGTTCGCCGTATCGTCAACGCCATGACAGCGAACGACAGCGCGACCGCCGCGCCAGCACCACTCAAATACATCCACAAGGGTGCTGGAAGGTCGTAGCGCTGACCGAACGCGTGCGCCAGAGCCGGCCGGTCAAAGATTAGCGATAGCCCGGCGATTGCAAATATCACAGCGCCCGAAACGAAACGCGCCATATTGTCTCCGTTGAATTACCCAAGAAAGGAAAGATTTGGCCAAACACGAGAGAAAAGCCGCCGAGATGTTCCCCGGCCTCTTCCGGTTACATCGCAGCCGCCAGGCGCTCCAGGGCATCGACAAGCTTGGTACGGGTCGATTGTGATTGCTCCAGCCGCTCACGTTGCTCCTCGACAACCACTTTCGGGGCCTTGGCGAGAAATTGCTGGTTACCCAGTTTCTTCTCCAGCTTGCCGATCTCTCCTTCCGACTTTGTGATCGCCGATTGCAGCCGCGCCTTCTCTTGATCGATATCGATCACGTCGGCGATCGGCAGAGCCGCGGTCGCCTCACCGTGCACCAATTGCACCGCGCCCACCGGAATCTTGTCCGCGACCGACGTGGACGACAGCCGCGCGAGACGCTCAATCATTGCGCCATGTCGCGACAACCAGTCGGCGCTTGTCTCGTTTGCGCCGGTCACAAGCAGCGGTATGCGAGCCGCCGGCGGAACGTTCATCTCCGCCCGGACCGACCGGACGCCCGATATCAATCCAATGACCCAGCCCATCTCCGACCGCGCCGCGTCGTCGTTCAACGCATCGCCATAATCCGGCCAGGCTTCGGTGATCAGCATGCCTCCCTCGGCACTACCGAATTGCGTCCACAGTTCTTCCGTAATGAACGGCATGAACGGGTGCAGCAAGCGCAGCAATTGCGTCATCGCCCAGCCCGTCGTCGCTCGCGTTTCGTCGCGCGCGGCGACATCGTCGCCATTCAGCAGCGATTTGGAAAATTCGACATACCAGTCGCAGAACGATCCCCAGATGAACTGATAGATCGTTTGCGCGGCATCGTTGAAACGGTACGCAGCGATATATCGGTCGATCTCGTGGGCGCAGTGCGCGACCTCGCCGACGATCCAACGATTGACGGTCTGCCCGCAGGATGCCGGATCGAAACCGGCCACGGACGCGCATTCGTTCATCTCGCAGAACCGTGCGGCATTCCACAGCTTGGTCGCGAAGTTTCGCGAACCTTCTACCCGCGCCTCGGAAAGCTTGATATCGCGCCCCGGCGCCGCCAGCGATGCCAACGTGAAGCGCAGCGCATCGCCGCCGAACCGGTCGATCAATTCGAGCGGGTCGATGATGTTGCCCTTCGATTTGGACATCTTCTGGCCGCTGGCGTCGCGCACGAGCGCATGGACATAGACAGTCCGGAACGGCACGTCGTCCATGAAATGAAGGCCGAGCATCATCATCCGCGCGACCCAGAAGAAGATGATGTCGAATCCGGTAACCAGGACGTCGGTCGGGTAGTAGCGCGCCACTTCAGGCGCCTCTTCCGGCCATCCCAATGTCGAGAACGGCCACAGACCCGAGGAGAACCATGTGTCGAGCACATCCTCGTCCTGTGCCAGCTCGGTCACCTTGCCGTAATGAGCTTCCGCGGCGGCAAGGGCGTCCGCTTCGCTGTGCGCGACGAAGATCTCGCCGTCGGGACCGTACCAAGCCGGGATCTGATGGCCCCACCACAATTGGCGGGAAATACACCAGGGCTGGATATTGCGCATCCACTCGAAATAGGTCTTGTCCCAATTCTCCGGCACGAACTTGACACGGCCGGTTTCGACCGCCTCGATCGCCGGTTTCGCCAGGGTCTTCGCGTCGACGAACCATTGTTCGGTAAGGTAGGGCTCGATCGGGACGCCGCCCCGGTCGGCGTAGGGGACCATATGGACCTGGTCCTCGACCCGGTCGAGATAACCCGCCGCTTCCATGTCGGCGACGACGAGTTTGCGCGCCTCGAAGCGATCCATGCCGCGGTATTTCTTAGGCGCGTTGTCGTTGATGCGCGCCTCGATATCGAAAATGTTCACCATTTCTAGATCGTGCCGGCGGCCGACCTCGAAATCGTTGAAATCATGCGCCGGCGTAATCTTTACCGCGCCGGAACCCTGTTCCGGGTCGGCATGCTCGTCGGCGACGACAATCAGCCGGCGCCCGACCAGCGGCAGCACGCAGTGTTTGCCGACGAGATCGGTGTAGCGTTCATCGTCGGGATGGACGGCCACCGCGGTATCGCCCAGCATCGTTTCGGGCCGGGTCGTCGCAACCGTCAGGAAACGGCCTTCTTCTCCCTCGATCGGGTATTTGAAGTACCAGAGCTTGCCTTTGACTTCCTGCTGCTGCACCTCGAGGTCGGAAATCGCGGTTTGGAATCTGGGATCCCAGTTGACGAGACGCTGATCCTTGTAAATCAGGCCTTCGCTGTAGAGGTCGACGAACACCTTGCGGACGGCAGCGCTCAGCCCCTCGTCCATGGTGAATCGTTCGCGGCTCCAATCGCATGATGCGCCCAAGCGTTGCAACTGCCGCAGGATCGTGCCGCCCGATTCCGCTTTCCACTCCCAAACGGTGTCGACGAATTTCTCGCGGCCGATCTCCTTGCGCGATGACCCAGCCTCTTCCAACTGGCGTTCGACCACCATCTGGGTCGCGATACCGGCATGGTCCATACCGGGCTGCCACAGCACATCGCGGCCCCGCATGCGCTCATACCGGATCAGAATATCCTGCAGCGTATTGTTCAGCGCGTGCCCGATATGCAAGCTGCCGGTAACATTCGGCGGCGGGATAACGATCGTATAGGGCTCGGCTTTCTTGTTCCGCCCACAGGCAAAAGCGCCGGAACTGTTCCAGCGCTCATAGTGCTTGGTCTCGACCGCATCGGGTCGATATGTCTTGTCCAGCATCGCTGAACGTCCCTTCGTCTTTTTTTGCGTTCGCCTTTCAAGCGTGGACCGAAGCCACGCAACAATCCGTTAACGATCCTATTTTTTGGACATTTTTTGAATTTCAGCCTGTACAAGCCGCTCTACCACATCCGGCAAATTCGCCTCGAGCCAGGTGCTGAGCAACGGACGCATAACCTCTCTGACCAAAGCCTCCAGCGTCCGGTCCGCCCGGCCGAGCATCAAATTCGGATCGCTTGCGCCTGACAATTGCGCGAATGCCGAGGCGCCGGCGTCCGTGGTCGCGGCGGAAACGAGCCCCTCGTCATCAAGTATTTCATCGACGAGCGCGATTTCATCCGCCGGTTCCGGTTCGAACTCGTCGGTCAGTTCAAGCGCGTCGTCTTCTTCGAAGATGGGTTCCGGCTCGGGCTCGGGCTCGGGCTCGGGCTCGGGCACAGGTTCCGGTTCGGGCTCAGGCTCGGGCTCGGGCTCGGGCTCAGCTTCGGGTTCCGCCTCCGGTTCCGAATCAGCCTCGGCGACCTCTTCTTCGGTTTCTTCTCCTTCTTCGCCATCCTCCGAAATAATTTTTCGGATGGAAGCAAGGATTTCCTCCATCGACGGTTCTTGGCCCGCGTCGTCGCTCATATTTTGCCCTCCCCGTCCAGCACGTCAAAACGTTGCACTGTTTCCCCCGCCAACCTTATCGGCAGCGTTATCCGCCGCACGTTTTCGTCCCTCATCTATTTCTTTTTCGGCGCCCTTTTCCGCGCGGCTCCGCGATCATAGCCCCAAAGTTTGTCGCGAACCTTGAGGTAGTGGGTTTTCTGATCGTAAAGATCGACAGGCAGGCCCAATTCGCGCGCGGTAAGCCTACCGACCGCGGCGAGCAACTCGTAGCTGGTGACGATCGCGTCACGCTGATCAAGCACGAGACTGACCTGTGCGTCGAGCAATTCCTGCTCCGCATCCAGAACATCCAGGACGGTCCGGGATCCGACGGCCGCTTCTTGCTCTACGCCTTCGAGGGCGATTTTCGCGGCGCGCACTTCCGCTTCACGCGACTGGATGCTGGCGCGTGCCGTCAGCAATTGTTCGAAGCCGCTCTTGGCGTCCTCTATCGCCGCACGCCTGGCTTCTTCGACTTGCAGTTGGCTTTCACTGGCAAGCTGGATCGCTTCGCGAATGCGGCTCGAAACAGCGCCTTGTTGGTAGAGTGGCACCGTCAACTCCGCCGTGACCGTAATATCATCGACCGTACGGTCCGGTGCGCCTTCGTTACGGCTTCGCGACGCATCGCCGACGAGATCGACCGAGGGAAGCAATTCGCCCTTAGTCGCTTCCATGAAGGCCCGCGCCGCGCGTTCGTCGAATATCGCGCTGATCACCGCCGGGTTACCGTCACGCGCCAGGCTAACCGCCTCATCAATTTCCGCCGGCAACACCGCCGGGTAGCCCGGATTGGGCACTACGGTCGGTTTTGCGCCGACAATCTGCTCAAAGAAAGCCCGGCTGACTTCCAAGTCGCCTTCGGCCTGAATTCGTTCCGCCGTCGCCCGCGCCAAACGAGACTCGGCTTGCGCGACATCGGTTCGCGTCACCTCGCCGACATTGAATCGGTCGCGCGTCGCCTGCAATTGGCGGGAGAGTACCTGCTCGTTATTGATGTTCAACCGCAGCACCGCTTCTTCACGGAAAACGTCCATATAAGCTTTCACGCCATCGAGGAGGACGCCCTGCTCCGTCGTCATCAAACGGGCGCGCTCCGCGCTGACTTCGTGCTTGGCCTGCTTGATCTCCGCTTCGGTCGTACCACCGGCGTAGACGTTCTGCGTAACACGGAAGCCGCCACTATAGAAGGACCGGCTGTCGTCGCCCGAACCGAAACCGCCGGTATTGTTCGTCCGCCGGCGAAGTTTTCCGACTTCCGTCGTGAACCGGACATCGGGACGCCATCCGGACAGCGCCTGCGGCACACCTTCATCGACCGAGCGCAGCCGCGCGCGTTGCGCCTGCAGTGTCGGATTGTTCGAGTACGCGAGGGCCAGTGCCTCCAGTAGATTTTGCGCATGCCCGGCGCTCGGCGCCAGGATCGCAAAACCGGCCAACAAAACGATCAAGACGGATACCCGCCGCATGGCATTTCCTTTTCCGGAATGGCCTACACGTTCGCAGCCACCCAATAAACTACTCATACTTCGTCCGCACCGCCGTATTCGATCATTTTCTAGCTTGGCACCAAACTGGAATAAACCACAAAATGTTGAATGGAAACAGTGCTAAAACACAAAACCTGCCTTTTTTTCGAACTCGGGCAGCACGGGAATCGACGCATCGAACAGTACTCTCTGCGATATCCCCGCCGCACCGCGACCGACGAGCACCGCACGTCCGATGCCGGCGCCACTATATTTTACCGTGACCAGCCGACCGCCTTCTACGAGCTGGTCCGTCAAGGTATCCGGCAACTGCTCGACGCCACCATTCACCATAATGACGTCATAGGGCCCCTCTTTCGGCAATCCTTCGGCCAGCGCCCCCTCCACGATGACGATATTGTCCAGAACAAGGTCGGACAGCAGCGCCGATGTCGAGGCAGCCAACGCGGTATCGCTCTCCAATGCGAAGACGGTATCGCAAAGGCGGGCGATGACCGCTGCCGAGTATCCGGTCCCCGCACCGACCACCAGGCAAACGTCGTCCTGCGCCGGCGCGGCGGCTTGCACCAACCGCGCCAGGATCAACGGTTCCATGATGCACCGGCCCGGACCGATCGCCAGATCTTCATCCACGTAGGCAACAGGCCGCTGCGCTTCGGGCACGAATTGTTCCCGGGGTAGCGCGCCCATCGCGGCGAGCACGGACTCGTTGGTCACCCGGTTGGGGCGTAGCTGGCTTTCGACCATGATACGCCGGGCATCTTCGAAGTTCATCGAGGGCAGTCTCCACGCCTCAGCAATAACCGATCATGGCCAGCATATTCTTTCACTTTCCTTAAATGTCGAATAGATGATGCCGAAACCTGGGAAAGGGCAAGCATGCTGGCGGAATCGATCATTTATATCGCTCGCGCTTTGCAATGACAATGCGGTGGAAAACAAGAGTTCGGAGCCTGCCTAGATAATGCTTACGATCTGCATCGACCAGAGCGGTGTGCGTGTTAGGAGAGGGTGCGCCGACGATGCCGGCAGCATCGTCAAGCATCCTCGACGCGGCACGCGCACCTCTCCGGTCGACCCGAAGGGCCACGTTTTCAGGGACTTGGGACGTTGTCCGGCGCCACTTGCGATGCCGCCGGCATCGCCACGCGACACCCTCCTAGCCCAAGGCCCTGAGAACGCGGTGCAGACCATAAGCATTGTCTAGACAGGCTCCTAGCGCTGACTTGACCACTATGCCCACCCGGCCTATATCACGCGCCTTGGTGGACGGTGCGATGGCCGAGTGGTTAGGCAGTGGATTGCAAATCCACGCACGCCGGTTCGATTCCGGCTCGCACCTCCA
>CAYLTU010000040.1:0-27596 GCA_964386465.1 uncultured Rhodospirillaceae bacterium
GGACGCGGCGGCTTCGTTACGTTTCTAACCGCGGGCGACCCGGATCACGACACGTTCGAAGAGATCCTTCTCGGTCTGCCGGCAGCGGGCGCGGACCTGATCGAACTCGGCATGCCTTTCAGCGATCCCATGGCGGACGGCCCCGCGATCCAGGCTTCGTCGTTGCGCGCGCTCAAGGCCGGCGCGGATATGGGGCGCACCCTCGATCTCGTAAAAAGTTTCCGGGCGCAAGACGGCGAAACGCCAATCATTCTGATGGGCTACTACAATCCGATCTACAGTTATGGCGTCGAGCGCTTTCTAATCGACGCCCGGTCGGCTGGGGTCGATGGGCTGATCGTCGTCGACTTGCCGCCGGAAGAGGACGAAGAGCTGTGCGTTCCGGCGTTGGACGCGGGCCTGAATTTCATTCGCCTTGCGACGCCAACGACGGACGACGCGCGGTTGCCGACCGTGCTGCGAAATACCAGCGGCTTCGTCTATTACGTTTCCGTTCTTGGGATTACAGGGACGAAAGCGGCGGCGGAAGCCGAGGTCAAGCGGGCGGTAGAGCGGTTGCAGAGGCATACGGATCTTCCCATCGCGGTCGGCTTTGGCATCCGGACAGCGGCGGCCGTCAGTGACATTGCGTCGACCGCGGATGCTGCCGTCGTGGGTTCGGCAATCGTTTCCCGCATCGCCGACGATCTGGACGAAGAGGGTCGCCCGTCGGATGGCCTGGCCGGCAAGATTCATGATTTTGTCCGCGAGCTGGCCAGCGGGTTGCGTTCGTGAACTGGTTGACGAACTTCGTGCGCCCCAAATTGCGGGCGCTGGTCAACAAGGATGATGTGCCCGAGAACCTTTGGCACAAGTGCCCCGGTTGCGATCAGATGATCTTTCATCGCGACCTTGAGAAGAACCTGCATGTCTGTCAGCACTGCAACCACCATCTGCGGATTTCCGCCGATCGGCGTCTATCGATCCTGTTCGATGAAGGGGTGTATACGCGGGCGAAACTGCCGGACGTGCCCGACGATCCGCTGAAATTCCGAGACCGCAAGCGTTATACCGACCGGCTTAAGGAATCCCGGGCGCAGACCAAGGAGCGCGACGCTGTCGTGGTCGCGAGTGGCCGGATCAACGATCAGCCCGCGGTCGTGGCGCTGTTCAATTTCGAGTTCATGGGTGGCTCGATGGGCATGGCCGCGGGCGAAGGTATCGTCGCGGCGGCGCGGCTTGCCGTCAGCGAGCAGGCCTCGCTTATCGTCAATCCGGCATCGGGCGGCGCGCGCATGCAGGAAGGCATTCTGTCGCTGATGCAAATGCCACGCACGATCATCGCGGTGCAGGAGCTGAAGGAAGCGGGCTTGCCCTACATCGTCCTGCTGAGCGACCCGACCACGGGCGGCGTTTCGGCCAGTTTCGCCATGCTGGGCGATATACACGTTGCGGAGCCGGGCGCGACGATCGGGTTCGCCGGCCGGCGGGTCATTGAGCAGACGGTCCGGGAAATCTTGCCGGATGACTTCCAGCGTTCCGAGTTTCTGCTCGAGCACGGTATGGTCGACTGCATCGTGCCGCGGAACGAGTTGCGCGATACGCTGGGCCGGATCATCACGTTGCTGCGCGTGCCGCGCCCCGTCGAGGATCAGCCGGAAGAAGATGTCACGCTGCAGATTCCCCATTCGGAAGATTCCGAGCCGGGCGAAGACACAACACAGCAAATCGGCTGACATTGGCGGCGGAGGCCAAGGACCCGCGCAGCAGCGACGCCATTCTCGAGCGTCTGATGACGCTGCATCCCAAGAAGATCGACCTCACCCTGGGCCGCACCCTGGATCTGCTGGAGCGGTTGGGCCGGCCGCAGGACCGGTTGCCCCCCGTCGTCCACGTTGCGGGGACCAATGGCAAGGGGTCGCTGATCGCATTTCTGCGCGCGATATTGGAGGCGGCGGGACACCGTGTGCATTGTTATACCTCGCCGCATCTCGTCCGGTTCAACGAACGCATCAGGATAGCCGGTGAACTTATTCCGGAGACGCAGCTGTCGCAGCTGCTCGGCTATTGCGAGATCGTCAATGAAGGGCGCCCAATCACATATTTCGAGATCACGACGGCGGCGGCGTTTCGCGCCTTTGCCGATACACCGGCGGATATCCTGCTGCTCGAATGCGGTCTCGGCGGCCGCTTCGATTCGACCAATGTTGTCGACCGGCCGGCGCTGACGGCGATTACACCGGTGTCGATGGATCACACCCAGTTCCTGGGCGGGACCTTGGCCGAAATCACTGGCGAGAAGGCGGCAATCCAGAAACCGGACGTGACCTCCGTAATCGGCGAACAGTCGCCCGAAGCTGCCAAGGTCATTGAGAACCAGGCTGCCGATACGGGCGCGTCCTTGTACCGTTTCGGCGCGGAATGGGGCGTTTCGGGTGGCGCCGAAGGCCTGCGGGTTCGTTCCGGGGCGGCGATCCGGCAATTTTCCGCACCGGCGCTGTTCGGTCCGCACCAACTGCACAATGCGGGCATGGCTGTCGCCTGCGTTGAAAAACTCGATGCATTCGCGATCAGCAACGCCGCGATAGCCACCGGGCTGACACGAGCCGTCTGGCCGGGCCGGCTGCAGCAACTGACCCGGGGACCATTGGTCGAGCTTCTGCCGCCGGGTTGGGAACTGTGGCTCGACGGGGGGCACAATGCGGCGGCCGGCGAGGCGCTGGCCACGGCCGCGCGGGACTGGAAGGATCGGCCGCTCGATATTGTCTTCGGTATGTTGAACACCAAGGACCTGGCCGCGTTCCTGCGGCCGCTCGCGCCATCGGTCCGCGCCTCGGCGAGCGTCTCCATACCGGGCGAGGAAGCCAGCCTGTCAGCGGTTGAAGCCGCTAAAGCGGCGCGCGCCCTGCTCCTGCGGGCGGTGCCGGCGGACGATGTCTCCGCTTCGATCCGGTCTCTGATAGAGCGCGCGGACGAACCAGGCCGGATCCTTATTTGCGGTTCGCTCTATTTGGCCGGAACCATACTCGCGCAGAACGCTTGAATTTGGCTGCTTGGCAGGGGCATGAAAAACCCCGCCGCAAGCGGCGGGGTCATCCGGTTTTCAAAATCGGCCGGCTGTCAGACGACCGACGCGACCCACTGTTCGAGTTGAGTCTTCGCCAGCGCGCCAACCTTCGTTGCGGCGACCTGGCCGTCCTTGAAAATCATCAAGGTCGGAATGCCACGCACACCGTATTTCGCGGGCGTTTGCGGATTATCGTCGATGTTGAGCTTCGCAACCTTGATTTTCGTACCCATATCGGAGGCGATTTCCTCCAACGCCGGTGCGATCATCTTGCACGGTCCGCACCATTCGGCCCAGAAATCCACCAAAACCGGCTGGCCCGATTCGAGAACGCTGCTGTCAAAATCATCGTCAGAGACTTTAACTGTCGTCATGTGCGGCACCCCTGTATTTAATTTCGTGTGACGCGCTTCTAACCGAGCGTCCTGTTCCAGGGACTCTAGGAAGCGTCAATGTAGCGGTCAAGCTGTCGTTCATTCAGAGAGATAGTGTGCGGACCATCGGTCCACAAGAGGACGCATCGGATTCGCCTGTCAGGCCATATTTTCCGCAACACCGCGCGGTAGGCCGCCATTTGCCGGTAATAGGCGTCCGGCACGTCGCTTTCCCGGCGAGGCGCGGGTCGGTTGGTCTTGAAATCGACAATTACAACTTCGTTTTCGCGAATCACCAGCCGATCGACTTGGCCGGAGACGATTTCCGGGCCTTGCGGGCCATCGACCGACCCCACGATCGGGGTTTCCGCATGGCTGCCGGGAGCGAATAGCGGCATGAATTCGGGATTCTCCAGCGTCCGTATTACTTCGGCCGCGATTTCAGCCTGGGTTTCCGGATTCAGCTTGTGAGCCGGCATGGCGAGGAACGCGTCTGTGGCGGCATGGCGCCGGTCCTCGGGGAGATCCGGCAGTGATTGCAGAAGCCGGTGTATCAAGAGGCCGCGTTTAAAACGATCGCCACCGTCGGCCAGCATAGGCGAAAGGACCGGTGGGTCGCCGGAGGGGCGCGAGGGCGCCAGCGGCCGCGGCGGGACGGGTTCCGCGGGCGGCGGCGTATGCATCCAATCGGTTTCCGCGGTTTCCGGTTGCGGCATTCCCGTGGCGGCGGTGGGCGGTACCTCGACCAATTGCGGGCAATCGATACGCAGGCCTTCGCCCCGCCAATCACCGTCGCCGAGGAACTCGAAGGATTCCGCGATTTCTCCGACACCGTCGCGGATCAGTCCGTACCAGCTGGTATCGGAGGGCTCTCGCTTGCCGTGCCAACCGCAGACCAGAAGCCGGTCTTCGGCGCGGGTCATGGCGACATAAAGCAGGCGTCTGTATTCCTGGTCGCGGCGGTGGTTCGCTTCGACGCGCGCCGCGACGCATACCGGCGGTTCGTGCGCCCGGTGGGGCGGCCATAGCGGTATGCCATCCGCCCACAGGATCGGCGGACTCGATTTCGGCGCCGTGGTCGTATCCGGCAATATGACGATCGGCGCTTGCAGACCCTTCGCCCCGTGCACGGTGATGATCCGGACTTCGTCGCGGCCTGTGTGCTCCAGATCCCGGGTTATCGTCGCGTCGCCGGCCTTTAGCCAGTGCAGGAAATTCTGCAGCGACGGGATCTCCGTCCGTTCATGGGCGAGCGCCAGATTCATGAATTCTTCGATTGGGTCTTCCGCCTCGATGCCCAACCGGGCGACGATACGCTGGCGGCCGGATTCGCCATCGATCGTCATTTCGGTGAGAATCCGGGCGAATATCTCATAGGGTGGCGAGAAATCGACCGCGGCGAGCAATCGCGCGAGCCATGCTTTCGCCGCGGCGTACCGGTCGTCGGATGCCGCGGCTTCCGTCAACCGATGCCAAAGCGAAATTTTCCCGCGATCGTAGGCCAGCGCGAACAGGTCGTCGTCGCCGAAGCCGATCAGCGGGCCTTTTAAAACGGCGGCAAGGGTCAAGTCGTCTTCGGGCAACAGCAGAAACTCACCCAACGCCATCAGGTCCATAACCGCGATCTGTTCGCTCAGCACCATCCGGTCGACACCGGCCACGGGGATGTCGCTCGCCTTCAAGGCGCGGACCATTTCCTCGACGAACCGGTTCCGACGGCGTACGAGGATCATGATGTCGCCTGCGCGGACCGGGCGACCCTTCGAAGGCAGTTCTTCCTTTCCAATCCAAGCCGCGATCCGTTGCGCAAGCGCTTGCGCCAGGCGTTCCGACGGGCTGTCATGGGATACGCGCTCGGTCGGCGGCGTCCAGGGCGCCGGGTCCGGGATATCGCGTGGCCCAATCGGCGGCCATATCTCGACCAGACCGGCTTGGCCGTCACGCACGGCCCGATGGACGATTGCCTCGCCTTCTTCGGCCACGCCGTCATGGGCGGGTTCGCGGTCGAAAACGGCGTCGACCGCCGAAAGAACCGCTGTCGTCGACCGGAACGACCAGTTCAACGCGACATCCCGCCAACTGTTCTCGGCGTCCTCGATGCGCTGTTTGAAATGCCGGCGCATGTCGGCGAAGGCATCCGGGTCGGCGCGCTGGAAGCTGAAAATCGACTGTTTAGGGTCGCCGACCGCGAAAACCGTCCGAACCTCTTCGCGTGCACCGGTGCCGGCGAAAAATTCCTCGGCCAACGCGGCGACGACGGTCCATTGGTCCGGGTTCGTATCCTGCGCCTCGTCGATCAGGATATGGTCCAATCCGCCATCCAGCTTGAAAAGGACCCAGGCCGCGTCGGCATTTTCGCGCAGCAACGCGATGGTCTTGAGAATGAGGTCGTCGTAATCCAGGCGCGCGAGGGCCGCTTTCGCGGTTTCGTAGGCGTCGAGCAGCGCGGCGCCGAGTTGAAGCAGAGCGACCGTCGCCAGCATCGTCACCGCGGCGCGGCGTTGCTCCAGTACGCGGCAAAGCCGTTCCGCTTCGAGCGCGAGCGTGTCGGCCGCGTCCGGCGCCGCCGCTGCGGCGTTGTTGGTGATCAGCCGCGCGCGCGGCGCGCCGTTCTGCGTCAGAAACGCCAGCATATAGTCGGAGAATGTATCGACCCGTGCGCCCCCGTCCGATGAGAGCCATTGTTTTATCGTTCGGCCGCGCGGCTGATCGGTTGCCTCGGTGCCGGTCATCAGCGCGTCGGCGGCCCGGGCCAGCCCTTCTGCGTCGAATCGGTCGTTTCCGCAAGCGTCGGCGACGACATGTTCCGGACGGCAATCCGGCGCAACGCCGAGCGTTCCGGCAATCGCAATCGCGACCGCGTCGGCGCCACCGTAATTTTCGATCAGCCGGCGCAACCGTCCGCGGTCGCGCGCAAGCAGCCCCATCAGTTCGCTAAAGGACTCTTCGTGAATGTGTTCGGTGACGACGCCGAGGGCGTCGGCCAGCGGTCCGCCGGCGCGCGACGATGACAGGATGGAGTCCCGGGCTGAGAGAAGGAGCTCCGCCGCGCTGCGTTCGTCGATGGCCTCGAAATGTGGCGCGATCCCGGCTTCCAGCGGAAAGCGTCCGAGCAACGATTGGCAGAAACTGTGGATCGTTTGGATCTTCAGTCCGCCGGGAACGTCGAGGACGCGCGCGAACAGCTGGCGCGCGAGATCGAGTTGGCCGTCGTCGGGTGTACGGTCAAGCAGATCGGCAATCTGCGCGCGCAGGTCGGTGTCCGGTTCTGTCGCCCAAAGCGCAAGCCGCTGATTGATGCGTTGCGCCATTTCCGCCGCGGCGGCGCGGGTGAAGGTCAGGCAAAGGATGCGCTCGGGCCTGGTGCCGCTCAACAGCAGCGCGAGGACGCGGTCGGTCAGGACGCTGGTTTTTCCGCTGCCGGCCGATGCGGCGACCCAGACGCTGATCCGTGGATCGGCGGCCTGGCGCTGAACGGCGGTGGCTTCCGCGGCGACGTCCGCTCTCATCCGCTGCTCCATTCGAGGATACGCGCGAGATGTGCGTAATCGTTGTAGCGCGGCGCCCATTCAGGGCGCGGCGTCGCGGCATAGGGTGTGGCTGGGTCGTCGAAGATAGCCACGAGGTCGCGCAGACCGTCGATCGCCGCGACCGACAAAGCATCGGTGTCGCCGGAGAGCGGATGCTCTCTGCCGGGCGTTTCGCCGCCGCTGAGCCGCCAGTAGGCCAGGCGCGCGACCGGCCCGGCCGGTATCGCCTCGAAGCCGCCGGCGTGCAGGATTGCGGCTTCGAGGCAGAGTTGCGACGAGAAACCAAGATTGACGTCGCTTCGCCGCGGCACGGCGCCCGTCTTGTAGTCGATGATTTCGTAGCTGCCGGCCGAAAGCCTATCCACTCGGTCCGCGATCGCCGACAGGATAAATGGACCCTCCGGTCCCTCGATCGTCAGGCGTCCCTTGACTTCCGATGCGGAGCGGACGATGTCGCCCCGCCGTACCGCTTCCCGGGCGAGAAACCAGTGCGCGATACGGACAAAGCGCGGCCACCAGAAGGCGCGGACCGTCGGGCGGCCGAGAGATGCACCGAATGCCGTTTCGCCGAAGGCGAGGAGCTGCTGTATCGCGTCATGCGGCAGTTCGTCCGGATACGTGGCGACGAATCGGTCCAGGGCAACGTGAATGAAAGTTCCGCGGTCCGCGGCGCCGGGATCGGCATCGATCGGATCGAGTGGCCGTAACCGCAGAATGTGGCGGGCGTAGATCGAATAGGGGTCGCGCATCCAGGTTTCGACCTGTGTCACCGACAACTGCCGCGGCCGGGCGGAGAGCGGCGGACAGGGCGCGGTCGGCGCCAAGGTAATTGGCCGGTCGGGCCTATTGAGCAATGCCCACAGATCGCGCCAGGGGCTTTCCGTTGCGACCAGGGCGTCTTCGTCGCCCGCACCGCGCAACACCGCGTCGAGGCGTGTCAGCCAGCGGGACGGAACGCTCGGTTGGCCCTCGCTCTTGGCCGCGCGCGTCAGGAAAATTTCCGGTGCGGCGAACGCCTGGACGAAATCGTGCGCCGTCAGACCGATGCGCCGTTCCGGAAGCGGCAGGCCGAAGGATTCGCGCATCGGCCGGCTGAGCCAGGGATCCGGCTGCGGGTCCGGTGGCCAGACTCCCTCGTTCAAACCGCCGAGAACGACAAGATCGGCGTGCTGGAGGCGCGCTTCGAGCAAGCCGAGGATTGCCAGTCGGGGATGACTGCCAAACCGCGGCCGGACGGTCCGGCCCGCCATGAGCGATTCCAGCAGCGGCGCGTAGGATACTGGCGGCATCGGCTTCAGAAGGTCGGCCGCGTCGCGTAGTTCGGCGACGAACTGCGACAATATCTCGCCCGCGTCGCCGGTCCAGAGGCGTTCGGGGCCTTGTTCCCTGTCGGTCGCCGCAAGACCCTCGGCGACCGCGATATGCGCCGCCAGAAGATCGCCGAGTGGCTGGGTTCCCATTGCGAAAGCCGCGACCAGTGGTGCGGTGATTGCTTCCAAGCGGTCGATGAGTTGGGAGACCTCGCCGACATCGCCATCTTCATGGGCGCCCAGCGCTGTACGCAGGCCATCGATGCCGGCGCCGGGTCGCGGCCCCCGTAGCACCATTCGCTCTAGTCGCCGTGCTTCCCGCCGTAAGTGGGCTGTCGATGTCCCGGCGGCGGCGAGCGGATGTTTCAGAACGGACAACAGTGGCGCCGGCGCGAAACCGCTGCCAACCATCGCCGCGATCAGGCGCAGAAAACTTCCGGGAGCCGTTAGAACCAAATTCGTGCCGCCTGAATCGTCGATTTCTATGTCCCAACGCCGAAGCTCCGCTGCGACGCGCCGCGCCAAGACCCGGTCCGGTGTGATCAAGGCCGCGGTTTCCCCGGGGGTCTGCAATGCGTGACGGAGCGCGAGCGCGATGACGCCGGCTTCCTCCGCCGAATTTGCGCAGTCGATACGCTGTACGCCGTCGAGAGCGGCCTCCGGGATTCCGGTCAGGGCGCGCCATGCCTGGGTGGTTTCGGCGGGGCGCATCACCTCGGCGATGAGCGCCGTACGCTGTGACGGCGTCGTCGATCCGGCCCAAACTTCGACCTCCTCCGGTGGTACCGCCAGATGATCCAGCAGCCGCGCGAGGTTGAATTGCGGATGACTTTGGTCCGCCCGAATGGCCTCCCAGCTCGACGGATCGTACATCAGTCCGGGCAGTATGACCTGGCCGTTCGGCAAGGCGGCGACGGTCGCGAGGAGGTCGGCGGTCGCGGGAATTGTGCCGGTCGAACCGGCCGCGATGATTCGCCCGGGCGGCGGCTTGGCCGACCATAATTCAGCGAGATTTTCGAGTAACCGGTTGCGCCGCGCGGCCGCGTCGATAGCGCCCTCTTCGGCGACGATCGCCGGCCAGTGATCGGTGAGAATTCGCAGGAAATCGAGAACTTTCTGCCAGTGTTCGGCAAAGGCTTCGGGTGCGAGATTTCGGAGTCCTTCGAAGGAAATGCGCTCGGTTTGAACCTGGTCGAGCAACCGTTCCAGTTCCGCCGCGAGGCGCGCGGCCTGATCGACGGAAACCGGGCCGGCCGGCGACTCCCAGCCGAGGATCAAGCGCGCCAGCATCAGCCGGCGGCGCAATCCCGGGATAACCGGAGGCAGTTCGAAGTCGGCGCCCTCGGGAAGCTCTTGCAGGATAAGTTCTTCTTCGTCGACATCGCCGAGCGGGCGCATTGCCGGGAGCAGCATGGCCTTACCGTCGCCGGCGCGCAGAAACGCTTCGCGCAGCGCCCGGCATGCGCGCCGCGTGGGCAACAGGATCGTGTATTCGAGGAGGGCTTGCGGCGTATCGCCGGCTTCGGCCAAAACGCCTTTCGCCAATGTATCGACGAAGGAATTGTCGGGGTGGATCGTATAGACGCCCGACATCAGCGGCTGTTTACCGAGTCGTTGCCGCGGAGAATTTCGTACTCCGCTATCTCGCGTTGTTCCGGCGTGCCGACATGGAACCACTCGCCGTCATGGACGATTCCATGCAACCGGCCGGCCTCTTGGGCGCGATCATAGAGAACATTGAGAGAGAAGGCGTCTTCCGGTGCGTTCTCAAAGAGTCGCGGGTGCAGGATCTGCACGCCGGCAAACAGGAACGGGGCGATGGCACGTTCCTGGCGGCGCGAGACGTATCCTTCGCTGTCGAGAGTGAAATCGCCTCGACCGGTCAATCCGCGGACCGCAACGGTGCGCTGGAACAACAGGAGCGCGTCCATTTCTTCGTCGATCCACGCATGCGCCATGCGCTGCAGCGCCCGTGTCGGGCCATCCAGCCAGACTGCATCGCTGTTGACGACGAAAAATGCGTTCTCGCCGAGCAGCGGCAAGGCATTCTTCACGCCGCCGCCGGTTTCCAAAAGATCTGGTTCCGGCGAAATGATGATTCCTTCCCGCTTGGCGAGGTGCGCTTCCAGCATCTCCGCTTTGTAATGTGTATTCACCACGACCCGGGATATCCCCACTGCGTTCAGATGATCGAGAACGCGGTCGATCAGGGTTTTGCCGGCGAGTGCGATCAACGGCTTTGGCCGCGCATCGGTCAGCGGTTGCATCCGCGTGCCGAGGCCTGCCGCCAGGACCATGCCGGTTTCTATCGTTGTATTGTTCTTCGTCATGGTCCGGTCATTTGTTCAGGGATCGTGCGGCATGCGGGCGGCAGGAACTCCTCGAACCATGCGCGCATCGGCGATAGCGCCGGATGGCGGAGGTCCGCATCCAGCCAGCGCCGGACCCGGGGGATGTGGCAAAGATAATCCGGTTTGCCGTCGCGCCTGTCGAGCCGGGTGAATATGCCGAGTATCTTGGCGCTCCGTTGCGCGCCGAGAATGGCATAGGCGGCGCGAAACGCCTCCGGATCCAACTCGGGAAACGCCGCCAGGTAACGGCCGAGCGCCCGGTTCGCCAAATCGGCGGGGACGTCGCGGCGGGCGTCTTCCAGCAGGGACACGAGATCGTATGCAACCGGACCGATTACCGCATCTTGGAAGTCGAGCAGTCCGCACGCCTCCACGCCGGACCGCTGCGGAAGCCAAATAAGGTTATCGACATGATAGTCGCGCAGGACCAGGGTTTCCGGCACGACTCGTGTCTGGGCGAACAACTCGCGCCATAGCGCGTCGTAAGAGCGTCGTACCGCTTTCGTCACCGACCTGCCGGTCACCGCCGGCAGATACCATTCGAGCAACAGGCCGGTCTCCGTCGCCAAGAGCGCATCGTCATAGGGTGGAATATTCAAGGACGCCGTAAAACGCGTATGCAGCGCTATCAACAGATCGACAGCAAGCATGTAGAGCGCTTCTTCGCGATCCGGCGCGGCGGCGAGGACCCGCGTATAGGTATCGTCGCCCAGATCTTCGAGCAGCAGAAAACCTTTTTCCGGATCCTGCGCGATAAGTTTCGGCGCGCTCAAACTTAAACCGCTCAGGATTTCAGCGATCGTTACGAACGGCCTGACGTCCTCCTTGTCGGGCGGCGCATCCATCAGAACCGCTGACCGGCGGCCCAACGCCACCCTCTCATAGCGCCGGAAAGACGCATCATCGGCGAGCGTTCCTCTGTCGGCGCCTGCCCAGCCATGCCGGGCGAGAAAGGCCTCGATCCGTTGTCCGCGCTCAGTCATTGCGGATCGGCTCCAGACGGCTGGTCCAATCCGGTCCGCCTTCAACGGAAACCCGTCGCGCCGTCGGCGCACCGGCAAACGCGAAACGTATGTTGAGCCGCTTCGCCGGCAGGTAGGGTCCGAGCCGCTCCGGCCACTCGATCAGCGAAACGCTGCTGGCGAAGGCATCTTCGATGTCGAGTTCAAGCGCATCCCGCGGTGCTTCCAGCCGGTAGAGATCGAAATGCCAAAGATCGAATGCCGGAAATTCGTAAATCTGCACCAGTGTGTATGTCGGGCTTGGGACTTCGATCTCCGAACCGTGCAAGGCCCGAATCAAGGCGCGGCTGAAGGCGGTTTTTCCGGTTCCCAAATCGCCGTCGAGGGCGACGATATCGCCCGTTCGAAGCAATGGCGCGATCCTTTGTGCAAACGTTTCCGTAGCCGCAAGTTCGGGCAGCAAGGTCTCCCAGATTGTCATCGCGTCGCTGCCGAAAGCTCCACCGTTTATTCGATCCGCCGCTCTAACGTGCCGTTGAGGTCTGGCGGCTGAGTCGTGAGGGGCAAGCGGCATTCGATCGTTGAGCCTTCGCCGGTCCGACTATGCACGTGGATTTCGCCGCCATGCAACTCTATCAGGCTCTTGACCAGCGCGAGACCCAGCCCGGCACCTGACTCGCGCGAACTTTGGTCGCCTTGTTCGAACTTGTTGAACAGACGTTCGACGTCGCTTTCAGGGATGCCGACGCCGGTATCGGCTACCGAGATTGCCAGGTAGTCGTTCTGGCGCCGCGCCGACAGCGTGATCGTTCCCCCTTCCGGCGTGTACTGCACCGCGTTGGTTACAAGGTTGTAGATCGCCTGGCGCAGTCGCTTTTCGTCGGCGACGATTTTGCCGATGTCGTTCGGGCAGTCGAATACCAGGTTCAGTTTCGAATCGGACGCCCTGTTTCGGAAGGCGTTCAACAGGTTCGAGAGGGCGTCTTTAATGTCGAGCGGCGCCAGTTCCAGTTCCAGGTAACCCGCCTCGATGGAAGCTAGGTCGAGGATATCGTTGATCAGCGTCATGAGATGATTGGTGGCGCTGAGGATACCCTCGATATACTCGTTCTGCCGTTCGTTCAAAGAGCCGAAATACCGGTTCTGAAGAATTTCGGTGAAACCGATAATCGCGTTGAGCGGCGTCCGAAGTTCGTAGCTGACATTGGCGATGAAGTCCGACTTCAATCGATCGGCGTGCTGGAGGGCCAGGTTCCGTTCCTCCAGGGCGCGTTGCACGCGGACGCTGTCAGTGACATCCGTATAGCCCAGCAGACATCCTCCGTCGGGAAGCGGGACGCAGCTGAAGTCGATGACCTGGCCGTCTTTGCGCTCCAATCGGCCGGACTTCGGTTCCGGCTCGGTTATCGCCAGAATGAGTTGCAGTTTGCGACGGTCCCAATCGTCGGTTTCCGAAAAATAGCGCCGCGTCTGTTCAACTAGATCGCCGATATGAGAATCGAGCAGCGCTTCGTCGCCCGGCAGGTCCCACATCGCCGCCGCCGCCGGATTCGACAATTTCAGGCGGCCGTCGCCGCCGAAGACGGCGATCGCTTCATGCAGATTGTTGATTGTTTCGCGCTGTACCGCGATCGACGTGTTGTAAGACCGTTCCAAAGCCAGACGGTCGGTGACGTCCTCATAGACGAAAAGCAGGCCGCCCAGCGGATGCGGCGAAACCACCATGCGCAACGTCCGTTCGTCCGGCAGATGCAGCAGTTCCTCACGGGGTTCGATGAGCGAGTGGAACAGGCTGTCGGTTTCCTGTTTGAAGGCCGGGAAATCGACATACTCGGGTAGGCGCCGCCGGTCCCGCAGCATATCGAGCACTTCGCCCATGGTCGGTTCGCCGCCTACAGCCGCGTTTTCGACCCGCCACAGCTCCAGAAACGCGGTGTTGAAGAATTTCAAGCGCCTGTCGGGCCCATAGATGGCGATCGCCGCGCCAAGCGTTTCAAGGACTTCCGCATGTGCGGCGACCAGCGCGGCCAACTCCGATTGCACCGCTTCGATCATCGTAACGTCGGTCGCAAAACCGGTTGTTGCGGCCTGGGCGTCGTCAACAGGCGATTCGGTGAATTCGAGCAGTTGGCGCGTTCCCTCGATCACGATGTGGTGGCTTTCCGATTGAACGCTGCCACTCTTTGCCGCGCGTCGGGCCAGACTGCGGCCGTCCCTGTCCAGATAGCCCGCGCCCAGTTCGCGACCGGATGTCGTGGCGGCGTTCGGGTCCGAGCCTATCGCCTTCGCGTATGCCGCGTTGCATCCCAGGAGCTCGAGCGAATCCGACCGCCACCAGACCGGGATCGGCAATCTATCGAGTATGTGCCGCAACATAGTGCTCTCGCCCGATTGAACAGCCAAATCTTCCGCCAACCTTGCATGCTCGCCGGCATCGGATACCCAAAGCGCATCGCTGCCACCGGCGCGCCGGCCGACAATCGAAACGGATCTGCCGGTTTTGGTCCGAAAATGCCCCTCGAACGGCGCACCGTTGGCTCGTAACGCGGCAATATCTTGGGAAATCAGGGTCGAATCGGTCGCCACGAAGGCACCGCTTAGAGACTCGGCATTAATCGGTTCGTTCAGGTCGAGCAGTTCGCGGCCGTGCGCCGTTCCTGTCAATCCATTGCGGGTAAACCGGAAAAAACCGACCGGCGCGGACTCCATTTGCGCCGCGTACGCGGCGCGCTGGCGCCAAAGTAAGGTCGCCGTCAGGGCCAGTGCGATCACCAGCCCCAGGCCGACGCTCCAGCCTATCGACGCCATCTCGGCGGCGGCGGCCCATGCCGGGTGCGGTACAGCCGCCAGCTGCACAGAGATTCCGCCGACCGCAAGTTTGCTGCCCCAGTGTCGCACGGTGGCATTTTAGATTTGCACGTTAGGCGGAACAAGAGCCGTAAGGCGTCAGTACCGATAGGTCTCTGGCTTGAAGGGGCCGGTTTTCGAGTAGCCGAGATAGTCCGATTGGGCCGTTGTCAGCTCTGTCAGTTCAACGCCGAGCCTTTTCAGATGCAGGGAGGCGACCTTTTCGTCCAAATGTTTCGGCAAGACATAGAGTTCGCGGTCGTACTGGTCGGTATTGGTCCACAGCTCGATCTGCGCCAGGACCTGGTTCGTGAATGAGGCGGACATCACGAAACTGGGGTGGCCGGTCGCGCAGCCGAGATTGACCAGACGTCCTTCGGCCAGAACGATCAGCCGCTTGCCGTCAGGAAACTCCACCTCGTCGACCTGGGGTTTCACATTGTGCCAGGTCAAATTGCGCAACTCCGCGATTTGAATCTCCGAGTCGAAGTGCCCGATGTTGCACACGATCGCCCGATCCTTCATCGCCCGCATATGATCGAGCGTGATGACGTCGATATTGCCGGTCGTGGTCACGAAAATGTCGCCCACCGCGGCCGATGCGGCCATCGTTGTCACCTCGTAGCCTTCCATGGCCGCCTGCAGCGCGCAGATCGGGTCGATTTCGGTAACCAGCACCCGCGCGCCCTGATTTCGCAGGCTGGCGGCCGAACCCTTGCCGACATCGCCGTAGCCGCAAACTATCGCGGTTTTGCCGGCGACCATCACGTCGGTCGCGCGCTTGATCCCATCGACCAGACTTTCGCGACAACCGTAGAGATTGTCGAATTTCGACTTCGTCACCGAGTCGTTCACGTTTATCGCGGGCACTTTTAACGTGCCCGCCTTCTGCATTTCACGCAGCCGATGGACACCTGTCGTCGTTTCCTCGGAGAGTCCACGCACGTCGTCCAGCAGTTCCGGAAAATTATCATGCATGATTTGCGTCAGGTCGCCGCCATCGTCGAGAATGAGGTTCGGATGCCAGCCGTCGGGGCCATTGATCGTTTGCTCGATGCACCAAATGGCTTCCTCTTCGGTTTCGCCTTTCCAGGCGAAGACCGGCGCGCCGGCCGCCGCGACCGCGGCCGCCGCCTGGTCCTGCGTCGAAAAAATGTTGCATGACGACCAGCGAATTTCCGCGCCCAGCGCCGTTAGCGTCTCCATTAAAACAGCGGTCTGAATCGTCATGTGAAGGCAGCCAGCAATCCGCGCGCCGGTCAACGGCTTGGATTGGCCGTATTCGTCCCGAAGCGCCATCAGGCCTGGCATTTCGGTTTCCGCTATGGCGATTTCCTTGCGGCCCCAGTCCGCTTGTTCCATGTCGGCCACTTTGTAGTCGTTGGCGGCTGTCATTTAACTCTCCTCATTTCGGTCGCGGCGCGCCGGTGGGCGCTGTGCCTTGTTGATGGGCCGTATAACAAGCAATCGTCATAATCGCAAGGACCATATAAAGAAATCCTTATGTGTTTGCTAACGCCTGAAAATGGCGGCTTTCTGCCCGGATCAATGCCGCCACGCCAGCCGTTGAGCCGTTTTCACGCCAACGCGTTGAAATCGTCCAGCAGGGTCGCAATGCGGCCGGTATCCGCTTGTTCCATGATCGCCTGGGCCCGCACGGTCGCTGCCGTCAGTTCAAGACTGCGCACGCGCTGCTTGACCCGCGGCAGGCTGCTCGAGGCCATCGACAGGTCGCGCACGCCGAGCCCGAGCAGGAGTGCCGTATAGCGCGGGTCGCCGGCAATTTCGCCACAGACACTGAACGGAATGCGCGCGCGCAAAGCGGCTTCGGCGGTGAACTGAATCAACCGCAACACTGCCGGGTGCAGCGGGTTGTAGAGGTGGGCAACCTGCTCATCAGCGCGATCGATCGCGAGCGTGTACATCGTCAAGTCGTTGGTTCCGATCGCGAAGAAATCGGAGACCCGCGCCAGCGCGTCGGCCGCCAATGCCGCGCCAGGCACCTCGATCATCACGCCGAGCGGCGGAAGAGGGTCGGCGATAGCGACCCGCCGGCGTTTGAGGCGCCGGGCGACCCTATCGATAACCTCGCGAACGCGCCGTACCTCCCCGGTCGTCGCGATCATCGGCAGGAGTATCCGGACCGGGCCGAGGGCGCCGACGCGGAGGATAGCGGCGATTTGGTCTTCCAGTAATTTCGGGTGTTTCAGCGAGAAGCGGATTGCGCGCAGGCCGAGGGCCGGATTGACCGTATCGACCAGTTGGTCGCCGAAGGAATAAGCCAGCTTCTCGCCGCCAACATCGAGCGTGCGAATGGTGACCGGACGGCCCTCCATTCCCTTTGCGATCGTGCGCAGACCTTCGAACTGTTCCTCTTCGCTTGGCGGGGTATCACGGTTCATGAACAAGAACTCGGAGCGCAGCAGGCCGATACCCATCGCTCCATGGCGCATCGCCTGGCTGGTTTCTTGCGGTAGTTCGACATTCGCCGACAGCAGGATTTCCGTGTCATCGCGGGTTACGGCCGGGAGATCCCGAAGGCGGGCGAAGCGGCGGCGCTCGCGGCGCAGCGCCTCGCGCCGCTTGTCGTAGTCGCGCAACGTCGCTGCCCTCGGATTGATGATCACAAGGCCGCCGATTCCGTCGACGATTACGGTACCGGCGTCGCGCGCGCCGATCATCAGTCCGGTCGCTCCGAGGACAGCCGGGATACCGAGCGACCGCGCCATGATGGCGGTGTGGCCTTCCGGTCCGCCAAGCACCGTTGCAAACCCTGCGACATGACGCGGGTCCATCAACGCGGCGTCCGCCGGGCTGAATTCTTCCGCCAGCACAACGCTGCCCTGCGGCAAAGTCGAAAAGCCGCGAAAGGGCGCTTTCGTCAGATTGCGGATCAAGCGCGCACCCGCTTCGCGAACATCGTCGGCGCGCGCCGCCATATAGGGATCGGGTAAATCCGCGAAGCTGCGCGCGATATTGGAGATTTCCGCCTGAACCGCGGCCTCGGCGTTGATTCTCATTTCCGCGATCCGGCGTTCGACGCCGCGCACGAGACGGGATCCCGTCAACATTTGCAGATAGGCGTCGAGCAGGTTACTAAGGTCTTCGCCCGATGCGCCGTGCGTGGCGCGGGCGCGGTCGCGCAGACGGCGCAGCTGGCGGCCGGACCGGTCGATGGCAAGTTTCAGCCGCTCCTTTTCCGCGGCGACACCAGATTTTCGGATCGCGTATTCCGGTACCGTCGGCATGCCGGCCTCGCTCAGATGCGCCGGGCCAACCGCGATGCCGGGAGACACGCCGAGCCCTTCGAAGACGATTTCTCTATCTCCTGCGGTCATTTCATTCCTCGTCGAAGCGGTTCGTCACAAACTCTGTAAGCGCGTCAAGGGCCGCCGCGGCTTCCGGTCCGTCGGCGCGCAACATTATCTTCGTGCCCGGCGATGCGGCCAGCATTATGAGGCCGAGTATCGACGTGCCGGATACCGTTTCGCCGTCTTTACCAACCTCGACTCGCGCATCGAAATCCCCGGCGATCTTGACGAAGCGGGCGGCGGCGCGGGCGTGAAGACCGCGCTTGTTCGTGATAGGCAGTTCCCGGTTCACGGTCAGTTCGTTCTGGCGGTGAGCAGGCTTGACGCGACGCTGATGTATTTTCGCCCGGACTCCATGGCGGCTTCCGCGGCGTCGGCCAGTGTCGCCGTCTCGCGGACGCTCGCCAGCTTTATTAGCATCGGTAGATTGACGCCCGCGACGACCTCGACATTCGCCTGTTCGAGGAACGAGATCGCGAGGTTGGACGGCGTTCCGCCGAACATATCGGTTAGCACGATTACCCCGTTGCCGCCGTCGACATCGTTTATGTTCGACAAGACATCCTCTCGCCGTTGCTCCATATCGTCCTCCGGACCGATTGATACGGCTGCGATCCGCTGCTGCGGCCCGACGACGTGTTCCAGCGCGGCGACGAATTCCTCCGCCAGACGACCATGCGTAACGAGCACCAACCCGATCATGACTCCTCCCGATCCAATCGCTTCGTGACGCCGGTTTCTACAACATGTCCTGACCGCCGCCATCACCGACGTCACGATGGTGTAGCGTGACCTTGCGGCCCTGATTTTCTAGCAGCTCGACGAGCCGGCGGGCCACATAGACCGACCGGTGCCGGCCGCCGGTACAGCCGACGGCAATCGTCAGATAGCTTTTACCCTCTTTTTCGTAACGCGGCAGCAAGACGCCGAGCATAGACTTCAAGCAGTCGAGGAATCCGGAAAAATCCGGATCGGCTGCAACGAAGGCGCCGACCGCCGCGTCTTCGCCCGAAAGCGGCCGCAAAGCCTCGTCGTAGTGCGGATTCGCCAGAAACCGGACATCGAAGACCAGGTCCGCTTCGCGCGGTAATCCGTGTCGGTAGGAAAATGAAGTGATGTTGATGCTGAGCTCGGTGCTGTCGGCGAGACCGAACCGCTCGGTCACCTGGTCCTTCAATTCCCATAACGTCGTGCCGGAGGTATCGATAATGGCATCCGCGCGATCCTGTAGACGCGACAGCAGGCGCCGCTCCAAGCGAATACCGTCCGGCACGGGCCGGTCTTCGGCCAGCGGGTGGCGGCGTCGCGTTTCCGTATAGCGCCGCAGCAACACATCGTCGTCGCAATCCAGGAACAGTATACGAATGTCGACGCCTTCCTCGCTGATCAGACGGTCCAGCGCATCGATCACGGGGGCGACGGCGAAGTCCCTGGTCCGGATGTCGACGCCGATCGCCAGGGGGCGGGTCGCGCCGTCGGACCCACCCTGACGCACGAGGCCGGCGAGCAGGGAGAGGGGCAGATTGTCCACCGCCTCGTAGCCGAGGTCCTCGAGTACCTTGAGTGCGGTCGACCGACCGGCACCCGACATGCCGGTGACCAGTACGACAGGCTGTTTCATGGCCAGTTCCTTCGCCGCGCCTGCGATCAGCGCGGCACATTCCTACCGCACTATATCGTCGGGTCCGGCGCGAACCGCAAGCCGGATTTTTGCCGGCGCCGCTGGTTCCAAACCGCACAACCGGATCAACGGTATGGAAATGCCCAGGATCGCTGCGAACTCGGGCTTCGGAATACGCTCCGGCGGCGCGGCGAGATCAACCGCCAGCGCCAGCTCGACCGATGCCTGCGTGGCAACCCGCACCACGCCTATGCCTCTGACCTCCAAGAGGCCCGCAATGGTGTCAGGTGCGCGGGCGACGACAGTCTTGCCGTCACGTTCAAGGGCCGTGCGGTCATCCGCGACCAGCACCGCACCTTGATCAATGAGCCGCAAGGCCAGATCGGATTTACCGCTGCCCGATGGTCCTCGTAGCAGTACGCCGACGCCGTCGAGCGCTACCGCCGTGCCGTGGACCGTTTCGATCAACGCGCTGGCCAGGGCGTGAAATGCTTGCCGAGCTGGAGACCTTGGCGCTGGTAGGAGGATCCAATTCCCTGGCCGTAGATGCGGTCGGGCGGCTCGGTCAGCCGTTCATAGACGAGGCGACCGAGAATTTGACCGTGTTCGATCATGAACGGGACGTCGTGGGAACGGACTTCGAGGACGGCTCGACTGCCGCCACCGCCCGCCGCATCGTCTCCGAACCCGGGATCGAAGAAGCCAGCGTAATGGACCCGAAATTCGCCGACCAGCGTATCATAGGCAACCATTTCGGCCGCATGATCGGCCGGTACGGTAACCGCCTCGCGCGATGCGAGGATGTAGAAATCGTCAGGGTTCAAGATGATCGTCGGATCTTTCCCGCGGTAGATCGGCTCCCAGAACTCTACCGGGTCGTACTGGTCCTTACGGTCAACGTCGATCAGGCCGCTATTCTTGCGCGCCCGGAATCCGACCAGGCCGGTTTTTGGATCGCCCTCGAGGTCGACGGTGAAGGGGATGCCGTCCTTCAGGTCGAGCGTGGCGGGGCCGGCTTCGACGAGACCGACTTCCTGGTTCAGGCGCCGCAAGGCCCGTTCGCTGTAACTGAAGCGTCCCTTCTTCAACCGCAGCTGATTGAGACGGGCGCCGGTCCGAACGACAATGCTGAAAGTGCGCGGAGAAATTTCCGCGTAGAGCGGTCCGCAATAACCGTCGCGCACGCGGTCGAATTCGACGCCGTTGTCGGTGATCAACCTGGTAAAGATATCAAGCCGACCCGTCGAGCTTTTCGGGTTGGCGATCGCGGAAAGACGGTTCTCGAGATTCAGGGACTCCTGCAAAGGGACGATATAGACGCAACCCGTCTCGAGGACGGCGCCTTCGGTGATGTCGAGCGCATGCAGGCCGAACTGGGTAATCTTGTCTTCGACCGTCGCGGCTCCGCCGGGCAGGAAACTCGCTTGTACCCGATGGGCGACGGTACCCAAGCGCAGATCGAGACTGGCCGGTTGTATCTGTGCGTCTTCGACTTTCGCATCCGCTAGGATGCCGCCTTGAGCGATCAGGGCGCGTATCGATTGCGAGGGCAATACTCCGGTTGCGTGGCTTGTTTCCGCATCCGTGGCAGCGACCTGTGCTGTCTGATCACTCATCGTCTGGAACTCCTGGCCGAAGCGAAAGCATAACAGGATATATTATTTAGAAACAGCATCTTATAGGATACCGAATGATTCTCTGTATCGTCCGATGCATCCCCGGAGCGAGCGGCTATAGCCGATTGTTTCTTTGCGCGGATCGGACTTATACCCGCTATCCACATGATTGAGACCGGAACTTATCCACAGCAGACCTATTGCGCCGGCAACTTGATCACGAAACGGGCGCCCATGACATGGTCGTCGTCGTCCATGCGGTTCTCCGCATAAATCGTTCCGCCATGCGCTTCGATTATTTGTTTCGAGATGGACAGGCCGAGGCCGGAATGGGTTCCGAATTTCTCGCCGACGGGACGCTCGGTGTAGAACCGGTCGAAAATTGCCGCCAGCTTGCCCGGCGGAATACCCGGACCCTCGTCGGAGAAGGTTACCGTCACGAAATCGCGGTCCCGGGTTGCGGCGATTCGGATGACGCCGCCGGGTGGGTTGAAACTTGCGGCGTTGCCGATGATGTTGCGGAACACCTGGGCGAGGCGGTCCTCCAGCGCTGGAATGGACAAATCGGTGTCCGTCGGCGTGTCGATTTCGATAGTTGTGGGCGAATCGCCCGCGGCGGCACCTTGGATTTCCGCAAGCATGTGCAGCATGTCACGGATATCGACCGTTTCGCGCATTTCGCGACTGAGTTCGGCATCGAGGCGCGAATAATCGGAAATGTCACTGATCAGCCGGTCGAGGCGCTGCACATCGTCGAGGATGATCGACATCAGACGTTTCTGCTGTTCGGGATCATCCACGCGGGACGCGGTCTCGACGGCGCTGCGTAGGGATGTCAGCGGGTTCTTGATTTCATGGCTGACATCGGCCGCGAAGCGTCCGATCGCATCGATTCGTTGGTACAGGGCGGTGGTCATCGCCCGAAGGGCGCCGGAAAGGTCGCCGATCTCATCGCCCCGCCGCGTCATATCGGGGATCTCTACCACTTCGCCGCCACTTCCACGACGTACGCTGGCGGCGGCCTCGGCCAGACGGTGTACCGGTCGGGCGATGGTACCGGCGAGGTAAAGAGACAACAGGACGGTGATAATCAGTGCCCCCGCAAACACCTGTAAGACGACGAAGCGGACATCGCGGACGGCCTCTTGAATATCGGAGCCGCTCTGCGACAGCATGATGACGCCGATCACCTGCCGGTAACGCTGCACGGGCATCGCGACGGACAAAACATAGCCGCCGCTGCCATCGTGCCGGGCTACACCCGTGATTTCACCGGCCAGCGCCAACCGGGTTTCCGGGTAGTCGGAGATCGTTTGCCTTTGTGATTCACGATAAAACTCCAAATCCGTACGCGCATGAATTCGTTCGAGAAGCCAATCGATCATCGTCGCGAATCGCCGCAAAGCCGTGACGTCTTCCGGCGGCGGCAAGGCCAGGACCCGGACGAGCCTCCCTCGATCGCCGAGATGTCGGCTGTCCGCAACGATCTGCCCCGAATTCCGGTACAGCCGAGCCCGTACGCTCGCTGCCGCTGTCAGGCGCCGAATCATATCCCGCGCGTGATTGACATTCAGGATCTGCCGTCCGCTCGGTTCGGTCTGTATGGCGCCTTCTCCGAGCGCGCCGGCGAAGATATCCGTCTGTGTGCGCAATGCTTCGAGTTCGGTGTCGATCAGCCCGTCCCGGTAGGGGCCAATATACAGTAGCCCGCCGACCGGAATTGCCAGTGCCAGGATGTTGATCGCCAGGATACGGCGGGTCAGCGGCGAGAAGATCAGGCGGCGGGGTCGGTCGGGCGCAGCGCCGCCGGCATCCCGTTGCGGCGCAAGGCTTTCCGAAGTGGCGTCGGTCGATGACGTCATAGCCCCATTTTCTAACGTGCGACCGGCGATCAGGTCCGCTGAAAGACGAACTGTCCCGTCGGCTAGATTAAACCTTCAATGCCTCGGCTAACTGTCCCGGTAGCGGTAGCCTACGCCGTAAAGCGTTTCGATTTCGCCGAATTCGGTGTCGATTTCGCGAAATTTCTTGCGCAACCGTTTGATATGGCTGTCGATCGTTCGATCGTCGACATAAATACTTTCGCCGTAGGCCGCGTCCATAAGCTGATCACGATTCTTTACATGTCCTGGATACTGCGCCAAGGCGCGCAAAAGCAGGAATTCCGTGACCGTGAGCTGGACGGGTTCTTCCTTCCAGGTACACAAATGCCGCTCGGGATCGAGCACAAGGTCTCCGCGAACCAGTTTTTCTTCCTGTTTGCCCGAAGGGGCGTCGTCGTTTGCTTCGGCGCGCCGCATCAGGGCTCGGATCCGCTCAATCAGCAGCCGTTGCGAAAAGGGCTTCTTGATATAGTCGTCGGCGCCCATCCGGAAGCCGAGCAACTCATCGATCTCGTCATCCTTCGAGGTCAGGAATATGATCGGCAGCTGACTCGTCTGCCGCAAATTCTGCAGCAGCTCCATGCCGTCCATGCGCGGCATCTTGATGTCGAGAATGGCCAGGTCCACAGGTTGTTGATTGATCCCCCGCAATGCTTCCTCACCGTCCTTATAGGTGCGGACGCGATAACCCTCGGTCTCCAGCGCGATGGAAACCGACGTCAGGATATTCTGGTCGTCATCGACCAATGCAATCGTGCTGCGCATGGGACCTCCTTCTTCGCGAGTCGATATTTTGCAACGCGCATATTCCCCAAATAAGCAGATTCTTCAGCTATTGCCATAATTCCATGGACATATGGCACGAATGAGGCGATGCCGCGACCGAACAAAGGCGGTCGCCACAGCGCGTGTAATACAATTGTGCGGCGATATGTCCACTCGTCAATGTCGTCGTGGCGGTTATTTCTGTCATGGAAACAATTGGCACGCACACGCGGTTTTTCGATGATTGTCTCGAGACCTTCATATCCCTTGATCGGCGCCATGCTGGCTGCGCTCACGGCGATAGCGCTGGCGGCCTATGTGGCATGGCAGGTGACGCGACCGTTGCCGATCGCGACCGTCGGCGATAGCACGAGCGTGACCATTCCGGCGCAGATCAAGATCGGCGGGCCTTTTTCGTTGACCGATCACCATGGGAAGCAGGTTACGGATGCCGATTTCCGCGGCAAATTGATGCTCGTCTATTTCGGTTATGGTTTCTGTCCCGAAATTTGCCCGACCGAATTACAGAATATCGCCGTCGCGCTGGACGAGATGGGAAAATATGCGGTGGACGTCCAGCCGATTTTCATCACCGTGGATCCGGAACGGGATACCGTCGAGTTCCTGGCCGATTATGTGCCGCATTTCCATTCTCGCCTTGTCGGACTGACCGGCCCGCGGCGGGAAATCGAGAAAGCGGCGACTTCCTACCGGGTCTATCACGCGCGCGCGAAAACCGGTTCCGAGGACGACGATTACCTTGTCGACCATTCGAGCTTCGTTTATTTGATGGGCCGGGACGGTTCGTTTCTCACCATGTTCCGTGGCGCAAACGATCCGAAAAAAATTGCCCGTACGATCGCGGGGTTTATCGGCGGAAGCGGTTAGTCGGGAAATCTTGCCGCGATCCAGGTCGGCAGCGGCTTTGATTGACGCGTGGCATGGCAAAGGTCTAGGCTCGCAGGACGTAAAGGGGGACACGCCAAGAGCGCCCCGATATATGCATAACGGATATGAGATCGAGTGGAGAACGCAATGGTGCAGGCGATAACAAAGACCCTCGCAACATCTCAAACGAGTTTGTCGTCACGGCTCGCAGCGGCAGCTATCGCAGCGTTGCTTGGAAGTTTCATTCTCATTGGTGTTGGGTTCGCCCATTCGGACGTCATCCACAATGCAGCGCATGACTCGCGTCACAGCTTCGCGTTCCCCTGCCACTAAGCGATAATGATCAGCCGCGTTCTGATCATTGCCATCGTTTCGGGTCTGATCGCCGGCATCATCGTTACCGGTGTGCAGCTGTTGCGCGTCGTTCCCCTTATTCAAAAAGCGGAATCCTATGAACAGGCGCCGCATGCCAATGCCCACAGGCACGATACCGCCTCGCAAGGCGGGCATGCGCATGACGATGCGGCCTGGGCGCCTGAAACAGGACTGGAGCGAACGGCATTCACGCTGTTGGCGAACGTGCTGACGGCGGTGGGGTTTGCCCTGCTGCTGAATGCAGCGCTTGCGATTTACGGGCGGCCGGTCGGGATAAAGCAAGGTGTGATTTGGGGCCTCGCAGGGTTCGCGGTATTCGCATTGGCGCCGGCGGTCGGGATGCCGCCGGAACTGCCCGGACTGCAGGCGGCCGACCTGTTTGAACGTCAAGCTTGGTATTTCGGGACGATCATCGCGACCGGGGCCGGTCTTTCGATGGTCGCGTTCCTGGCAAAGTGGCCCATCCGGGCATTGGGCGCGGTCCTGATCGTCGCGCCGCATATCATTGGTGCGCCGCACCCCGCCGAAATGGGTGGCAGCACCCCCCCGGAATTGGCGGCCATGTTCGTCATCGCGTCGTTGGTTACGACGGCGGTGCTGTGGATCGTGCTCGGCGGCATCAGCGGTTATATGCACGAGCGTTTTGCAAATGCGGCCTAGCGACCTCGAATATCGCGAATCGACCGGACATGATTGGCAATGCGCGAGCGCAGCGACCAATTGGACTGGAATCCGGCCCGAAATTACGAAAATCTCCAATTGCGTCCTGAAATATGATCCCGCTGCCGAAAATTCAGGAAATTGGACCCCGAAAACCACCATTCGCCGGCGAGAAGGGTCTGATAACGCTACGGAAGGACTGATTGACTCGCAGCGTCGCCGTTGCCCTTAGCCACAAGTGAAAAGACGACGGCAGCGCTGGGGGCTTGTTTCAGGCTGGGCGCGGCAACGCGTCGCGGCGGGAAAATCGCCGTAACCGCGCTTGACGGTTGATTTCTCTTAGGGCGCGCCGATATTTTCCTGCTAAGAAGGGTCAAGGAGCAACGGAGCGGCAGACTCGGATATACGGTCGCTGCATCCGGTAACCGAGGGGCGTTCGGAGGAAACACTAGGTGTCACAAATCAGCAAGTTCGGGCTGGACCATCACGGCGTCATCAACACCGCCGCGACGCATTGGAATCAGGGTGCGGAACGGCTCTACGAAGACACGGTCAGGCTGGGCCTTGGTACCATCTCGGAAGGCGGCGCCCTCGTCGTCGAAACCGGCAAGTACACCGGCCGTTCGGCGAACGATAAATTCATCGTCGAAGAGGATTCGAGCCGGGACAATATCTGGTGGGGACCGGTCAACAAGCAGATCGCCCCTGAACGGTTCGAGGCCATGCGGATCAAGATGCTGGCCTATTATCAAAACCGTGAGCTCTATGTACAGGACGTCTACGCTGGCGCAGACCCGCATTTCCGACTGTCCGTTCGGGTGATCAGCGACAGCCCCTGGCATAGCCTGTTCGTGCGCAACATGTTCATTCCCGTCCCCGTGTCGGAAGTCGCCGATTTCGTGCCCGAGGTGACAATCCTGCACGCGCCAATGATGAATTCCGATCCCGCCGTGGACGGCGTCAATTCGGAAGCGTTCATCATGATGAATTTTGGCGAGCGCATGATGCTAATCGGTGGCACCCGTTATGCCGGAGAGATCAAGAAATCGATTTTCGGCTATCTGAACTATCTGCTGCCGGAGCGTGGTGTCCTGCCGATGCACTGCTCCGCCAATATCGGCGGCGATGGTGCGGCCAGCATCTTCTTCGGCCTGTCCGGTACCGGCAAGACGACTCTGTCGGCGGACGGCACGCGCGCGCTGATCGGCGATGACGAGCACGGTTGGTCGGACAACGGTATCTTCAATTTCGAAGGCGGCTGCTACGCCAAGGTAATCAACCTTTCCGAAGAGGCGGAACCGGAGATTTTCGCCACGACCAAACGCTTCGGCACGGTATTGGAAAATGTCGTCATCGATTCGGTCACCCGCGTGCCCAATTTCGACGATGGCTCGCTGGCGGAAAATTCCCGCGCCTCCTACCCGATCGGTTTCATCGAGAACATCGTGCCGGAAGGCGTGGGCGGGCAGCCGGCCAATGTGGTGATGCTGACGGCTGACGCGTTCGGCGTGCTGCCGCCGATCAGCCGCCTGTCGGCCGACCAGGCGATGTACCACTTCCTGTCCGGCTACACCGCGCGCGTCGCCGGCACCGAACGCGGCGTGACCGAACCGCAGGCGACATTCTCGACCTGCTTCGGTGCGCCGTTCATGCCGCGCCACCCGTCGGTCTACGCCAAGATGCTCGGCGAGCGGATCGCCAGGACCGGCGCCAAGTGCTGGCTGGTCAACACCGGGTGGTCCGGCGGCGCCTACGGCACCGGCTCGCGCATGAAGATTTCCCACACCCGCGCCATGGTGCGCGCGGCGCTCGACGGCAGGCTGGCGGAGGTGGCGGAAACGCCCGATCCGAATTTCGGCCTGCTGGTCCCTTCGGTCTGCCCCGACGTGCCCGCCGACGTTCTCCAGCCGCGCACCACGTGGCAGGACAAGACGGCTTACGATTCGATGGCCGGCGAACTGCGCGGACGCTTCGAAGACAATTTCAAACAGTTCGAAGAATATGTCGACGACGGCGTCAAGAAGGCGGGTATCTACAAGGTGGCGTAGCGCAGTTTC